>CAWKIY010000138.1:0-44967 GCA_963849245.1 candidate division FCPU426 bacterium | reverse complement strand
ACAAAGGAACTCTTCTGAATGAACTCTAATTCTCCTTCGCCAAACCGCTTACAGGTGGGCCGTCCGCCCCATAAACCTCTTTTAATTTATGACGGCGATTGTGGTTTTTGCCGTAAATGGATCAGCCGATGGAAACGCGTAACAGGAGACGAGGTTGATTACGAGTCTTATCAAAGCGCGGGTTCCCGATTTCCTGAAATTTCCTTGGAACAGTTTAAAGGCGCGGTTCAGTTAATTGATACGGAAGGAATGGTTGATCAGGGAGCCCGGGCGGTTTTTAAAAGTCTTTCGGTTTCAGTCTTTTTTAAGTGGCTTTTAAGCGCTTATGAAAAGGTGCCGTGTTTCTCATTTCTTTCGGAAAGCTTATACCGATTTGTGGCAGAACATCGGAACCTTTTTTCCTCCATGGATTCCTGCGGTATCGCTCCGGCAGATGACAGGCCTCAATATATTTTTGCCCGCAAATTTTTTCTTAAAATTCTGGCCTTGGTTTACGCTTTTGCTTTTGGATCTCTGTGGCTGCAAACGGATGGATTGATTGGAAACCAAGGGATTTTGCCCTTTAATAATTATTTACATTCGGTTTATCAGACGCTGGGGTGGAAAAGTTATTTTTACGCGCCGACTCTCTGCTGGTTTAACGACAGCAACGGTTTTTTGGATTTCCTTTGCGGGGGTGGTTTTCTTCTTTCATTTTTACTTTTTTTTGACGTGGCGCCCGTATTGTGTCTTTTTTTGCTCTGGTTTTTTTATCTTTCGCTCGTAAAAGTAGGACAGTCGTTTCTCAGTTTCCAATGGGACGGTTTACTTCTCGAATCTGGGCTTCTTGCCCTATTGCTGGTGCCACTGACCTGGAGAAGCAGGCGGACAGCATCGGCGCCCCTTTCGGGCATTGGGGTTGGGTTATTCCGATGGCTTTTATTCCGTCTGATGTTTTCCTCGGGATTAGTTAAACTTTCCAGCGGTGACCCCGCTTGGAGGAATCTGACAGCCCTGCATTACCACTATGAAACCCAGCCTCTTCCCACGCCGTTAGCCTGGTATATGAGCCAACTCAGCAATGGCTTCCAAATCATTTCCTGTGTTTATATGTTTGCCGTAGAACTATTGGTTCCCTTTTTGATTTTTGGGCCTCGGCGGTTTAGACCGGCGGCTTTCTGGCTGTTAGTGTCCCTGCAGGTTTTGATCGCGCTCACGGGCAATTACGGTATTTTCAATTTGTTGGCTTTGGCGCTTTGTTTATTCGCTCTCGAAGACGAGGCGGTTCCCGGTTTTATCCGGAAAAAGTTTTTTTCCGCTCCGGTAGCGGCAGACGTCAAAATAAGGGTATGGCCCCGGTGGGTTCTCCGGACGGCTCTAGCGATTATCCTTTTTATGTCCCTTTTGCAAATGAGTTACCTCTGCGGTCTTAAATTGCGTTGGCCCGCGCCCATATCGGCGGTTTACCATGTTCTCGCGCCCTTTCAAAGTGTGAATAGTTATGGTTTGTTCGCGGTTATGACTGTTATCCGTCCCGAAATCAGGGTTGAAGGAAGCCTGGATGGCAATGTTTGGATACCCTATGAGTTTAAGTGGAAGCCGGGGGATCTTCACGAGGCTCCCCATTGGGTGGCGCCCTACCAACCCCGGTTGGATTGGCAAATGTGGTTCGCGGCTCTTTCCAACGATGAACACCAACAATGGTTCAACGCTTTTGTCGTGGGTCTTTTAAAAGGCTCGCCCGATATTTTGAAGCTATTAAAAAACAACCCTTTTCCAAACGGCCCGCCCCAATTTATAAGAGCGAATCTGGATATCTATCACTTCACGAATTTCGCCGAAAAAGCCAAAACTGGGAATTGGTGGAAAAGAGAATCCCGGGCGGCTTATCTTCCTTCCGTCTCTTTAAACGACTTTAAACAACCCTTTTAATTTTCACGGGAGGAATTTTGTTCCAAAAAGAATATTGGGAAAGAAAATCCCTTCAGGATCGCAGACCACCCCAACATCCGGTCATTGAGCAATATGTTATCCCTAAAATCAAATTAATTCAAAGTTATGTCCCCCTGAGTTCGGAAACCCGTTTGCTCGACGTGGGATGCGGGAATGGTTTTTTCTCTTACTACTTTGAACAGATTTGTGGAACGGTGGCGGTGGATTTTTCTGAAAAAATGCTGGGAAAAAATCCGATCGCTCAAAAATTCTTAATGGACGCGAGTCATCTGAGCTTTCAGGACCTGGCTTTCGATGTGGTCTTTTGCCACGCGCTGCTTCACCATGTGGAGGATATGGACGCGGTCCTGAGAGAAATGAGGCGGGTTTCCCGAAAGTATGTGGTGGTCTTGGAACCGAACCGCAATAATCCCCTGATGTTTCTTTTTTCCGCGATGGTGCCGGAGGAGCGCAAAGCAATGTCTTTTTCGCCGGGGTTTTTAAAACGAAAACTTGAGGATAACCAATTAAAGGTCGTCGCTTCTTTTTCCCACGGAATGACGGTTCCCAACAAAACCCCGGCTTTTTTATTGCCGCTGATGCGGGTGTTGGACTTTAGCCAGCCTTTCGGAATGACCAATATCCTGATCGCGGAACGATAGAGGATTAAACCCGGGTTTGACCGGTTTCCACCCGGTGCAGTAAATCCCTCAGGCTGATCTCGGACATCGACTCTATCCGGTAATCGGCGTGATCCACAGCCAGATTTTTAGTGACCGAATTTGGAACAGCGACACAGAAAATCCCCGCCGCTTGCGCGGCCTTAATTCCGTTGGGAGAATCTTCAAAGGCGATGGCCTGGCCGGGTGAAACGCCCATAGTAGTCAGGGTTAATTGGTAAAGCTCCGGATCGGGTTTCACCTTCTCCACGTCATTGGCGGTGCGGATGGAATGAAAAATATCCGCGATGCCCAGCCGGGAGAGATGGCCCATCACCCAATCTTGATTCGAACTGGAAGCCAAAGCCATGGCGATTTTATGTTTGCGGGCTTCCTCAAAGTATTCCAAAACCCCGGGGCGGGGTTGAAGCGGGGCTAAAAGCTCCATAATCCGCTGACGATGCCGGTCCGCCAGTTCTTTCCGATCGACTTTTCGGCCTATTTGGGACTCCAAATAGCCGTGAACGTCGAACGCGTTGTGGGAAGTGCCAATGCAAAAAGCCCACTGATCTAAAGGCAGATGGGCGCCATAAGACTCAAAAATCTCATTCCAAGCCTCAAAGATCACCGTTTCGGTATCCAAGATCAGGCCGTCAAAATCAAAAATAAGGAGGTCCATGGGCCGGAATTTTACCACAGCGGATTTTAAAAGCTTCATCCTAAATTTTGAATTTTTCAGGGATGAGCTGGGTTAAACTAAGGCGGTTAAAAACAAGCAGAATTAAGGTTTTCATTTGAAACACACACCCGAAGAGCGGCCTTTGGTATTGGACGCGGAAAATGTGACGCTGGCTTTCGGCGGACTGGTAGCGGTGGACCATTTTTCCCTCACCCTGCGCGAAGGTGAATTAGCCGGGCTGATTGGCCCTAACGGCGCGGGTAAAACTACCGTTTTCAATATTCTCTCAGGTGTCTACCGCCCCCAGCAGGGGGAAGTGCGGGCTTTCGGAAAATCCCTGTTGGGATTGAAGCCCCATGAAATTACCCGCCGGGGTTTGGTGAGGACCTTTCAAAATATCCGGCTTTTCAAAGAACTCAGCGTCGAGACCAATATTCAGGTGGCTTTTCATCATTCCAGGCCTTACGGCCTGGGAGCGGCGCTGGTCCAAACGAAACGGTTTTATGATGTGGAAAAGGCTTTTGGGGAAGAAACCGAGCGGTTAATGGGGTTATTGGAGCTTACCCATCGGTGTGGGATCTTGGCGGGGGCCCTGCCCTATGGCGATCAGAAAAAACTGGAAATCGCCCGGGCGCTGGCCACGGGAGCCCAAATTCTACTACTGGACGAGCCGGCGGCCGGCATGAATCCCCAGGAATCCCAATGGCTGATGCAGGTGATTCAGCGGGTGCGCCGGGAATTCAATTTATCGGTTCTTTTAATCGAGCATGACATGAAGGTCGTCATGGGCATTTGTGAAAAGATTTACGTGATGGACCATGGGGTCAAAATCGCCGAGGGAACGCCTCAGCAAATTCAGCAGGATCCCAAAGTCATCGAAGCTTATTTAGGAATCAAGAAAAAATGAACCAGATTTTGTTGGAAATTAAAGATCTTTCGGTTTTTTACGACGCGATTCAGGCTTTACGGGGGATCAGCCTTCAGGTTCCCCGGGGCTCCATCGTTTGTCTTATCGGAGCCAACGGCGCGGGGAAGTCTACGGTGCTGCGGGCGGTTTCAGGGCTCAAACGTCCCTCCGCCGGCGAGATTCTTTTTAATTCCAAACCCATTACGGCTTTGGAACCCCACGAATTAGTGAAACTTGGAATCGTTCAAAGCCCGGAAGGCCGGGGAGTATTTCCCAATCTAACGATCGCCGAAAACCTGGATTTGGGTGCTTATACGCGGAAAGATGGCGCCGAAATTAAAAAAGATTTTGAAAAGGTTTATTCGCTCTTTCCCCGTTTGAAAGAACGGATGAAACAACTGGCGGGGACCCTTTCGGGCGGTGAACAGCAAATGCTGGCAATTGGACGAGCACTGATGGCCCGGCCTCAACTTTTACTTCTGGATGAGCCTTCATTAGGATTAGCGCCGCAGGTTATTGAGTTAATTTTTGAGACGGTAAAAAAAGTCAATCAAGAAGGAACGACAATCCTTCTCGTCGAACAAAACGCTCAGCTCGCTTTAGAAGCTTCCCATTACGCTTACGTACTGGAAACCGGGGCTGTTTTATTGGGGGGGAAAGCCGAAAGCGTTTTGGAAAATCCGAAGGTGAAGGAAGCTTACCTGGGAGAAACTGTCGCGTCTTAGGCCTACCCTGGCAATTTTTATATAATTTGATTATTTTCCCCCACTTTTATTTGTATCAAAATGTTTCATTAACTTGAATTTTTTATCAATATTATGTAACTTCAATCGGTCCTGATAGCAGTCTTTCATGCTGGCGGGAGGTTTTATTTTTCGTTTTGAAGTTGTTTTTTCTTTTTCGTCCCTGACGGAAGAGGAAATAAAAATATTAAGGAGTCGAAGAATGAAAAAGACTTTAGTCATGGCTTTTGCCTTGATGATGGCGGCTTCCGTGTCGTTTGCCGCTGGTACGACTGCCGCTAGCAGCTCGTCCACTGGAAACTGGGTAATTCAAGTCGCTGGCGACGTGGTTATCCCGACGGGAGACGCTTCCAACGCCTATACCTTGGGTTTTGGCGGAGAGGCTATGGTCGGATACGCTTTTGACCAAAATTTCACGTTAGGTGTGTTGAGCGGTTATCAAAACTGGAGCATTAACACTCCGGCGGGCGAAAGCTCCTCGGGCTTCAGCGCGGGTTATATCCCAATCGAATTGGTTGCTAAGTATGAACTCGGCTCCGATAGCGATAAGATCAAGCCTTATGGCGTTTTGGGCGCTGGCGTGGCCATTTCTTCTGTTTCTGATACTGTCTCCTTTGGGGGAGTTTCCGAAACCGTGTCAGGCAGCACCACGGATTTCTTGCTGGATCCAGGTTTAGGATTGGCCTTCGTGCTTTCCCCTAAAACTGAATTGTTCGTTCAGGGCAAAGTCTCCTTGGACTTCGCCAGCGGAGAAACCGGTGTTTATATTCCGATCCAAGTGGGTCTGAATTTCGGTCTGTAATCTAAACGTTTAGTCTTCGACCCCGTTCTACTTGGGTAGGGCGGGGTTTTTTTATTGGTTTTCCTCCTGGTTTTACCTTTTCCTCTTTCCTTTCAAAACGTTATAATCTTCCTCAAATGTCGCACAATAAGCGCCTGCCCGTGTTTATTGGTTTTTAATTATTTAATGTTTTTCAATCTACTTATTCGATGCCTCGAATCAATAAGTGTTTCAATAGCCGCTTAATTTCAATTTTGAGGAGTTATTTATGAAATGGATGGGATTGTTTATCTTTTTGTCTCTTTTGGGTACGGCTTCTTCCGTTTCCGCGCAAGCGACTTCCGACCAGTATTACGCCGCCGGGAACCAGTTTTATACGGCTAAAGATTACAACAAAGCGGTGCTTTACTATAAAGCGGCGATTCAAGTGAATCCTAATAACGCGGCGGCTCATCAAGGTTTGGGTAATACTTATTATGGTTTAGGGCAGAAATCGGATGCCCTGGCCGAATACCAAAAGGCCCTGGCCTTAAATCCCAATAACCCCCAATTGTCGGCTTTTGTTCAAAACCTGCAAACGCAAGTGGGAACCAGCGCGCCCGCGGCGGCGACTCCAACCGCGGCCCATCCAGCGGTGTCCGGCGTGACGACGCTTAAAAGTTTTGAATTTGACGTGGAAGCCGGTGTGGCTTTTGACAATGGTTCAACAGGTTTTGGGGGTGGAGTTGCCGGTTATTTTAATCTGGATCGTAGTTTGTCCGTTGGTGGAATTGTAGGGGCTTATAATTTTGGTTCCTCCGCTTCCAGTACCGCTCAAGTTCAAGATCCTTTTACCCTCCAAAATTCAACCGAAACAGTTTCGGCGAGCGCCAGTGTTTTAGCGTTTGAAATTTTAGCCGCTATGAAACTTAAAGCCGATGGCCAGGGAATTCGACCTTACGCTGTAGGCGGTGTGGGTCTCTCGCTTTTGGCGGCTTCGGCAACCGCTTCTACCACTTATAATCCCACTACGACTTATTATCAAAATTCCTCTTCGAGCGGATCGGCCTCCAGTATTAACCCAATGGCTCAAGTCGGCGGCGGCGCCGAACTTTCTCTCGGCCCGGATCTGAATCTTTTTGGAGAGGCGAAATATAGTTTAATTGTAGGGAGTGGGGGTACATCTTCCTACATTCCGATCGATATCGGCGTCAATTTCAACCTTTAAAATAAGATTCTTAGCATTTTTATTCGAGCCCTGTCCTTATTCCGGGATAGGGCTTTTTGTTTGAGTCTAGATAGCTTGTTTTGACCCCGGACGCCCTTTAAGATGACCCTTCTATTTTGAACCTTCGGAGTCTTTCGTTTGAAAAATCTGCAGCAAAACAAGATTTTTAAGTTCCTGGGGTCGGTTCAGTTCGCGCTCCCTATGATTCTCATTCTAGCGGTTCTTTTGGCGACCGGAACGATTGTGGAATCCCGGTTTTCCACCGCGGTGGCGAAACGGTTTGTCTACGGAACCTGGTGGTTCGGCGGATTTCTGGTTTTGCTGGCGGTCAACCTGCTTTGTTCGGCCCTTTCCCGTTTTCCATGGAAAAAGTATCAGACAGGGTTCGTCATTACCCATTTGGGGATTATCTGCATTCTGGGTGGTTCCTTGGTAACTCAGAAGATGGGAACGGACGGCCAAATTGCCCTGAATGAGGGAGAACAAGGGTCCGTCTTTCAGGAAGAAAAACCCACACTTTATTATCAAGCTGCTCAAGATCCGATTGAGTCGATCCAGGCTTCCTTTCAACTGAGTCAGCCCAATCCGGACCATCCCAAAATGGTTCACCTGGAGGACGGCGGGATTTTAATGATCGACCAGTTTTACCTGAACGCCCAAAAAATCATCCGGGGCCGGGCGGTAGAAACGGGGGAGAAAGGTTTTCCCGCGGTGCATGTGGTTTTGAACAGCTCGTTCGTTCATGAAAACCAATGGCTGTTTCTCGGCCATAAGGATTATAGCCATCTGGATTTGGGGCCCGCCTCCGTCTTTTTTGAAACGGAAGGGGATTGGAAAAAACGGCTGGCCCGGGGCGCTAAAGACGTAGGAGAGAACGCTTTGGCGATTCTCCTGGCCTCTGACGGTAGTTTGAAATATCAAACCCGGCACCGGGGGGATTTCACCGAGATTCAACCGTTGAAAATCGGGGAAGATAACTCCACGGGTTGGATGGATATGCAGTTTAAAGCGGAAGAAAGGATGACCGAAGCTGTGCCGGAAGAAACCTATGTGTCTGAGCCCTTGGGCTATCAAAAAGATCCCCAGCCGGCAATCCATTATGAGGTCAGCCACTATCCGGATAAAAAAGAAGGATGGCTGGGATTTCAAAGCCAAACCTCTTTCACCTTTAACGGACAAAACTTCTCGCTGGCTTACGGTCCCAGCCAGATTCATCTGCCTTTCGCGATCCGCTTGATCAAGTTTAAGCTGGGGTTTGACCCCGGAACGGAGAAGCCGGCCTCTTACGCCAGCGATATTTTTTACATCAATGAGAAAGACGGGACCCAGGTTCCATTCAATATCAGCATGAACAAACCTCTGCATTATCAGGGTTACACCATTTATCAAGCCAGCTATCAGGCCATGCCCGACGGCAAATACATCTCGGTTTTCTCCGTGGGCCGGGATCCGGGTATTTGGTTAAAATACGGCGGCGCGATCGTGATGGTTTTAGGTATCATCTTAATGTTCTGGTTCAAAAATCCGGCCTGGGGTAAGAGGGAACAACATGCGGTTTAAACTTTCTTTAATTTTTTTACTTTTGGCGGGTCCGGTATTCGCCGCGGATTTTGATTTCAAAACGCTATTGTTGATTCCCCTGCAGGACGGGGGAAGGGTGAAACCTTTAGATACCTTTGCCCGGGAAAGTGTCCGCTTTATTACCGGCCGGGAAGAATTTGAAGGAAAAGCTTCCATTGATACGGTTTTGGATTGGTTAACCCATCCGAACGTTTGGGACACGAAAGACTTTATCCTAATTGAGAATTTGGACCTGAAGGGACTGTTAAGCGTTCCCAAAGACCAAAAAAGAATCTCACCGCAATTCCTCCTGAAAAACGACGGGTTTATCGCTTACGCTAAAACCAATTACGCGAAACAGCAGAAGAAAATCACGCTTAACCCCATGGAAAAGGAATCTTTGTCAGTTTTCTCTCGGCTCCAGCGGTTTGAGGATACCGAATCGGGCAAAGCGCTGGCTCTCGTTCCTGTTCCGGAGGATAAAAACGCCAAGTGGGCGTCTTTAGAGGATTTGCAAACAGCTTACCGCCGAAACGGCGCCGCCATGCCGGACGCGATTAAGATGGTTTTGATTTCTTTTGCCGGGGTTCTTAAGAGCTACGACACCCATGACGCCGCTGATTTTTCATTGGAAAGCCAAAATCTGTCCCAGATTTTGACCCAAATCGGCGGGTCGAATTACGCCGATAGTTCCCGGATGTCCCTGGAAGTTCAATTTAACGCGGTGGACCCTTTCTTTTTGGCCTGGAGAATCTATCTGCTCGCGGCGGTCCTCATTGGATTGTCCTTTTTATTTAAATCCACCTCGGTTACGCCTTTATTTTATAAATCAGGGTTCGCCTTTTACGTGATCGGTCTTTGTACCAGCCTCTATGGGTTTGTGATGCGGTGCCTCATCGCGGGCCGGCCGCCGGTTTCCAATATGTATGAGTCGCTGATTTGGGTTATTTTCGGCATGACGGTTTTCGCTTTTGTTTTCGAGCTTATCTTCAAGGTTCGTTATTTTGTCCTGGCCGGATCGATTTTGGCCTGGGTGGGTTTTGTGCTGGCGGATAACGTGCCGACGATTCTGGATCCATCTATTCAGCCCTTGGAACCGGTGCTGCGGAGTAATTTCTGGCTCACCATCCACGTTCTCACGATTACCTTAAGCTACGCGGCTTTTTTACTTTCACTGGGCATCGGTCATGTCTGTCTTTGGACACTTTGGAAACATCCCTCCAATAAAGAACGCCTTCAAAAACAAGTGAAGCTTCTTTACCGGGTCGTTCAAGTCGGGGTGGTGCTTTTGGCCGCGGGAACCATTTTGGGCGGCGTCTGGGCGAATTATTCGTGGGGAAGATTCTGGGGATGGGATCCGAAAGAGACTTGGGCACTGATCGCCCTTTTAGGCTATGTCGCGATTTTGCATGGACGGCTTTCCGGCTGGCTCCGGGAAGCGGGTTTTGTAATCGGCGTTGTCTTAGCCTTCCTGGGGGTTCTAATGGCCTGGTACGGGGTGAATTTTATCCTGGGAGTAGGTTTACACAGCTACGGCTTTTCCAAAGGCGGATTGCCTTATGTGATCAGTTTTGTGGTGGTTGAGATTCTTCTGGTGACTTTTGTGGGGCTCAAAGCCGTTTCTAAAAAGTAGTTTTTGAGACAGGGGGCGGTGACAGCCCGGGGAGTCTCTCATGAAAAAAGCGAAGGCCTTCAGCCGTTCTAAAAAGGGACGGGATTATCTCAACAAAATTCTTAACGCCAAGGTTTATGACGTGGCGGTGGAATCACCCCTGGAAAAAGCGCCGGCCCTTTCCAAACGGCTGCAAAATAACATTTTTCTAAAACGCGAAGACCTTCAACCGGTTTTTTCTTTCAAGCTCCGAGGCGCTTATAACAAGATGGCATCGCTTTCGGCGAAGGCCCTCCGGTCCGGGGTGGTCGCGGCTTCGGCGGGAAATCACGCCCAGGGTGTGGCGCTTTCCGCTCAAAAACTTGGCTGCCGGGCCACCATCGTGATGCCGGTCACTACTCCTGAAATTAAAATTCAAGCGGTCGCTTCCCGGGGCGCTCAAATTATCCTCAAAGGCGATTCGTATGATGAGGCCTATAATTTCGCTTTAAGCCTGGCCCGACGTCAAAAAAAGACCTTTATTCATCCCTATGACGATCCCGAAGTTATCGCGGGCCAGGGGACCATCGGCATGGAAATGCTCCGCCAGCATCCCCAACCCATTGAGGCGGTTTTTGTCGCGATTGGCGGCGGCGGGCTGATTTCAGGGATCGCGGCTTACGTGAAACAGCTGCGTCCGGAAATTAAAGTGATCGGGGTCCAGCCGGCGGATTCGGCCGCGATGAAAAAATCCATTAAAGCAGGCAAACGCCTGCGTCTGGCCCAAGTTGGTCTTTTTGCCGATGGGGTGGCGGTTAAAAAAGTCGGCGAGGAAACCTTTAAACTTTGCCGGGAACTGGTGGATGACATTCTCTTAGTCGACACCGACGATGTATGCGCCGCCATAAAGGACGTTTTTGAGGACACCCGGTCTATTCTGGAGCCGGCGGGGGCCCTATCGGTGGCGGGGTTGAAACAGTATGTTGAAAAACACGGGGTCACGGGCCGGACTTTTTTAGCGGTGGCCTGCGGCGCCAATATGAATTTTGACCGCCTCCGGTTTGTGGCGGAACGGGCGGAACTGGGGGAACGGCGGGAAGCGCTCTTGGCGGTCACCATCCCTGAGAGGCCGGGCAGCTTTAAGGATTTTTGCGGTTTGTTAGAGGGTCTCAGCATTACGGAATTCAATTACCGCTATGCTGATCCGGCCCAAGCCCATGTGTTTGTCGGTCTGCAGGTGAAAAATCAATCTGAAACCCTCGCAGTCATTCGAAAATTGAAAAAAGCCGGATTGCCCGTGTTGGACCTCAGTCTCAATGAGATGGCGAAGCTTCATGTCCGGCATTTAGTCGGCGGGCGCGCCCCCGAGGTGCGCCATGAGCTTCTTTATCGTTTCGAGTTTCCGGAGCGCCCCGGCGCTTTGATGACTTTTTTGGAACAAATGAGCAAAAGTTGGAACATCACCCTTTTTCACTATCGCAATCATGGCGCGGATTATGGCCGGGTTTTGGCGGGAATTCAGGTTCCCCAAAGCGAGCGGAAGGACTTTGACCGCTTTTTGAAGAAGATCGGCTACGAAAACAGCCCGGAAACCGATAACCCCGCCTACCGCCTTTTTCTTGGCGAGTCTCTTTAATCCTTTATTTCAAGATTTTTTGATCCAGCGTCAGAAGCTGGGTGAATTGGTCGGCGGTAAGAGGGGCGCTAAAAATAGACCCTTGGATATAATCGCATTCGTTCTTCCGCAGAAAATTCGATTCGGATTCTTTTTCTACTTCAGTGGCGGTTACATGAATTCCCATGCCGTGGGCCGCGGTGATGATCATTCCTATGAGGGAATTGTCGAAAGAATCCTTCTCGATCCCCTTAATGAAGTCCCGGTCAATTTTAATGTTATGAATGGGGAAATCCCGCATGTCCTTGAGCGAGGATAGGCCTACACCATAATGATCAATGGCGATTTGCACTCCGGTTTTTTGAAGTTCGTGAAAGATAGGCGCCAGATCGAGTCTTTCTTTAATAACCAGCCATCCGGGAATTTCCACTTCCAATAAACGGCTGTCCAAACCCATTTCCTCCAGGACTTTTTGGATCAAGTGGGGAAGATGGGGATTTCGAACCTGTTGAGCCGAGAGATTAATGGAAACCCAAAGATCATTATGGCCTGCGGCATGCCAGACCTTGTTTTGGGCGCAGGCCGCCCGAAGGGAAAGCTCATCCAGACGGCCCAGGAGCCCAGTTTCCTCAATGAGCGGAATGAAATGAGCGGGTCCCAAGAGGCCCCGGTGGGGATGCTGCCAGCGAAGTAGAACTTCGGCGCCGACGATGTGACCCGTTTTCAAATCCGCGATGGGTTGGTAAAGGGTAAAAAATTCCTGTTTCTGAAGAGCCCGCCGGAAATCCGCTTCCAGTTTCAGCGTGTCGACCGACCGGGCGTGCATCGAAGTGTCGTAAATCTCGTAGCGCGCTTTTCCCAAGGCTTTGGCCCGGTACATGGCGTTGTCAGCGGCTTTCAGCAGTTCCTCCGGTGAGGGACAGCCGTTGCTGGAGAAAGCGACACCGATACTGGCGCTCAGAAGGATTTCCGTCTCGTTGATGATAAAAGGGTCCTGAAATTCTTTCAAAATTCGTTCCGCAACCGTAATAGCTTCCGCCGGATCTTTTAAATCTTCCAGCAGGATATTGAACTCATCCCCGCCAATCCGCGCCACAAGATCGTTTGGCCTAACGCAGACCCTGAGACGGGTGGCGAACTCCACCAGCAGTCGGTCGCCGGACAAATGGCCGAAACTATCATTGATAAACTTGAATCGGTCCATATCAAGGAACAAAACGGCGTAAAGGTAATTGGAGTTTCTCTGGGCGTGAGCAAACGAGCGTTTTAAATTTTCCATGAAAAGCACCCGGTTGGGCAGGCGCGTTAAGGGATCATAATAGGCCTGCTGGGCCAGGCTTTGCTCCAAATGTTTGTAATCGGTGATATCGGTAAAAGAGCCGGCCATCCGTACCGCTTTACCGGCGGGGTTAAAAACGGCTATGCCGCGGCTTAAGACCCACCGATAGCCTTCGTCTTTATGTTGTAAACGGTGTTCGTTAGCGAAGTGGGGTGTTTTTCGGGCTAGATGCTCGGTTAAGTCGTGCTGAACCCTTGTCAAATCGTCCGGATGGACCCGTTTCAGCCACTCGTCGGGTGTCTCGCCGACGGCTTCGGGGGGGTATCCCAGCATGAGCTTCCACCGGGTGGAAAAATACATCCGGTCAGTCGTTAGGTTCCAGTCCCAGAGACCGTCGTTAGACCCGATGGCGGCCAGTTCATAGCGCTGTTGTTCCTCCCTTACTTTTTGAAAAAGCGTGAACCGTTCCAGGGCGTACCGGACAGCCCTTACTAAAAGATCGCCGTTGACCTGTCCTTTAATTAAATAATCCTGAGCCCCGTTCTGCAGGGATTCCATGGCTAAGGTTTCATCCTGACTGCCTGTCAGGATGATGATAGGGATTTGGGGACTGGCATGATGAACGTCTTGAAGGGTTTGCAGGCCTGTTCCATCGGGCAAGGCGAGATCCAAGAGGATAAGATCCAAATGATTATGATGAAGACGGTTGAGCCCCGAAGCCAGACTGGAAACATGCTCCATATGAAAGGCACCGTCGCCTGAGGATTTCAGGAATTCCTTGAAAAGCCGCACATCGCCTGGATTATCCTCAACTAGAAGAAGGTTAATGGTTTTTTCGACCATGGGTTCTCCTTGTGAATTAAAAGGTTTTTGCGAATTAGCTCGGAAACGCCTTTGATGTAACTGTCAGGAAATCAGGAAAGGTATTTAGGATGATCTACCCCCTTAATTATATCGCTTTCAATCGGACTGCAATCGAGCAAAAAAGGGTTAGGTTCTTCTCAAGTCGTATTTTTGAGGTTTTGTAAAATTTTTAGGCGGGTTTTAATGAAGGTAAACGCTTGAAACAACGAAAAATGAAAAACAAGACGGAATCATTGCCTTTTTTCAAAAACATCGTTTTTAACCTAATTTTCACATCAGGTTTTTATTTCGGCGGAAGTTGAATGAAATCCAGCCAAAACTTCTCAATCAATTGGACCGCTTTAAAGTAATCATGTAAATCCACTGGTTTCATAACATAAGAATTCGCGTAGGACTGATAAGCTTTGGAGATATCTTCTTCCAATTGGGAACTGCTTAAAACTACCACGGGAATTTTTTTGAGATCAGGGTGGGATTTAATTTGCGCCAAAACTTCATGACCATTTACTAAAGGAATATTGAGGTCCAATAGGATTAAATCCGGATGAAGCGGGCTTTCCGGAGGCGAGGCCCACAGGTAGCGCAGGGCTTCCGCTCCGTCCCAGGCCACATGAAGCTGGGTGTCTAATTCGGTATGCTTAAAAGCCTCGATAATTAACCGGACATCCCCAGGCGCGTCTTCGACCAGTAAAACCTGCAGGGCTGCTTCTTTGCTTTTTTCCATGACTTTACTCCTTTTTGGGTAGGGCAAAGAAAAAGGTGCATCCTTCGCCCGGGTGGGATTGGACCCAAATGCGTCCACCATGCCGTTCCACGATTCTTTTACAAATAGCCAAGCCGATTCCGGTTCCCTCGTATTCGGAGCGGTGATGCAGCCGCTGAAAAATAACGAAAATACGGTCAAAGTACTTGGGATCAATGCCGATGCCGTTATCCCGGCAGGAGAAGACCCACTCCCGTTCCTTTTCCTCGGCTTTGAATTGAATTTCAGGTTTTTGGTTTTTGCAGAATTTAATGGCGTTGCTGAAAAGGTTCTGCAGGAGCTGGATGAGTTGAACGGGATCACCCATGACGTTCGGCAGGGGGCCGCGATCAATTTTAGCTCCAGTCTCCTCAATTTTGATCTCGAGATTCGAGACGGTTTGCTCAAAAGTCTTGTTAAAGTCCACGGGTTGAGGCGGTTTGCCCTGGCTTTCTACCCGGGAGTAATCTAAAAGGGCGTTGATGAGCTGCTGCATACGTTTGGCGCCATCCACGGCATAGCCGATGAATTCCAAGGCTTCGGCGTCCAGTTGGCCTTTGCAATGGTCCGCTAACAATTGGACATAACTGGCCACCATCCGGAGGGGTTCCTGCAGGTCATGCGAGGCGACATTGGCAAATTGCTGTAATTCGGTATTAGACCGCATCAATTCCTCAACCCGTTTGCGCTCCGTAATGTCCCGAATAATCCCGCCGAAATAAACATTGTCCCCGGATTTCCAGGAGGAAAGAGTAAGTTCAATCGGAAATTCCACCCCGTCTTTGCGCAGACCCTGGACCTCCACGGTGCGGCCAATCAGCCGGGACTCGCCCGTTAGCTGAAGCCGCGTCATCCCTTCCTGGTGGGGTTTGCGGTATTTTTGGGGGATAATCCGTGAAAGGGGTTCTCCCAGCATTTCTTTTTCCTCATAACCGAAGATTTTGGCGGCGCCGTTATTCCAGGAGAGCGTGAGCCCCCGGCTATCGGAGACAATAATGGCATTCGGGGACGACTGGATCACCGACCGGAACCGCTCTTCGCTTTCGGCGAGGATCTGGAAAATCTTCTTTTGTTCCGTTACATCCCGGAATACCGAAACGCCTCCCCGGATTTTTCCTTCCGAATCCCGGATAGGCCGGCTTGTGGCTTGGATATAAAGGCCTTCCGGTTTTTTAGGGTTTTGGATAAATAGTTCCACGTTGTCTGAGGATTCTCCCTGGAGGGTTTTGGTGATGGGAAGCTCCTCGGCGGAAAGGGGGGTAATACGGTCCATTTTAAAAACGGTATTTTTTCTTTTTCCGTCTCCTGAAATAGGATCGCCGATTTCCCCTTTTAACATAGTTTCCGTGGCCGAATTGTAAAACAGAGTTTTCCCCTTTTCGTCGCAAACTAACAGACCCTCTCCCATATTATCGACGATGGACTTGAGAAGTTCGGCCTGCTCCCGGAGATCTTTTTCGGCTTTTTTGCGCTCGGTCACATCCCTCAAGGTGGTGACCCGCGCGATACGGCCCTCAAAAGGAATGGATTTCCCGGTGACTTCCATTGGAAAAGTAGAACCGTCCTTTCGAAGACCCTTTATTTCATAGGTTTTCTCATAATTTGACGCGATGTGATTTTGAGCCAAATCCCGGTTTTCGGGAGCGACAAAATCGATCGATTCTTTTCCGGAAAGCTCCTCAAGCCTATAACCGAACATCACGGCGAATGTCAGGTTAGCGGTTATGACTTGTCCCTGTTCGGAAATGAGAACCCCTTCCAAAGTCGCCTCGGAAAGCTTTCGGAATCTTTCCTCGCTTTCTCTCAGGGATTGCTGCGCGATTTGGCGTTCCGTGATATCCCGGGAATTCACCACGATGCCTTGAACGGCGGGTTCGCCCAGTAGATTTTTGCCCACCGATTCCAAATCGCGCCAATAACCTGTCTGATGGAGGAAACGGAATCTTACGGATTGGGTTTGAGAAGGGTTTTGCAACAGGGCCGCGAAGGTTGTCCTGACCCGATCCAAGTCATCGGGATGAATGAGCGAAAAAGCGCTGACGCCGATGAGGTCGTTTTGGCCGTAGCCTAAAACAGGCTCGATGCTGGGACTCTCAAAAAGGATGACGCCCTTCTCATTCAAAATCGTCACGATATCCAAAGCGTTCTCAATGAGGGACCGGAAATGCTTTTCACTGTTGAGGAGGGCTTCCTCCGTCAGTTTTTTCTCGGTGATGTTATGGCCGATCGCCGCCAGGGTGCTGATTTGTCCCGTGGCGGGGTCTTTTAAAACCCCCGCGCTGAAGTAAACCGGGATCGGCCTAAGGGTTTTGAAGTTTTTTAACCGGAACTCACCCTCCCAATGGCCTTGGGTTAAAAGGGCTTGGATGACTTCATTGTGCAGGCGATGGATATCCTCCGGAAAAATGAAATCGTCATGAGTAAGGGAATGGATATCGGGGTGGTTTTCCAAACCAACCATTTTGCGTCCCGCCTCGTTAAGATATAAAACCTTTCCTTCCGGCGTTACGGTGACGATAAAGTCTGAACTGGTCTCCACCAAAAGCGCCAGCCGGCTTTGATCTTCTTTAGCTTGATGGCGTTCCGAAACCCGTCCGAGTTGAACGCCCACATGCGCCATATTTTCCAGCCATTCCTCGTTGGCTGAGACTGGTTGGTCAAAAAAAAACTCCAGGATCGCCATCACTTTTTTGTGGCTCAAGACCGGAAAACCAAAACCAGCCCGGACCCCGATATCCACCGCGGCCTTAGCCCGGGGAAAGTTGGGATGGCGGGTAACATCCTCAATCCAATAAGGCGCGCGGGTCAGGAGGACCATTCCCGGAAGGCCTTGTCCAGACTCCAAGAAAGTCTTTTCAGTGATTTCTTTGAATCGCTGGTATTTTTCCGGGTCCTTGAGGCGCCATTGGAGACCCGGTTTCAAACGAGACTCGGAACCTTCTTCCAAGTAGTAGGCGTGGCCCACAGGCCAACCGGTATAACGGCAAATCATATCGAGGGTGGTTTGAACCGCTTCTTCCAGGCTGGCGGATTCGTTGGCGGCCACCGCGATGGATTGCAGCAGTTCTACCAGCGCGATCTTTTCTTGAAGGGCTTTTTCAGCCCGTTTGGCCCTCTGCATTCCCTCTTCGGCCATTTTTCGCTCCGTAATCGCGGCGGCGAGAGTCAGGGAAGTGATGGAGGCGACTGCCATAAAAGCTTGAAGCAAGAGCAGGGATTCATTGGGATTGGTCCGGGTGAAGGGTCCATGGGCGTTCAAGGTATGGATGAGGGCTACCCCGCAAAGGGTGCAAATCGCGGCGGCGGTTTCACGGGGGCCAAAACGGTAGGCGGTCCAAATCAGGGGCGGGATACAAAAAAACTCGACCGGAAGATTTTGGCCGGGGGCCGCGAACCAGGGCCCGAAAACGATCTGGGCGGTGAGAGCGACTCCTCCCAGAGTGATCAAGATCTCAGGAACTTGGCGGATATCCCATCGGGGCTGGTTCCAGACTAAAAGTAAAAGCGGGGCCGCGATCAGGGCTCCGGATAAATCCCCCAACCACCAAGTGGTCCAGATGGAAGAGAACTGGGACCAAGACGCGGTGTGCCCCAAGCAAAGACTGGCGACGCCGAAGGTAGGGCTGAGGGCGGTACTAAGGATTTCCGCGAGAAAAACAAATTTGAGAATATCTCCGGCCCGCTCAAAAGCGCGGCTTCCGTTGGCGAACCGGCGTACCAGCAGGGCGCCGACCCAGGCTTCCAGCGTGTTCCCGCAAGCGATGCCCAGGCAGGTCCAGAAAGAACCCGCGGTGGTCAGATTGACGATTAAAGCACCGAGGAAAATGACGGGCCAAACCTCGTCTCCCCAAATGAGAAAGGCGGCGAGGGCGATACCGGTTGGCGGCCAAACCGCGGTCGCGCTGGAATGGACATAAGCCAGTTTGAGCCCTAGTTTCGCTGAAATAAAATAAACAGCGAAAAGAAGGAGGAATTTAAGGATGGTTTTTCCAGTCGGCAGCGTGAAAGAGCGTTCCATAGGCGGCCTTTATCGGATTCACCAAAAAGTCTAGGATCTTTCCAAAGCCTTTTTCCTCGGACTCTGAACCCAGTATAACTTTTTATTTAGACGGGAAAAAACGTTAAAAAGAGCTGGAAATCAAATTGATTTAAAAACCATAAAGCGTGCCAAATTTTTTACCCAGGTAATCGAGAAACGGCTGACTGCTTAATTCCCGGCCGGTCGCTGTTTTACACAGATCGCCCGCTCGATAGCGCTGGCCTTGGGCGTGAATTTTCTCGTTCAACCATTTTTTTAGGGGTTTGAAATCGCCCTTCTCGAAACCCAGTTCCAGACCGCCCAAGTCCTTGCTGGCCGCGGCGAAAAATTGCGCGGAATACAGATTTCCTAAAGTATAAGTGGGGAAGTAACCGAAACTGCCATGGCTCCAATGCACGTCTTGCAGACAACCCACCGTATCGTTCGTTGGGACGATGCCTAAATATTGTTTCACCGCGGTGTTCCAAGCGGAAGGGATATCCGAAGCCTTCAGGGAGCCGCTGATGAGGGCGGTCTCAATATCAAACCTTAAACAGATGTGAAGGTTGTAAGTGACTTCGTCCGATTCGGTGCGGATAAAAGAAGGCGCGGAGTGGTTGATGGCGAAATAGAAGTCCTCTAACGACACATCCTCAAACACGCCGGGAAAGCTTTTCTTAAGCTCAGGAAAAAAGAACTTCCAAAAGGCCAAGCCGCGGCCCACCAGGTTTTCCCACAGGCGGGATTGGGACTCGTGGATGCCCAAAGAAACCGCCGAGGCCCGGGGGGTGCCGTAATGCAGGTCACCCGGGAGGTTTTGGTCGTATATACCGTGGCCGGCCTCATGAAGGGTGCTGAAAAAGGCGTTCTCGAAATTGGTTTCCTCGAAACGGGTAGTGATACGGGTGTCATTGGGCCCCAGGCCGGTGGTAAAGGGATGGGCGCTGATGTCGATACGGCCTTTCTCAAAATCAAAACCGATGGCTTCCGCTAATTTATGACAGAAGGCCTGTTGGGCCGGGATAGAGCAGGCGCGTTTCAAAATAGAAAGATTCGGCTGGCGCTTGGCGGAGGTGATCTTCGTCACGAGTTCGGACAGGCTTTTCTTCAAGGGCGGGAAAAGCTGATTCAGTTTGGCGGTGGTTAAACCGGGTTCGTAATCTTCCAGCAAAGCGTCGTAAGGGTGGTCTTGATAGCCGTAGCACTTCGCCTGTTCCTGAACGAGGGGAATGATTTTTTCCAGCCAAGATTGAAAATGGGAGAACTTATTGTCTTTACGGGCTTCCACCCAGGCCACCTGGGCGTTGGAGGTGATGCCGGCCATTTCTTCCACGAGCCGTTGGGGAAGTTTTTTGGAACGATCATAGGAATGGCGCCATTCCCTTAAATTGACCGCGCTGTCGCTCAAAGGATCGCCGGTGAGGGCTTTGGAGGATTCGGCCTGGGCCATGAGTTCGCCCACCGCCGGGTCGGTGAACTTTTGATGGCACATTCCGGCCAGAAGGGATAACTGCTCGCCCCGGTAAGGGGCGTTGGCCGCGGGCATGTTCACTTCCTGATCCCAGCCCAAAACCCCGGCGGTATTGCCAAGTACGGCGATTTCTTTCATCCGGCGTAATAAATCCTCATAGGCTTGTTCGGGGGTCATGGGAATCTCCATTAGTTTAATTTTGGAACCACAGGTTAACATAGGAAAGAGCGGATATGAACCGCGCTCTCCTCAGCGGCTTTTCGCGTACGAACTTAATTTTTAAACACGTCCCGGATAAAGGCGGCGTCTTCGGCCGTGATAGGCTTGTCGGCCCCGGCCAAGTTCACTTGAACCTGATTTAAATTGCGGAAGCCGGGGATGGCGCAGGCTACACAGGGGTGGGAGAGATCGTATTGCAGAGCGGCCCGGGAGAGGTCCTTGATGTCGTTTCCAAAACGGCTTTTGAGTTTCTCAATTTTAGGATGAATTTTGGTTAAGAACTCGGTGGTGAAGCGCTGGTCTTTCTTACGGTGGTCGCCTTCTTCAAACTTGGGAGGATTCTTGGGGTCGAACTTACCCAGCAGGATTCCCTGGTTGAGGGGGGAGAAGGCCACGAAGCTCATTTTGCGCTCGTCCAAAAGTTTGCGCACGGGGGAGCCTTCCCGGATGAACTCATCGTCCATCGAGTGAGCCCGGCTTTGGAGAATGTCGGGATTTACTTTGGGTACCAGCCGGGTGAAATCGTCCGTACCATAGGCGGAAAGCCCGATCAGGCGGATTTTGCCTTCCTGGCGCAATTGGCGCATGACCGTGACGGCGTTATCCAGATAGCGGTCGTTAGGACCGAAGTCCCCATGGTGGAAATAATAAAGGTCGATGACATCGCGTTTGAGGTTAATCAAGGACTGCTCGCACTGGTGGCGGATATGGGCTGGTTCGTAAGCGTTCTCGGCAGTACCGGGGAACCAACCGATCTTGGTGGCGATGGTCAGTTTTTTGGAACGGTCGCCTAAAATTTTAGAAAGCATCCGCTCGGCCCGGCCGTTGCCGTAGACGTCGGCGTTGTCAAAGTGATTCACGCCCTGATCCAGGGCGTAGTCGATGGCTTTTTTCACCTCGGCCTCGTCCACATTGGCCCAGCCGTTGGGAATACCGTCCACCCAGTTGAGGCCTCCCAAAGTCCAACAGCCCAAGCTAATCTCGGAAACCTCGATATCGGATTGTCCCAACTTGCGGTATTTCATGGAGCGCCTTTCCTCTGAAGTTGGCCCCAAGATTACCTAAAGGCTTTGGGTTTTCATAGAGATTCAGCCTGTTTTTCAGCCTATGGGAATGGGTAAAAACTTCCCCGTTGGGTCATTTTGGCTTTTTTGAAAGCGCTTCGCCTATCAAGTTGATCCTCATTCATTGATTATTCTTTGGCACAAGGGTTGCTTTAAGTAAGGAGAAACTAAACCAATCGAGGAGCAAGTATAT
Organism: candidate division FCPU426 bacterium; assembly: GCA_963849245.1. Lineage (GTDB taxonomy): Bacteria > Oederibacteriota > Muellerivitia > Muellerivitales > Muellerivitaceae > CAWKIY01. The sequence continues at coordinate 23,464 of CAWKIY010000138.1, read as the reverse complement.
GAAAAAGACCGACTTTAGAATTTTAATCGCGGAAGATGATATGGGAGCCCAGAAGCTTTACCAAAAGACTTTTGCTCAGGAAGGCTATGAAATCGTGATGGCCGAGGCCGGCGGACAAGTCTTGGCGGAGCTGGAGGAAGGGCATTTTGACCTTTTGATCACGGATTTGAAACTGCAGGCTATGAGCGCCCTCGAGGTTTTGCCGGATATCCGTAAAAGATTCCCCAACCTTCCGGTGATCGTTGTTTCGGGCTATTACGTGAACATGATGGAAGAGTTTAATCAAAAGGGTTTCAACGTCAACCTGTTCATGAACAAACCCTTAAGTTTAAATGACCTGAAAAAAGCTGTCCGCCGCATTTTGGGTATTGAGGGTGATATGCAAACCAAGAAAGGTTTTCTGTTCTCGAAAAGTTAAGGCTGGGTGAAGGGCCGGCTACCGTTTTTGGCTGGCCCGGGTGAGCCGGTCGTTGACGGCACGTCCCAAACCCTCCGGGGGCACGGGATGGGCGACAATCAGGTCTAACCCCGCCGCGTCTAAACGGCGCAAGGCGGCGAAAAGATGGGCTGCGGCTTCTCTTAAATCTCCGCGCTCGGATAAAACCTCCACCGCGTGAAAATGAAAATCGGTCTGGGGCTTTCGAAATGAAAGCAGACCGATTTTTTTTTGTTCCGGCAAGGATTCCTGGCTTTCTCGCAAAACCATCGGGGTTTTGGGGGAATAATGCTGAAGCAATTGACCGGGAGCCTGGGGTTTTGCTCCGGCGACAATGACGGGAACCAAGACTTTCCCGATTACGGCTTGTATCTCCTCCAGCGGGACACCCCCGGGACGAAGAAGGGTAGGTTCTTTTTCAGCGAAGGAGATGATGGTGGATTCCACCCCCACCTGGCAGGGACCGCCATCCAAAATCATGTCAAGTTTCCCTCCCAAGGATTGGCGCACATGTTCGGCGGTCGTGGGGCTGACCTGGCCGAAAGGATTGGCGCTGGGCGCGGCAATAGGCCGGCCCGATTCCCGGATGAGTTCCAGGGCGATGGGGTGATTGGGGACCCGGATGGCCACATTGGGTAAAGAAGAGGTCACAATGTCCGGAACGAGCGGGGATTTAGGAAGCACGAGGGTTAAAGGCCCGGGCCAGAATTTTTCAATCAGCTTCAGGGCCTTTTCCGGGAACTTGTGAACCAGAATTTCCGCCTGGCGCATATCGGCCACATGAACAATCAGGGGGTCAAAGGTGGGTCGGTTCTTGGCCTCGAAGATGGCGGCGACCGCCAAAGGATTTAACGCGTCAGCTCCCAGACCGTAAACGGTCTCGGTGGGGAAAGCCACCAGGCCGCCTTCTTGGATGATTTGCGCTGCTTTTTGGATTTCGTTCATGGGGTTAATTTACCACAGAGGCCCCGAAGAACTTCGGGGGAGAAGCCTTTTTTCAACCGGTATTCTTCAAACCAGCGGCGATGCCGTTGATGGTCATGAGAATGGCGTCTTCCAGCTCAAGCTTTTGCTCTTCGCTGGGATTTTGGCGCAGGCGCTTGATCAGTTCGACCTGAATAAAGCTTAAGGGGTCGATGTAGGGGTTACGTCGTTTGATGGACTCCGAAAGAAGCGAATCTTTCTCTAGAAGTTCTTTAATCTGGACGATCTGGCAAATAACCCGCACGGAACGGTCATATTCACCCCGGATGGTCTCGAAAATCTCGGTTTTAAGCGACTGATCCTTGATGAGATCGGCGTAACGGCGGGCGATATCCATATCCGCTTTGGACAAAATCATCTGGGCGTTTTCCAGCACCGTTTGGAAGAAGGGCCACTGGTTATACATTTCCTGCAAAACGGACAGACCTTTCGGGTCGGTTTTCAAATATTCCTCAATGGCGGAACCCAGGCCATACCAGCCTGGCAAGGTGTAACGGCTCTGCATCCAGCTGAAAACCCAGGGAATGGCGCGCAAGTTATCAATAGCCCGGTCGTTACTGCGGCTGGCGGGACGGCTGCCGATGCGGTGATAGCTGATCTCCGTAATGGGCGTGGCGCCGTAAAAGAATTCCACGAACCTCGGGTTTTTATAAATAAGGGACTGGTAGCTTTCCAAAGACCGTTTGGCCAGTTTGTTCATAATTTGCTTCCACTCGGCCTTGGGAATGACTTCCCTGGGAGGGAATGAGCCGCGCAAAACCGCGTTGGTGATTTGATCCAAGTGCCAGCGGGCGCTCACCTGCTCGCTGTAATGGTCGCTGATGACCTCGCCCTGCTCGGTGATCTTGATGCGGCCTTTCAAGGTGCCGGGAGGCTGGGAAAGAATCGCCTGGCTGGCCGGCCCGCCGCCGCGGCCCACGCTTCCGCCCCGGCCGTGAAAAAGTCTGAGAGCGATTTGGTGGGTTTCCGCCAGCTTGGTTAAGTCCGCCTGAGCGACATACAGCGCCCAGTTGGCGGAAAGATAACCGCTCTCTTTATTGGAGTCGCTGTAGCCCAGCATGATTTCCTGTACGTCATTGCGCAGTTTTAAATGGGCCCGGTAGGACTCATTCTTCAAAAGCTGCTCGAAGATGCCGCTGGCATGTTGTAAGTCCTGCAAGGTCTCAAAGAGCGGCACAATATTGAGGTGGCTGTATTGGCCCTGGCGGTAGAGACCCACCTCGCGGAAGAACAATAACACCGCTAGCACGTCAGAGACACCGTGAGTCATCGAGATGACATAGGTCTCAATCGCCCGGGGATTGAGTTGCTCCAAGGTCGCGGCGACGGATTGGAAGGTTTCCCAGACAGCGGAAGTTTCTTGCGTGAAATCATGCCGAACGGGAATAAGCGGCCGTTCACTCTTGAGTTCCTGCTCCAGCAGTTTGGTTCTTTCCTCTTCGCTCAGGGCGGCAAAATCAGGACAAATGCCGGCTTTTTTCAAAATCTCAGCCAGGGCCGAGGTGTGACGGCCCGAATGCTGGCGAATATCCAAAGCCGCCAGACGGAATCCGAAAACTTGAACGTTACGACGGACCTTTCCTAAAAAACCATCGGCTAGGATGGTGCCCTTGTGGGCGCGCAGGCTGACGTCCATGAGATTGAGATCTTCCATCAACTGCTCGCCGTTCAAATACCAGGTTCCGGCGGGAGGATGAACTGGCGCGCTTTTCCAATCGGGCCGGAAAGTGAGGGTATATTCCAAAGTGCGGCTGAGCTTCTCTCTTATATAAGTGCATTTTTGGCGGTAACGCTCATGGGGGGTGTGGGTGGAGAATTGCTTGGCGAGTTCGGGGAAAAGCAGGGAATCCTTCACCAGGGACTGGTTTAATTCAGGGGTAATGGCCTCCTGCCGGTCGGAAGAACTTAACCGCTGGCCTAGTTCCAATAGCGCGGTCATGTGTATCCGCAGAGCCGCGCTGCGAAGCAGGCGGATGGTTTCCACGGTGACTTCGGGAGTGACAAAGGGATTGCCGTCGCGGTCGCCGCCGATCCAGGAGCCAAAGCGAATAATCGGGGGAATGTTCCAAGTGGTCTTGGGGAAGGCTTTTTTGAGGGCTCTTTCCAGATCTTTATAAATTTGGGGAATGACATCGACAAGGGTTTCTTGGAAGTAATAAAGATTGCCCTTCACCTCGTCCAAAACGCTCAGCTTCACTTGACGGACCTCATCGGACTGCCAGAGCGCCACGATCTCTTCCAGAATAAACTTCTCAATATCTTCCTTCTCGAAGGGCGAGAGGTTGTCCTCGACCATTCGGGTGGTGGCCTTGGCGATGCGGTGCAGTTTGGTCAAGGTGGTGCGGCGTTTGGATTCGGTCGGGTGGGCGGTAAAAACCATCAACACCTGGGCCTGGTCCAAAAGGGCCTGGAGTTTTTTAGGAAGGACACCCTGCTGTTCCAGAATGGAGACGGCGGAAGTAATGGAGCCGGGTCGGGGTTGAGGCGCGCCGTTCACCAAATAGGGCTGTTTCAGGGAACGAATCAAATCGACCTTCTCCGCCAGGTTGATGAGGCCGAAGAAATTGGTGAAAGCTTTTGTTAAAAGATTGAGTTGATCCAGGGGAAGCGTCGCCACGATCTGGGAAAGTTCCTCAGCGATCTTGACGTCGGAAGTCGCCCGTAAATTTTTGGCTAATTGACGGATGCGCTCCACCAAGGCCAAGGCCTTTTGGCCTTCCTGGTAAGAAATAACATAGCCCAGCGTTGTCGCGAGGGTATTCACCAGGGAAGAAAGGGCGTAATAATCCGACCGGACCGGGGCCGGAGCATCGAAAGAAGAGGGTGGATTTTTAATTTCTTCCTGGGACATTGGGAACCTTAAATAAATCGACTCAATCTGTTTAGGAAAGCTTTTCCTTCAAAATTTTCTCCGTTTGATCCTCACGGAATTTCTTCAACTTGTTTTTGAGTTCCGGGTCCTTATTGGCCAGGATGGCGATGGCGAGAAGGGCCGCGTTGACCGCGCCGGCCTTGCCGATGGCCAGAGTGCCCACCGGGATGCCCCCGGGCATTTGGGCGGTGGAGAGAAGCGAATCCAAACCGTTGAGTTTACTTTCCATCGGCACGCCTAAGACGGGTAAAAGGGTATGGGCCGCGCAAACGCCAGCCAAATGGGCCGCCCCGCCCGCCGCCGCGATGACCACTTCCACGCCCCGGCCTTCGGCGCCGGAGACGTACTCCACCGTTTCGTGGGGTGTGCGGTGGGCTGAAAGAACCCGGGATTCATGCGCCACGCCGAATTGCGTTAGGGTGTCCGACGCGTTTTTCATCACTTCCCAGTCTGATTTGCTTCCCATGAGGATATTTACAAGAGATTTTCCGGTTTGTGCCATGGCTGATGTCCTTATTTTTAAAAAGATTGGGGAAAGAATACCAAAATAAGGAACTTCTTTGTAAGAAGGTTTTTGAAAAAATGATTTTAAGGATGGTGAAACTTTTCGGGACATCCCTCGAGGCCTTCCTGTAGAATGAGGCCATGATGACTGAAACCTTCAAATTGATTTATGCCGCCATCACCCAGGGGCTCCTCATCGGTTTTTGCACCGCGGCCCTGATCGGTCCGGTGAATTTTCTCGCGATTCGAAGGGGTATTTTGGGGGGCTTCCAAGAGGCCTTTTTGGCCGGAGCGGGCGCCGCCTTAGTGGACGCCAGTTTCGCTTACATTGTCTTCGCGGGGCTTTCGAAGACCGGCATCGTGGGGGCGGGAAAAGTCATCATCTGGGGTATTAGCGTTGTTTTCCTGCTTTACCTGGCTTTTTCCATCTTCACGGAGATCCGTGAAAGCGGGGACTCGTCCCACTCGGCCAAACTGAAAAAGCAGGTACAGTTTCTCGATCATTCGTTTGTCATGGGATTCCTGATCGCGGCCACCAATCCTTTTACCCTCATCTATTGGGTCGGCATGGTGGGGACCCTGCAGCTATCCGGCAATATTGAACTCACGGGCGGGGCGGCGACCTCTTTTTTCTCGGCGGTATTAGTGAGCGAGTTGGTTTGGTTTACAGGCCTGGGAATCGGGGTTCATTACAGCCGTAATCTTTTCAACCGGAATGTTTTAAAGACGCTTACCTGGATTTTTGGGCTGCTGCTTTTTGGGTATTATCTTTTTATGGCGGTCAAAGTCGTGATGAACCTGATCCATACCGGCGGCGCTGCGGCGATTTCTCAGTAAAACCGAAACTATTTCACCCCGAAGTACACAAAGTTAATTCTTGGTGTTTTTTAATCCTGCTCCCGGCCGACTTCCATTTCCTCAATCTCGCCGCCCCGAACCTTGACCCTTAAGGTAATGGGCCTGCAGCAATTCTCGCAATCGGTGGTCCATTCCTGAACGCCCGAAACGGGGTCCGCCGGGGAGAAATTGGGGGAACCGCAATAGGGACAATCGAATTCGACGGTTAGATCGCTCATCGGTGGCGGGGAGACACCACATTGCTGTCGTTCAAGAGCATGTTGTTATCGGAAGGTTCCAGCCGTTTCTCGCCGTTGAAAAATTTCTTGTAGTTAATTTCGTCCAACTCATCCATCGGAATAGGGTTCGTTTCCATCATCTTGCCGTTTTCCCAGGTGTGTTCCATATGTTCTAAGGGTGTTGAATGGTTTGAAACTCTTTTGTTTTCGGCCGAGTTTTCAGTTTTGGTATCCACGTTGTACTCCGTGTTCTCAAGCGAGAAGGTTTCCTCGTGGGTTTGGTCGATGACATCGATCTTGCCGTTGATGTATTTAATATCCAGAAAATTCTTATCCGCGTCGTAACTGACGATGGCCTGCAACTCATCAATGGAAGTTACTACCGAGCCCGTATTGATCTCGAAAAAGCTTTGGCGGGAAGAATCCCCGTTAGTTTTTAAAAGAAGAGTTCCTTTTTGAAGCAGCAGGCGGATCTGCCGGTCCGGCCCCTGAATAAAACTCTCATCCACGGTCAAGACCGTCCCGCTGTCGAGTCCGATCCGATCGCCTTTGTGAGTTTTCAAGATGACCCAGCTCTTGTCATAGACCGTTAAGATGTCGCCTTTGTCCACGATGCTTTGGGTTTGAAGCGCCGTTGGTTTGGAGCCATCCACATGCTGGACCATGATGGTTCCGTCCAATTTGAGGACCGACATTTCGTCATAAACCTTGTTCGGGGTTGAACTCCCGGAGCTAAATTCGTTGGAGCCGGTGGTGGAGGTCCCGCCCATGGTGTCCGCGGCGAAAAGAGCGGCGGGGACAAGAAGGGTCATGAGAGTCAGGCCTAAAATAGTTTGAAGGCGCATAAACGCTCCTTTGGGGAATGAAAACGGCGAGGACTTATCCTATCAGAAAAAATATTGAAGGTAAGCCGAAATTCCGGGGACCGGGGCCGCTGAAGTCCTCGAAAGGCGGGGTTAAAAGCTTTTTGCCCTCTTTTGAATCGCGGGGCAGTGAATTAGACTGAAGGCCATTCAACCATTTTCTGGGGGTCTATGGAAAACCGTCCTGTTGTTCTCATCACCGGCTGTTCGACTGGAATTGGTTTCGCCACCGCCCTTTTGCTGGCTCGAAAGGGCTATCGAGTTTTCGCCACCTTGCGGAATTTGAAAAAAGCCGGACCTCTGCGCCAAGCCGCTTCAGGGCTTCCGATTGAGATTCTCCCCCTAGATGTGGATAAATCCGTTTCGGTTCAGAAAGCGGTTGCCGTTCTTCTTAAAAAAACGGGCAGGCTCGATGCTTTGATCAATAACGCGGGCTTGGGCGCCTTCGGGGCCCTGGAAGAATTCACAGATGAGGATATTCAAACCCAATATGAGACCAATGTCTTCGGCCTGATGCGGGTGACGAAGGCCGTCCTGCCGGTGATGCGGGCCCAAAAGTCCGGCCGGATTATTCAACTGAGCTCCCTGGCGGGTAAAATGACTTTCGCGGGAATAGGGCTTTACTGTTCCACAAAGCACGCGGTCGAGGCGTTGACCGAAAATTTACGAATTGAGCTGAGACCCTTTAACATTGAAACAGCGGCAGTGGAGCCGGGTTCCATGAATACCCAGTTCAAATATAACCGCCGTAAGACGAAGGTGTTTACCCAGGGGCAATCCGCTTACCAATCGGTTCTTGAGAAAATTCTGGCTTTCGGCAATCAGCAGTCGTTGAACGCTCCCGGGCCCGAAAAGGTCGCTGAGGTGATCCTGAAAGCCCTTCAAGCCGACCGGATGGCGGCCCGCTATCCGGTCGGCTTTGACGCCGAATGGTTTCCCGTGGTCCGATGGTTCCTCCCGAATTTCGCTTACGACTGGATTTTGCGGGGAATGTATCGGAGGTTCACCCGATGAAGACTATCTCCCCTAAACCAGTCGCGCTGATTACGGGGGCCTCCTCCGGGTTTGGATTTGAAGCTGCCCGACTGCTGGCGGAAAAAGGCTACCGGATTTATGCCACTTACCGGAACCCGAAAAAAATACCGGCGTTAAAAGAGCTCAGCCGCCGCTTAGAAGTTTATCCTCTGTTCATGGAAGTCACAAAAACCGCCTCGGTCGACAAGGCGGTAAAAAACCTTATTCAAAAAGAAGGCCGTATTGATGTCCTTATCAATAACGCGGGTTTCGCCATGGCAGGCTTCCTGGAGGATTTATCCGACCAGGATTTAAAAGACCAGTTTGACACTAATGTGTTCGGCTATTTACGGGTGATCCGCGCGGTCGCGCCGGTGATGCGGGCTCGGGGTTTTGGAAAGATTATTAACATCGGCAGTATCTCGGGCCGAATCGCTTTTCCAGGTTTGGGCGCCTATGCCGCGAGTAAGTTCGCGGTCCGCTCTCTAAGCGAGGGTTTGCGGCAGGAACTGCGGCCCTTCGGCGTCGAGGTGGCGGAAATCGCCCCCGGCACCTATTCCACTCAAGTGACCACCTCCGCCCGCTACGGTCAAAGGGCCCGGTCGCCCCAATCGGCTTATAAAGATTACATGGCTTGGATGGAAAAGACCGCGGAGAAGGAATTCGCCAAAGGGAAACCGGCCAGTGAATTGGCGGAACTCATTTGGAAAATCCTGAACGACTCTCCTATGGAAATCGCCTATGTGGCCGGGGGCGACGCCAAGGTCATGGCTTTCCTCAAGTGGCTTTTACCCGATAGTGCTTTCGAGTGGCTTTTTAAACTGATTATTCCCTGGAACCGATTTCCCCGGCAGTAAACGCTTTTGCGACAAAATCCGTTTTTCGGACGAACGCCTTCCTGTTATCCTCAAAATTCATGAGATCGATTGCAGTAATATTTCATAAGTCAGTGTTAAAATGCCCTGGCTTGCAGCGAATCAAAAGGCTTTTAGAATTATGAGCCTTTTCCTAACTCCGATCGAAAGGATCGTTTATGAAAACCGCGATTTATTTTATTTTTGCCTGTACCTTGGCTTCCCTGATAGGAACCGCCTATGCGCAACAAGCGGGGTATTCTTATCAGCTTTCCGGCAATATGGATTCGGGTTATACCCGGGTTCATGGCCGCGTTACTTATCAGCTGATGAACGTTTCTCAGGCCTTTAAGTTCAAAAAAATAACCAAAGAACAAAAGACTAGTTTGGAAGCTGATTTGAACGCTATCGATCAAGACGCCTTAAATGAATCCAACCAGGAAGCCAATCAAATGACACCGAGCGAGGAAAAAGCCCTTGATGATCGATTGGACAAGAATAAAAAATCCTTGGACGAATTTATGAACCCGCCGGTTAAAACGGCGCGTCCCAAGCCAACCGCCACCCCCAAGGTTTCGGATTAAAAGATACTTTTCACAAGCTTTTCCCGGATTTTTTTGAACGGGGTTTTCGAAAAGGATTTTCCTGAGGGCCCTTAACCCGTTCCAAGATCGGAGGCAGGCCTTATGCGACAAACATTTTTCGCTTCCCTGTTTTTAAGTTATTTCCTGGCCTTGAGCCTTTGGGCCAAGCCTCAGGCGGTTCCCTCGGGTCAAAGGGTTTTGGTGGACCTGGATTCGGGCTGGAAATTCATCAAAGGAAATCCTTCCCAAGCCCAAGACCCTGACTTTGATGACTCCGGCTGGGCCAACATCGATTTACCCCACACTTGGAACAATCTGGATGGGCAGGACGGCGGCTGTGATTATTACCGGGGGTTGAGCTGGTACCGCCGCCACTATAGGGCGGATCAGCGTTACGTGGGTAAAAAGTTTTTTCTACAATTTGACGGAGCCAACCAAATCACCACCGTTTATGTGAACGGCCAAAAGGTGGGGACCCATCAAGGCGGCTACGCCGCCTTTAATTTTGACGTGACGCCTTATTTATCCGTGGAAGAAGATAATGTCATCGCGATTTCCGTCGATAATTCCCTCAATAACGACATCGCGCCTCTTTCGGCGGACTACACTTTCTTTGGCGGCATCTACCGGCCCCTTCGGCTGGTCGTTACCGATACGCTTCACGTTACCTTGATGGATTACGGTTCCTGCGGGCTTTATCTTTCTCCCTCCAATGTCAGCGAAACCTCCGCGGATTTGGCTGTGACGCTCAAGGCAGTCAATGAACGGACGACAGCTCAGGCGGTCACGGCCCGGGTCAGCGTTCAAGACGCCTCGGGGCGGGAAGTGAAAGCACTCAGCGCTGCCCAAACTCTGGAGCCGGGTCAGCCTTTTGTCTTCGTGATGAAAACTACCCTTGAAAATCCCCATTTGTGGAATGGGCTTCAAGACCCGTATCTCTATCGGGTAAAGGCCTCGCTTTCAGATGAGACGGGCGCTACCGATTGGGTGGAACAGCCCTTAGGGTTTCGTTTTTACCGGGTGGATCCGGAGAAGGGATTTTTCCTGAACGGCCATGCCTTGGATTTGCACGGGCTTTGCCGGCACCAGGACCGGCCCAACCAGGGCTGGGCCATCACCGACGCCCAGACCCGGGAGGACTTTGACATCCTCACCGACATCGGCAGTACTTGCGTGAGGCTTTCCCACTACCAGCAATCCCAGGCGGCCTACGATTATTCGGATCAAAAGGGACTGGTGCTTTGGACCGAGATCCCCCTCATCAACAATATCAACACCAGCCAGGCCTTCTCAGATAATTGCGTCCAACAGCTTACGGAACTCATCCGGCAGAACATGAACCATCCCTCGGTTTTCTTCTGGGGCCTTTACAACGAGATTCTGCTAAAAAAAGGACCCGATCCGGAGGCGCTGGTTCAAAAGTTAAATTATGTCGCCCATCAGGAGGACCCCGGCCGGTTAACTGTCTGCGCCATCAACGGAAGTAAGGGAAGGGCAGTGAATTGGATAACCGATGTCTGCTCTTTCAATATCTATTCCGGGTGGTACGTGGAAAAGAAGGAAGACTTCGCCCATTGGGCCGATGATGTTCATTCCTCTTATTCCAAACGGGCGGTGGGGGTCAGCGAATACGGGGCAGGCGCCAACATCCACCAGCATGAAGAGGACCCCGCCCCGCCCAAGCCAGACGGGCCTTATCACCCGGAAGAGTATCAAAACCTCTTTCATGAGACCTATTGGCTGGCCATGAAGACCCGGCCTTTCCTTTGGTGGAAGAGCGTCTGGAACGCTTTTGACTTCGCCTCGGATTGCCGCAAGGAGGGAAGCGCGCCGGGCTTAAACGACAAGGGTATCACCACTTACGACCGAAAGACCCACAAAGACGCTTATTACTGGTACAAGGCCAATTGGAGCAAAGATCCCTTTTGTTACGTTACCAGCCGCCGGTACAACCAGCGGACGATCTCCCCTGTGGAACTCAAGGTTTATTCCAATTGTGAGACGGTGGAAGCTTTTGTGAATGGGATGTCTCTCGGAAAGAAAACCAGCCTGGATCACCGCTTCATTTGGAAGAACGTTCAGCTAGAACCTTGTGATAATCGTATTGAGTCGGTAGGAATATCAGAAGGTAAAACTTATTCGGACAGTTGTGTTTGGTCTTATGCCAATGGGAAGCCTTGCGGGGATTCTCATTCAGCCCAGTCGCCCTATGAACCCATTCACCCGCATTAAGTTGGAATCAACTTAACTTAATTGCAAACAAATAATGTGGCTGAGAGCGGTGGCAGGGAATAGTTGAATTGGTTTTGGTTGAGATTATCTTTCTTTAAGGGCTGAATGGCCGGTGACTTGGAATCAAATCCATAGCTGGCATAGGTTTTATAAACTGTCTTGCCCTGGATCTTAAACTTCCCGCTCAGACTGTCCTTTTGATTTTTATTTATCACCAAAATCCATAACATCCCCGGCCGCTTACTGTCCGTGGCGGCATAGATGGAGGTTTGGGCGACGTCCTCGCCCGCGGCGGAAACCGAGGTGTCCCCAAAGGCGGTTCCCTTGCCGTCGTAATTGCGGTAAATCTTGAGGGCCGCCTGGTTATAAGGTTTGAAATCTCCCCAATAGCAGGATAAGAAAACCCCATTCTTTCCAAAAATACCCAAGACGTCAGCTTGGGCCAGGCCGCCGGAGACATGGTCGCCCGCGCCGTAGTCATATTCCGTAAAGGACAGTTTTGTTCCGGGATAACGCTGGTTGATTTTTGCCTGCACCCAGGGAATGAGCTGGATCGGTTTCTGCAAGCTGGAGGTGATCCAGCTTTGCTCGAGATAGCTGGGGTCCCAAAGACTGCGGGGCGCCTGGAGCCGGGCGTCGATGGAGGCGGGTGAAATATCATTCTGCGTGATGCGTTTGCCGCCGCCCTGGGCTTCCGGGTACCAGTGCAGGTCCAGCACATGTAAAAGCCGTTTATGGTCCCGTTTTTCGATGTATCTCATCTGATCCAAATAGAAGTCCAAAAAGCTTCCCATGCTTTTATTCGTGTCGGCGCTGTCTGGGGCATCCTGCAGGGTTGTGAACGCATTCCAGCCGTAAGAGGCAGGGCCGAAGATCATGGCGGTGGGGTCCACTTTCAAAATGGAATAGGCCAGGGTTTCGCTATTGTTCATCAACTCCCAGTAGGTGGTTTTCGCCGGGTGGATACGGGGGTGGGTGGAGGGCCACAGCGAGGGCTCGTTATCCAAATCATAAAACTTCACGCCGCCCTCGGAAGCGGGATGAAATTTCTGGGTAATGAAATTCACGAATTCGTCCTCATAAACCACAGGGGCCTTGGGATCGGGGGTCAGGGTGTAGGCGCCTTTTTTGCGAAAGCCGATTTTTTTAAAGCGTTTGCTGGGGGCGGTTTCGGTTGGGAGAACCTCCCCTTCTTTATCCGCCGCCACATAGCCCGCCATGGGAATGGTGATGAGCGAGTCCATCCCGGTCTTTTGGTTATTCTCCACGAAGTGGGTGACGAGGGCGCCGGGCTCATCGCAGTCCGTATTGTGAAAGAGATCCTTGCAGAACCAATCGTCGCTGGAGTTTTTCCAATCGGTCCCAGCGTTCGAGGCGTTGTTTACCCAGTTATAGCCGGTCGTCCGGTTGCCGCCCAGGCGCCGCACGGTGGCGCCGCTGTCGCCGGGGTCCTGGGCGTTGAGACCGTAAACATAAGGGCTGATGGGTCCGATGACCTCGTCGGGCAAAATGAGAAAATTCATGTCGGCCGCCCCGGCGGGCGAAACCAGAATCAAAAAGAGTAAAAGTCGGTAAATCATAAAACCTCCCTCGTCGGTTGATTTAGTTATGGCTGCCCGGGCGGCGCTCGCCCATGAGGTGATAGTTTTTATCCGTGACGGCCTTCGCGACTAAAGGCCGATTGGCATATAGCGAGGTGACCGGCATTTGATGCACCATGTAGGCCAGCTCGAACCAGACGCTGGCGATGAGGCAGACCATCCCGAAAATTCTCCAGGGGCGTTTCACGGCTAACCAGCCCCAAACGTAAAAAGAATAGACGGAGATTAAGGGAAGAAGAATGTAATACATGTGGGCCTGGGGCGGCTTGGAGGTAAACCAGAAGCTGGCCCAAACCAGCAGCAGGGCGAAGGCGGTCACGCCATGGATGGTTTTCCCATCCCGGTGAAGCTTGTCTTTGAAAAAGAGCATGATGAAAAGAACGCAGGCTTGAAGAATGCCCACGATGAACAGAAACCAGGCCGCGGGCTTGATCCAGGGAATTTCACGCAAAAATTGAAGGCGGTCCCCGGTCCCAGCCCCGAGAAAGCGGGGGAGTTCATAAGAAGGCAGGGAAAAGAATCGGGCCAAGACCACAAAGAAAGCCAAAAAGTTTTTCACATTGAAACCCACTGAAAGACCCATACCCCCGGCGGCTTGCTGGGAGCCGTATTGAATCAGGGTTGGGATTAAGAAAGCCAAAGAGGCCAAAGAACCCAGCGCCAAACCCGCCATCTCGGGGAAGGGCCCTAATTGCTTCAGCCGCCAGCGCCAGAAAAAGGCAATAGCGATAAAAGGCGGAAGCAGTACCCAGGAATAATGAAATTGGATACACCAAAAGAGGCCGAAGCCCATGAGGGCAAAGGCTTTGCCGGGAGAAATCACTTTCAACGAGGTATCGGGCAGGGCTTCCAAAAAACCGATGAAGAAAAAGACCCCGCCGAAAAGCAGCCAGGAGGGGTTGATGATATTGGTGGACTCATGCAGGTTCCAGGGGAGCAGGGCCAGCCAGGCGAAGATGAAATAAAAGGAAATTTCCGGCACCCGTTTGGCGATGTAATAGGAAAGGCAGGCCAATGCGGAAAGCGAGAGAAGGTTTAAGAAGAGAAAAGGCGCCTCTGGGATGGGCAATAGATAAAAAGGCAGGCCGATCATCAACCCTTCCAGAGCCCCGGGAATCTGGGCGTAAAAACCCGTTTCGGTCACAATGAGGTCCGGTCCAAAAAAGGGCCAAAGATGGTCGGTATAGGCTTTGAGTCCAATGAGGTAGGTTTGCAGTTCATCCGGCGAGAAAAAAGGCTGGGACAGCCCGAAGGCGGTGCGGAAGGCGAATAGGAAAAGGAACAGTAGAGCGAACTTGAGCCACTTGGACATGAACATCTCCGAAAGGCAATTTTGAATTAATGAAATTTCTGCGGGGCGGAAATTGTCCATAATTCAACATTCAAAATTGCCTTTATTAATATAGGCTTCCCGGACGGCGTTCCCCAAAAATCCGATAATCTTTTTCCTCGATGGCCCGCGAAATTTTGGCTCGGCCGGGATAAATGGAGTCGCGGGGAGCGACGGCGATAGCATAACCAAATTGGAAGAAAACTCCCAGAACCACAAAGGTCTTGGCCAGCAAGATCCACTTCTCACCCTTGAATGCCATCCAGCAGTAACAGGAATAAGTCATGAGGAAGGGAAAGAAAACGAAGTAAATATGGGAGAGGGGCATTTTGACGGTAAACCAGAAACTGGCATAGACCATGAAAAAGACCCCGGTTATGAGCCACTTCAATTCCAGCCATTGAGGTCCGGGTCCTTTTTTCCGGAGCAAGCTGAACAAGAGGACGATGGCTTGAAGAATACCCCCGATCCAAAGAATGATTCCGGGAAGAAAAAGAACGGGATATTGGAATAAGAACTCGAATCGGGATTTGAGTCCGACGCCGATAAAACGGGGAAGCTCGAAGCAAACCAGGGAAAAGTAGCGGGCTAGAATCGTGAAGCCTTCTTTGACGTTGCCCCAGTTAAAGGGCACGGTAAAGCCCGAGGCGACATTGTTGCGGGCGAGACCGTATTGAAGGATGGTTGGAATAATCAAAGACAAAGTTGGAAGGGAACCCAGGATGAAGAAAAGCGGAGCGGTAAAGTCCCTTTTTTTAAAAAGCTGGACAGCCAGGGATAAACCCGCCAGCGGGACGAAATAGACATAAGAGAAGTGAAACTGCATGATCCAGGCGATGGAAAATCCCATGGCGGCGTTGGCCCATCGGGAAGAAATCAAACGCAGGCTAAACCAAGGCAGGGATTCCATGAATCCGAGGAAGAACAGAATGGACGGCAGGAAGGTAAAGGCCGGGTTAATGATGGTGGTGGACTCATGGATACTCCAGGGCACGATGGAAATCCAGATAAAGAGCCATATATAGGAAAGGCTGGGAATCCGTTTCACGATGTACCAGGTGAGTATCGCCACACCGATTAGGGATAAAAGATTCAGAAAAATAAAAGGCGCCTCCGGGATGGGCAAAAGGTAAAAAGGCAGGCCGATGAGAAGCCCCTCCATCGCGCCGGGAATTTGGCTTTGAAATGAACTTTCTGAGCCGTTCACATCCGGGCCGAAGGCGGGCCAGGAATGGGTGGTATAGCACTTCAAACCGATGAGGTAAGTTTGTAATTGGTCAATTTCCCAAATTTGAGAACGCAGGAGCCCAAAACCCAGGCGGAAGAAAAAGGCGGCCGCGAATAAGATCAAAAAAGTTTTTTTGCTGGGCATGTGTGATTTCTTTTCGTTAACCCGAAGTTAGTGTGAACCACGTCCCCTCCAGGGAGCGCGGTTCATGAATCTTAACAGAAGTTTTTGTCGTAAAGAATCCTGTTAAAGCGTTTAAAGAATCATTGCTATAATGTTTTGGGTCGTTTCTTAATCGAAGGGGTAGGCGCGGCGTGACCGAAAGGGGGTCCCGGCAGATGATATTCCTTTTTACTGAAATCGATCACCCCTCGCTTTTTAAGGCCCGAGGCTCTTCAGAGGCGGATCACGTCCTTGCCGGCCAGTATTTTCTTCTTGAGGAAATCCTTCACCAGCACGGCGCCCATTGGACTCACCGCACGGAAAAAGGCGTCCTTTCGGCTTTCGAGGGCGGGGACCCGGCCAGGGCGGCCTTGGCGATTCAACAGCGGTTTCAGGACCTGGAATGGGAAGGGTTTCATAAGGCCAAGATCCGCATGGCGATTCATTCCGGAACGGCGGAAAGAATCGGCCAAACCTACGTGGGTCCGGAGATTAACCACACCCTCAAGCTTTTGGATACGGCCTGGGGCGGGCAAATCCTTTTTACCGTTCCGGCGGTTCATTTCGTCCCCCTTCCGCCCGGCGCCCGGCTCCATGATTTGGGAAAACACTCGCTGAAAGACTTGAGCCTTCTGCAAAATATTTACGCGATGGTCCATCCCGATATGGCGCCGGCGGATTATCCGCCCCTGAGGTCCCTGGAAATTTATCCGAACAATTTATTGCCGCAAAATACCTCTTTTTTCGGCCGGGAAGAGGAAATCCGGGAGATTGACGCGATTCTGACCAAGACTTCCGCCCGCATGGTTTCATTGCTCGGACCCGGCGGTTTCGGCAAGACCCGGCTGGCGCTCCAATGCGCGGCGGAAATCATCGAGGACTTCAAGGATGGTGTCTTCCTGGTGCCCCTGGCGCCGCTTTTATCGGATCAGCTCATTGTGGGCGGCATCGCGAACGCCCTGAAGTTTTTCTTTTTTGGCCCCGATGACTCCAAGGTTCAGCTTTTCAACCACCTGAAGGACAGAAACCTCCTGCTCATTATGGACAACTTCGAGCACATCATCGAAGGGGCGCAGTTGGTGGATGAAATTCTCAAAGCGGCGCCAAAGGTGAAAATGATTGTCACGACCCGGGAAAAACTGCGGGTAGAAGGGGAGACGGTGTTTGAGGTCCGGGGGCTGCGGTATCCGGAAAACGGTCTTTTAGACGGGTTGGAAGCCTGCAGCGCGGCCCAGCTTTTTATCAAGAGCGCCCATCGGGTGAAGCCGGACTTTGCCCTCGCGCCGGAAGAACGGATGTCCCTGCTTCGCGTCTGCCAGCTTTTGGAGGGGATGCCCTTGGGACTCGAACTTTCCGCCACTTGGATTGGGACCCTCAGCCTTCCGCAGATCGCCGAGAAGATTGAAAGCAGCCGGGATTTCCTGGCCACGACCATGCCCCATCTGCCTCCCCGCCACCGCAGTTTGAGAGCGGTTTTTGAGTATTCCTGGATTTTATTGTCTGAAGCCCAAAAGAAATCCCTTAAGACCATTTCCATTTTCAAGGGCGGGTTCAACGCCCAAGGCGCCCGAAAGGTGGCGGGGGCCTCGGAAGAACTTCTGCGGTACCTGGAAAATAAATCCCTGCTGCGCAAAAGGCCGGATGGCCGTTTTGAAATCCACGAGTTGTTGAAGTATTACGCGAAGGAAAAACTCTTCGACGATCCCGCGGCCAAGGCAGCCGCCATGGATGCCCATTGCGTTTATTTCGCCGAGCTCCTCCGAAAGAAGGAAAAAGAGTTGCGGGGGGCTTCCCAAGGAGTGGTTTTGGAAGAGCTGGTCCAGGAGATGGGAAATATCCAAGAGGCCTGGAAAAGGGCGGTTGAGAGTTTACGGGAAAAAGAAATCGCGGATTGCCTGGACTGTCTTTTCGCCATTTATTTCAATAAAGGCTGGACCGAGGAGGCCCACCGCGCTTTCAAGGACGCCGCGGATGAGATTAAACAAAGGCACCCGGATCCCGCTGAAATGTCGGCGAAACTCAAAGTGCTGCTCGCCCGCATCCTTTCCCGGCTGGCGGATTTCGAGAATGATTTATATGGTCCCAAAAAGGCCCAGGCGCTTTTCGAGGAAAGCTTAGATCTGTTTAAGTCCGCCTCGGCTTTGAAACACGCGGGGTTCGCCCTGAGCGGCATGGGAATCGTATTGGAAACCGAGGGCGATTATAAAACGGCCAAAGGTTTTTATGAGAAGAGCCTGAAAGCCTACCGCCAGGCCAAGGACCGGAGCGGCATCACTTGGGCCCTGAGCAACCTGGGTCACATTTTAGTGAGGCTGAACTATTCCGAAGAGGCCCAGAAACTGATCCACCAAAGCCTCAAGCTTTCCGAGGCCGACAAGGATTTCAGGTCCATGGGCTACGCTTATAACGTTCTAGGCGATATCCATTACGAATCAGGCAATCTTTTGGACGCCAAGGGTTTTTACCAAAAAGGATTCGCGGCTTTTCTGGAGAGCGGGGAGAAAAAGGGCGAGGCTTGGTCCTTCACGAACCTGGGCAATGTGGCGCAGGGTCTGGGGGATTACGCGGGAGCGCGGCAGATGTACCAGGAGAGCATTACCTTGGGTATGGAAATGGGGGAACGCCGGGCCCTGGCCTGGAATAAAAACCTTTTGGGCAATGTCAGCTGGGCTACCGGCGATTACCACGAAGCCCAGAAACTGTACCAGGAAGGTTTGGCTCTTTACCGAGAGGTCGGGGACATTCGGGGCGAAGCCTGGAGCCTGGACCTGATGGGAAACTTGAAATTAGCCCAACGGGAAGACGTGGAAGCCGAGCGGTTTTATCTGCAGGCTTATTCTTTAGTCATGAAAGAAGGGGCGGATTTCAGAAATATCGCCTGGAATTTTTACCATCTGGGGACAATCTCCCTCTTCCGGGGCCGGTTGAAAGAAGCTAGGGAACGGTTTAATCAGGCGCTGACCCATTTTGACCACCTGAAGGACAACCTGGGCCAGGTGGCGAGTCTCAATCATTTAGGGGAAACGGCCTGCTATCTTAAAGAGAGCGAGCGCGCTCAAAAATACTTGCAACGGGCGGTGAAACTGGTGTTGACGACAAAGGCCCATCCGCTGCTGGTGGACGTGCTTACGGGTGTGGCCCAGCTTCTCAAAGCCCAGAAGGACGAGCGCAGGGCGATCAGTCTTCTCATGGTCGCTTTAGCCCATCCCACCTGCCGTCAGCAGACGAAGGACCGGATGGTGACCTTGGCCATGGAATTGGAAACCCATTTTTCCCCGCAGGAAGTCGAGGGGGGATTCCGCTGGGCGAAGGGCACCCGGATGGAGGAAGTGGCCGCCAACTGGCTGGATTCGGTTTCGAAGCGCGAGCCCCGTAAGACCGCCAAGAAAAAGGCGAAGCCGGTTAAAAAACGCGCGGCCCGGAAAAAGAAAAAATAGTAGGGAACTGTTTTTCCGACCCGTCTAAATAAAAACGAATTTTAACCACAGATGAACTCCGATTCACACCGATAAAACGAAGAATGCTTTTAACATCCGTGTTGATCTGTGTGTATCTGTGGTTAAATTTGTTTTTGATTAATCCTTATTTTATTCCTGACGAAGACTCAGAGTCGCGCGGCGGTTAATCCCAAAATCCTAATAACAGCAGGGCTCCCACGATTCCAAAAGCGATCGCCGCGACCTTTTGAAGCAGGCGGGGTTTTATCCATTTTTTGGCGTGATGGCCGAGCAGAATAGCGATGGCGGTGGTTGTCCAAAGGGCCAGGGTAGCCGATAGAAAGATCGTGAAGGGCTGATGGGTTTTAGCCACCAAGGTCGCGGAAGCCAGCTGGGTCAGGTCGCCCCATTCGGCGATAAAGATCACCATAAACGAGGTCCAGACCACTTTCATAAAAGACAAATGTTCCTTGGTGGTTTCTTTTTCTTCCTGCTTTCGAAACCACATTAAGACCGCGAAAATTAAAAATAAAAGACCCGAGCCGATATGAATGAGGTGGGGAGGCAGTAAACCGAAGAAGCTTCCGAAAACCACGGCCACCAGACTTTGAATCAAAAAGGCCAGGGCGGAACCGATAAAAACCGCCCAGGGATTATTGCGGGTCGCCAGAACCAGCGCCGCGATGGCGGTTTTGTCCGGTAGTTCGGCCACGAAAATCAGGACGAAAGTGGAAGAGAAAAGCGCCCAGTCCCAGTGTTGGAGCAGCGAAGCGAAGTTCATGCCGACAGAGTAATGGTATTCCGGGATAAAAACAGCCTAAAACCAGGGAAGCGAGAAATCTTCAGGTCCATTTTTTGAAAACAAAAAAAACCGCGCCTACCATGAAGGAAAAACCCACCAGATAGTTCCACTTCAAGTCTTCTTTTAAATAGAAGACGGAGAAGCCGCAGAAAACCAAAAGGGTAATGACTTCCTGAATGGTTTTTAACTGGGCGGTGGAAAATTCGTAGCTTCCAATGCGGTTGGCTGGTACCTGGAAACAGTACTCGAAAAAGGCGATGCCCCAGCTGGCCAGAATGGCGATCCAAAGCGGGGAGGTCTTGTATTTAAGGTGTCCGTACCAAGCGAAAGTCATAAAGATATTGGAAACCAGAAGCAAAAGAATAGTGGTCATTGCGTTCTCTCCTTAAATTGAGGCGACGATTCATTATTTAATTTGAAAAGGTCGATCTCAATGGATTTTTCACGATTTTCGATCCATCGGGTCGGGCAAACCGGGCCCACTTTGCGCCTTGAAGCAGGCTTTGAAAGACCCTAAACTGACACCCTTTTACATCCCTATTCCGAGGAAAACCGTGGCCCGACCGCTCTTTTTAGACGCCCTGAAAGAAAAAGTCCTGATTTTTGACGGGGCCATGGGCACCAATCTCCAAACCTATAACCTGACCAAAGAAGACTTCGGCGGGAAGGAAGGGTTGAACGACTATCTGGTCATTACTAAGCCCCAGGTGGTTCGGGAGATTCATGAGGGCTTTTTAAAAGTAGGTGTCGACTGCCTCGAAACCAATACCTTCGGTTCCAACCGTCTTAAGCTGGAAGAGTACGGCATCGGCGACCAGATCGTTCAAGTGAATACCGCGGCGGTGAAGCTGGCGCGGGAACTGGCGGACAAATACTCCACTCCCGATCACCCCCGTTTCGTTGTCGGCTCCATGGGCCCAACCGGAATGCTCCCTGCTTCCGAAGACCCGGACTTGGGCAAGATCACCGTCGATGAACTCGAAGCCATCTATTATGAACAGGCCTGCATCATGATTGACGCGGGCGTGGACGCGCTTCTGGTCGAGACTAGTCAGGATATTTTAGAAATGCGCGCGGCGGTTTTTGGCTGTCACCGGGCCCGAACGGAGAAGAAGTCCCCGGTCGGCCTCATGGCCCAAACTACCTTGGACACGACAGGCCGTATGCTCCTCGGCACCGACATCGGCTCGGTCTTGGCCACCTTCTCCCGTCTTCCCATCGATGTTATCGGCATGAATTGTTCCACCGGCCCCAAAGAAATGAAGGACCCGGTTCGCTACCTGAGCCAATACTCGAACTTTCCTATTTCCACCATTCCCAACGCGGGTCTTCCCGAAAACCGGGGCGGCCAGGCGGTTTATCCCCTGAAGCCGGAAGCTCTGGCGGCGGCTTTGAAGGAATTCGTCGAAGAGTTCGGCGTCAATGTTATCGGCGGATGCTGCGGCACCACCCACGAGCATTTGCGTCAGGTGGTTCAGGCTATCGGCAAACAGAAACCCAAAAAACGCGAGATTACCCACATTTCCGACGTGTCTTCCATGATCAAGAGCGTCACGATGGACCAAGAACCCAAACCCCTCATCGTGGGCGAAAGGGTGAATTCCCAAGGTTCCCGCAAAATCAAACAAATGCTTTTGGCGGATGATTACGCCGGGATGGTCTCGGTGGGCCGGGGCCAGGCCGAGGGCGGGGCGCATGTGCTGGATGTTTGCGTGGCCTTGACCGAGCGGGCCGACGAGAAAGAACAAATGAAAGCGGTGGTGAAGAAACTGGCCCTGGGCGTGGATACGCCGGTCATGATCGACTCCACCGAGGCGGATGTGTTAGAAGCGGCGCTCAAAATTTACCCAGGCCGGGCCATGGTGAATTCCATCAACCTGGAAGGCGATGGCTCGCGCGTGAAGCGGGTCTGCCCGCTCATTAAGAAGTATGGGGCCACCGTTGTGGCCATGACCATCGACGACCTTTATTACGACAAGTCCAAACCGGCGGAGAAGGGTATGGCGAAAACCGCCGCCCGCAAGCTGGAAGTGGCCAAGAAGATCACCGACATTTGCGTGAATGAATACGGCATTCCCGCCGAGGACATTATCTTTGACCCCCTGACCTTTACCCTAGCCACAGGCGAGGAAGAATTCCGCCATTCCGCCGTGGAAACCATGGAAGGCATCAAGGCGATTAAGAAAGAAATCCCGGGCGTCCGCACGGTTTTGGGCTTATCCAACGTGTCTTTTGGTTTGTCCAAACAGGCCCGGGAAGTTCTTAACTCGGTCTTTCTTTATCACTGCGTGCAGGCGGGGCTGGATATGGCTATCCTGAACCCAGCGGATATCAAACCTTACTCGTCGATCGAGGAAAATGAACGCAAAATGGCGGACGACCTGGTATTCAACCGGGACCCGAACGCCTTGGCCGTCTTTATCCAATATTTTTCCGGAAAGGCCCCGACGGAAGCCCAAAGCGCCGTGGACCCGACGGAAGGCATGACCCAGGCCCAGAAGGTGCATTGGAAAATCGTCAACCGTAAGCCGGACAAGATTGAGGAAAACCTGGCCGAGGTGATGAAAGAAAAAACAGCGGTCGAGACCCTGAATACCGTTTTGCTTCCCGCCATGAAAGAAGTCGGGGACAAGTTCGGTTCAGGCGAGCTGATTCTGCCTTTCGTGCTTCAATCCGCCGAGGTCATGAAACGAGCCGTGGCTTATGTGGAGCAGTTCCTGGACAAGTCGACCGCTACCACCAAGGGTACGGTGGTTTTAGCGACGGTTTACGGCGACGTGCATGATATCGGCAAGAACCTGGTGCGCACCATTCTTTCCAACAACGGCTACACGGTTTATGACCTGGGCAAGCAGGTGCCCGTTTCCACCATTATCGCCAAGGCGCAGGAAGTGAAGGCGGACGCCATCGGCCTTTCGGCCCTGCTGGTCGTCACCTCCAAGCAAATGCCCATCTGCGTGCAGGAACTGGAAAAGCTGGGGCTTCAATATCCCGTGGTCGTCGGCGGTGCCGCCATCAACCGCCGTTACGGTTACCGCATCAGTTTTGTGGATGAGAAGCTTTACGAACCGGGCGTTTACTACGCCAAGGACGCTTTTGAGGGACTCGATATCTTGAACGCCCTGTCGGACCTGGCCAGCCGGGAAACCTTCCGCACCAAGGTGAAGGATGAGGCTCTCAAGGCGAAGGAAGCTAATTTCGCCGACGGCGTTGTGGAAGAAGGGGAAGCCACGCCGGAGAAGTATCCGCCCACGGTGAAGCCGGCGACCTTTATTCCCAAGAACCCTTTCGCCGGGACTTCCATTATCAAAAAGGTTCCCTTGCGGGAAATCTGGCCCTTTTTGGACCTGACCCAGCTTTATAAGCTGAACTGGGGTGTGAAGGGCAAGGATGCGGAAGAATATAAGCACCTCATCAAGACCCAGTTCGAGCCCATGCGGCTTGAAGATGCAGGACGAGATCATCGCGAAGAATATGTTCGAGCC
>CAWKIY010000137.1:0-16047 GCA_963849245.1 candidate division FCPU426 bacterium | reverse complement strand
CGCCTGGTTCTGAGCCAATTGGCGGTCCAATTTAGTTTTTTCTTGGACCATCTTAACCACGATAAGATCCGGGCGATTATCCATCGCTTCCGTAATCACCTCTTCTTGATTGGGAATATCGATCGTTTCAAATTGCCTCAGCTCGGTCGTAGCCGTGAAGGCCTTATCCTCGGGAAGACGGCCCAGTTGAATGGCTAAGAGGGTTTTAGCGCTTCTCAAACCGTTCTCACTCTGACGAAGATTGATCAGGGCTTGGTCCCGCGCCAATTGAGCCCTCATCAAAAGAAGCGGTTGGACCTTAACCACCCCGATGCGGTTCTCAATCACATGGACTAATTTTTCATAATTATCTGCCCTTTCCTGATTCAAGGCTAAGTGATGCTGCTGGGTCACCACATTGATATAGTCCTGGCGGATCAATAAAATTTTCTGCCGTACCACATCTTGAAATTGAGCTTTGGCGATTTCGGTGGCGGCATGGGCGTCCTTTTTCCCCATTCCATATTTATCGCTGAAATCCAAAGGGAGGGAAAACCCGGCGTCGAACTGGCGGGGGCCGCCCGCGCTGGTCTGGTTCCAATTGGGCGCGAAGGGTTCAAAAATCGTGTCAAGGATAAGAGAAGGATTACCCGGAAGGCCCGCGGTCAATTCATTGGCTTCCGCCATTGGAATCCCATACTTGGCCGCCATCAGGTCCAAATTATGGCGGATCCCTTCTTGCACGGCTTGATCTAGGCTTAATTCGACTGGACCGGCCGGATTATCCTCGCTTTCAGGAGCCGCGGATTTTTTTGTGGAGGCTGGAACTTTTTTGTTTATCGGGCCGCCTTCATTTTGAGCTTTAACCACGGAAAAAAATCCAAAAAAAATAAAAAAAACTAAAAAAATTATTTTCTTATCCGCCGGCGAAAGTCGCCAAAATAAAGTTTGATCAAAAAAAAGCATGTTCTCCCCGTTCTTAAGGACAACAAGATGACAAAGCTTTTTCAATCCCGCTGTTAATTGGGTGTAAATCATTCCCAGAGTCTTCCCTTACTTTAAATAAGTATTCACAATATCCATCAGCTCCTCCGCGGCCTCAATTTGCCCCGCAGAAGGTTTTCTTTTAGGATCCAAGACATGGAAATGAACATGTTCTTCCACTAATTCGGACATCAATCCGTTTAAAGCGCCCCGGCAGGCGGCCAAATGCTGGAGGACATGCCCGCATTCCTCATCGTTTTGAATGGCTTTCTCAATGGCTTTGACCTGGCCCGCGATCCGGCGGGCCCGCAAAACCAGTTTGTCTTTCGCGTGGGTTGTGTGCATATTTTTTCCTTTCGCAAACCAGCCCAAAATACTATACCCCCCCTAGGTATGTCAACCATTTAGGGCAACCTTAACGATTTGCTAATAGTTTTTAGAAGGCTGGTGGGCCCGACTTACAGTTCCAACGCGGATTGGATTTCAAAAAAATGATGTCTTTCTTTTTTAGAGACCGATTTGCCGGAAGGCAATTCGAGGACTTTCAATTTCAACTCTTTTTGAGGAAGAAGAACATGAATGATTTCACCGCCCACAAGCTCATGGGAAGGCTTGAGAGGTTTGGAGTCCAAACTCACCTTCCCCGCGTCGCATAACCGCTTGGCGATCATGCGGGTTTTGGCAATACCAATCAATTTAAAATAGAGGTCAACCCGCAAAAATAATTCCCGTTACTGGTCGTCTTTACCCAGTAAAAATCTCAAGGAAATGGTGATCTCGGGTCCGGAGAAATCTACCAAGGCTTCGCTTCCATCAGCGTTTCTCAACGGCGACGAAACCGGAATGGGACCATTGGTTGTCACTTGCGTCGTAACAGGAGAGAACTTCAGCAAGCGATAATCAACCCCCAAGTCCACCGCGGTGTTTTTATGCGAGTCCAGCATAAATTCCAAAGCCGCTCCGGCTTTACCGCCAAAACTGGCTCCTGACAAATCGATATTCTCGGAAGTCGTAGTGTATTGAGAAATCGTCACACTGGATCCCAGCAAAAGAAATCCGCCCCCGGAACCAGACAAGATAAAGTTCGTGCTTTCATCCAAGGGAATCAACACTTTAGCGTCTAAAGACGCTCCTATCGTGGAACAATTCCATTCTTCGGTATAGCTATGCAAATCGGTTAGAACTTGCGGGAATTTGCGGATAGCCTCCACCATAATTCCAATTTGTAAAGTTGGATCGACGGCTAAATCCAGACCCCCCGCGATTCCCGCGCCGAATGGGAACACTTCATTTGTGTTAACCCCCGATGGGTAATAGTCGGCCAAATCCTTCGTGCCAAAGAAAAACCCCTGGCCGCCAAAGTGAGCCGTGAGGCTTCCCCCCTCAGGCAGACTGGGATAGGCGTTTGATTTTTTGAAAAGGCTGTCGTCATCCGTCGCGTCTGTTGTTGGAGCGTTTGCGGTCGTATCAGAAGCCATAGCCGTGGTCAAAGAAGATCCGGTCGAGTTGACACTCGTCGTCTGTGTTGAAGCCGTTGAAATCACTTGGCCGTCTTCCACGATATAAGCGTTTTTCTTCAGACCCTCAATCCAAGTGCTTAAGGCGGTTTCCTGCTTTTGTTTCTTTAAGCGATCCTGTATCTCGGAAGCAGACGACTCATAATCGGCTTTTCCTCGATATTCAACCTTCACGATATAAATCCCCTCACCCGCCTTAATAATACCCAGCCCCTTGACCGACAACGCGAAGACTCCTTGAGCTAATTTAGGATCCCCAATCTCTCCCCGGGCCATAGTCCCTACTTCCCCGCCGTTAGCCGCGGACCCGGGTTCCTCAGAAAATTTCTTGGCTTTTTCAGCAAAATCAGCGCCGGCTTTTAAGTCTTTTAAAATTTCCCGGGCCTGAACTTGCACTTGTTTTACTTCCTCCGGCTTGGCCAAGGGCGATACCCGTAAAAGAATCATGGCGAACTTCACCTGCTCAAAATCACCCGGATGTTGATCATAATAGGCCCGAACTTCCGCGTCCGTTACAACGGCGGAAGCGGGTAATTCCTGTTGTTTCTGGCGCAAAACATGATTGGCCTTAATTTGACGTAAAAGTCTGTCATGAATATCTTGTTTCAAATCATCTAAAGTGATTCCTTCCTTTTTTAAGCTGTCATTAAATTCCTGTTCGCTGGTAAATCCTTTTTTCATATTGTCGAGCTGTTGGTTAACGCTATGGTCGATTTCTCCATCCTGGATTTCCACTTTTTCCCGGTCGGCTTCCTCGGCTAAAAGAACTTCTTTCACGAAACCATCCACCACCAGTTTTTTGGCATTTTCATACCCAGGCGTGCCGGGCTCCGCGGGTTTCAATCGCTGTTCCAGAAAATAGGTTTGAATCGCTTCATCCATTTCGCCCTTGGTCATCGCGTCCTGATCCACGACCAGGCTGATTTCATCCACGATTTTGGCCGAGACCGGGAGGGGGGATGCGAAAAAAGCGCCTCCCAAAACAGCTCCCGCCAAAATTAAAAAGAAATAATTATTCCTCACGTAACCCCTCCAGGGTGACCCCGACTACCAGGGCCATATCTTTATTCACTTTAATCGTCGCCTTCTTTTTCAAATCCGCCATCCATTGGTCAAAACGAAGGTCCTGCTCTTCTTTTAAAAGACTTTCATGAATCTGATCTTGTACTTCCGCCAAGGATTGCATCCGTTTCGGACGCCATTCGATTAATTGGAACAGATGATACCCAAAATCATCCTTGAACGGCTTTGAAATCTGTCCTGGTTTTAAATCGGAAAGAACCTTCAAATAAGCCGAGGAAAGCCTGTCCGTATCCATGAAACCCCAGTCCCCGCCTTGGGATCTCGCCGGACCCACCGAAAAAGTCTCGACTATTTTTGAGAAATCCTCTCCTTTTTGCAAGCTGGCGAGGACTTTCACTAAATCCGGTCTCTTTTGGACGATTAAGTGACGAACCCGGACCGCCTGGGGCTTCCAATAATCGGAAAGATGGGACCAATAATATTCTTTAACTTCCTCGGGCGTAATTTGAACCTGAGCGTTTACTTCCTGCTCCACCAGCTTTCCCGCCAGCTTTTCTTGAAGCAATTTGCGTTTCCAGGAATCCTCGCTGACACCTTGAACTTTAAGAATGGCGCGAAGATCATCCGGGAGGTCTTTCATCGCGTCGTGAAGCGTCTCATCGACTTCCGCCCGAGTAAGCTTCAATCCTTTTTTGCGGGCTTCCTGAACCAAAATCCGCCGATTGATAACCTGTTCGAAAAGACGGCGTTTGATCACGCGCATATCCCCTTCCGAAACAGCGCTGTAATGGATCTCCATAAGACGGAATTCATTATCGAACTCCTCAAGAGAAAGAGGCTCTCCATTAACCGTCACTACCGTTTTGTCCAGAGGTACGGAAGGAGGGACTAGATCAAAAGTCGAGTCGGAGGAACAGCCTGAAAAAAGAAGGCCTCCGCCCATATAAAGCAGAAGACCCGCGATCATCCGGAATGATTTTCTTTTCGCGTCTAACAAGCTTCACCGCTTAAACGAAAGGCCGTCCTTATCGGACGGCCCTCAGGTTTTTAACTTTTCCCATTACTTCCGGGAACTTACGACAAAATTACTTTTTGTCCGCTGGCATGGCTGGAGCGGGCGCGGATGATCCCATATTTTTATCCAAAACCTGCTGGCTGGGCGAGAGACTGTCCAGATATTTCTTAATCACATCCTGATTTCGGTCAATCTTGCCGTCGGCCTGCAGCTTATCCAAAAATTTCTCAGCGCCGATATTCTGCTTGATCTCTTTTTTCCCGTCCGCGCCGATCTTAGCGTAAGGAGGCATTTTTTGTCCCGCGGCGGCGGCTTGCTTGGAATATTGGCTGTACCAAACCTCCATTTCCTTATCGGTTACTGGAATCTTGTCCACCGAATTAGCGGCAAATGCCCGGGCCAAGAGAACTTTCTTATAAGCTTCTTTGTAATCGTTCTCAATGTTCTCAACCGCTTGAAGATCTTTTTTCAGCTTTTCCTTTTGTTCCTTGATGCGGATATCCGCCTGAGTCAATTTGTTTTTGAGCATTTCGTCAAAAGTCGGGTCAGTGAAATTAGCTTTTTGGGCCGCTTCAATGATCAACTCCTGGTTGATCAAGGTTTCCAAGACCGCTTTCACTTGCTGGGTGTTATCCGGATCCACCGGGGTATCAAATACCCTCAAAAGATCCAATTGGGTCATCCAATCGCCAAACGTAATCGTATGGCCGCCCACCGTGGCGACGACTTGGCTCTTGGAAACACCAGCGCTATTGCTGAACTTGCTGCAAGCCCATCCCGCGAAAAACAAAACCACCGCCGCGGAGGCGTAAAAGAACATATTCTTTGGACGAAAAGACATAGAAACTCCCTTTCTAAACTGCGAAATAACAGGCCTAAAAGAAGGCGGTATCGTAACATGCCCCCCCGCCTTTTTTCCTTATAAATCTTATAAGAACTATCTCGACTGTCTCCTGCGTTGCGAGCGGGCAATAGTGAAAATCCTTTGAAAACACCGCTCAAAACCCCAAAAGCTTGTTACTCATAAAACCGGTTATCTTAAAAGCTTTTTCATTTCGGGAAGTTGAAAGAGCTCTTCAAAAAAAGCTTTAGCGAAGCGGTCGCCGCTTTCGGGAGTCAAATGACTATGATCAAAAGTTTCCAATCCCTTTAAATGGGGAATCAAACAAACAACTCCTAACTCCCCCGCCACCGCCTGAGTCAAAGCCGCGCCGCGCCCGTCTGAAGGCACGTGAGTTAAGATTAAAGTAATTCCATGTTCTTCCATTTCTTTTTTGAAGGCTTTGGCTCTTTCCAAATACAGGGGATCTAATTTTAGATCAAAAGAACGAGACTCTTCTAAGGGAAAGCTCTCTTCCGAGAAATTCTCCGACAAGAGACCTCCATTTTGAACCGAACGAATCAATAAAGGAATTTTTCCCTCATGTTCCTTAAAAAAGATGAACTTAGGAATCCAACGTTGTAAACCGCTGCTGACTTCCCACGAAACACGCCGCTCCCATAACCGCGTCCAAGCCTGCCAATCGCTTTCAGCTAAAACCTCTTTTTGGGTTGGCCATAAGACAGGATTAAAAAAATCATCTTCATTCAAGATAAGAATTCGAGGGTTTAGATTTTGCCGGCGAATCAATTCTTCAGTGAAAACAAAAGTGCTCCCCGGACCGGCCAAACTGTAAATTTTTAATCCGCTTTGCTTTTCAGCCCAATCCAACAGCGAAGCGCGAAAAGCAAAATAAGGACGGGAATTTCCGAGAATAAGCACCTGCGCCTGCCTGGCATAAGCCATAGCGGGTCCAATCCCATGGTAAAAAACGGAGACATCATTGGGCGTGTCAAACGCCCCATTAACCAAAGCTTGATCCCAATTCGGATTCGTCAAAAGACTATGGTAAACCCATTGCGGCCGCTGAATTCGAATCCATTGACTCACTCCCATAAAAATCAAAAAAACGGCGCTAGAAAAGACGCAAGCCTTCACAAGGTGAGTCCGCCGGGAACTCTTTTTTTCAGAAACGGAAGTAAAGAAAAGCACTGGCGTCTCCATAGATTGAAAAAATGCTATACAGCATCAAAGCGCACCAAAACCCTTTTTCCAACAGCGGAAGCGCGGGCAGCCAACGGCCTTCGTTCAACCAGCTCCGGGCATGAATTAAAATCACCGGCAGGGTAAAAGCCAGAGCCGGCGCCAGTTTGGCCCCCATCTCCCATCCCCAATATCCCGAGAAAACATTTGCGGTTAAAACGATCGCTTGATGCGCGGTCTGCGCCCTAAAAAAAGTCCAGGCGAGAAGTACTACACCCTGTACCAGCGGATAATAAAAGAGCGCCGCGACTCTGGACCTTTCCACCGCCCGATGGAGTCCCAAACCCCGTTCCAATACTAACGCCAGTCCATGGATAGCTCCCCAAATCACAAAGGTAAAAGCCGCTCCATGCCACAAACCGGCCAGGACCATAGTTAAAAAAAGATTAAAACAAGTCCGTAATTTTGACCCCCGGTTACCGCCTAAAGGGCGGTAAAGATAATCCCTCATCCAGTGGGATAAGGTCATATGCCATCGGGACCAAAATTCCCGGAACGATTGAGCGATGTAAGGAGCGTTAAAGTTTTCAGGAAGTTTGAACCCCAGCAAAAGAGCGGATCCCCGGGCGATACTGGTATAGCCGTCAAAGTCCGCGTAAATCTGGCAGGCAAATAAAAAAGCCAGGAGCAGTGAGAAGGAAGAACTTCCGCCAAGAATAAAAGAATCGTCCCAATATTTATTCACATAAGAGGCCAAATTGTCCGCCACGACCATTTTCAAGAAAAATCCGCGAACCATCAAATAAACACCTTGGGTTGAAACCTGAAGCCGCACTTCCCTTTTACGGTCGAATTGATAAACCAATTCTTTCGCCCTTACAATCGGGCCCGAAACCAAATGGGTAAAAAAACTCACGAAGAGCAAAAAACGCCAATAGCGCTGAACTGGCTGAATGGTGCCCCGGTAAAGATCAATCGTGTAGCTAAGACTTTGAAAGGTGAAAAAGGAAATCCCCAGGGGCAAAGGCAGATCAAAATGGGTGTCCCATCCAACCCCATAGCCCAACCACCCCAAAAGAAGCTTTAGGTTTTCTAGAAAAAATTGGGCGTATTTATAAAAACCCAGCAGGCCCATATTCGAAACAATGGAAATTAAAAGAAACTTTTTTTTGCCGGCCGAATCAGCCGCTTCGAAAATTTTTCTTCCGGCCCAATAGTCAATGGCGGTAATCCCAAACAAGAGGACGAGATAAGACGGGATATAGGACCCGTAAAAAACGAGACTGGCCGCTAAAAGGAAAACAAGATAACTTTTTTCATTTTTATGCCGGCCAAAGGTAAATCGGGCAGCTAGAGTAACCGCGAAAAGAATTAAGAACAGGTAGGAAATAAAACTCACGAAATTCCTTTTCGAACCGCCGCCGTATTAGAATCATTCCTATCTTACACAATCAAAGACGGACGAACGAGACGGATTGCCAGAACCTTATTGATGGAGAGAACCTAAGTCCGTCAACAACTTTTGCACCGCTTCCATTTGCTTTTCAGGGCCCTCATCACCTTTCATCACCCTAAAAGATACCGAATTAGGATCCTGAGGCGAGAATCGGATACGCGCCGGAGGCCATTGCTTGAACCACTTTTCGACTTTCGCCGGCTCGGGAGTTAAATCCGAATGCCATTGAAGACTGACCCAGCCGGCTTGGGCTTCCAGCCGTTGAATTCCCATTTTCTTAACTTGAGGCCGGAACTCCGCCACCTTCAGAAGCATCTGAGCTTCCAGAGGTAAAGGCCCAAACCGGTCAATGAGTTCTTCTTGGATTTGCCCCAGCTGTTCTTCCTCATTCATTTCCGCCAAGCGGCGGTAAAACTCGATCTTAACCGTTTCGTCGGAAATATATTCCTTGGGAAAATAGGCGGTGATTCCCAGCGAAAGAAGCGGGTTAAAATCCGCCGCGGTTTCCTCGCCCTTCATATGGGCCACTTCCTGGCTCAACATACGGCTGTAAAGATCAAACCCAATGGAATCCATATTCCCGTGCTGTTTGGCTCCTAACACATTCCCCGCTCCCCGGATCTCCATGTCCTTCATGGCCACGTGCATTCCCGAGCCCAGGGAAGAAAATTCCTGCAGCACTTCCAGCCGCTTTTGGGCCAGCTCCCGCAAAGTCGTGTGGCGCGGATAAAAGAAGTAAGCGTAAGCCTGGCGGTCTGTTCTTCCCACCCGGCCTTTCAATTGATAAAGCTGGGCCAATCCAAAAACATCCGCTCTTTCCACAATCAGCGTATTCACATTGGGCATATCCAGCCCCGACTCAATAATCGAGGTACAAACCAAAACATGATATTCCTTGTCCACAAAGTCCATCATGATAGATTCCAGCTCGTGCTCGCTGAGTTGACCGTGAGCCACTCCCAGCTTGGCCTCCGGGATCAGTTTATGAAGACGGTCCGCGATACGTTCAATATCTTTCACGTGATTGTGAACATAAAAGACCTGGCCTTCCCGGTTCATTTCCCGGCGGATCGCTTCCGCCACAATCCGGTCATCCAATGGGGCTACTTGGCTGGCCACCGACATACGATTTTTCGGAGGCGTATCAATAACGGAGATTTCGCGGATTCCTGATAGGGACATATGCAGAGTTCGGGGAATAGGAGTCGCGGTAAGAGTCAAAACATCCACATCGTTCTTAAGAGATTTTAGTTTTTCCTTTTGGGCCACACCAAAGCGGTGTTCCTCATCGATAATCAGTAGTCCCAAACGGCTTAGTTTTACATCCTTAGTCAAGAGCCTGTGGGTTCCGACCAGAATATCAACTTTCCCTTCGCGGGCTAAATCCAGACTCTTTTTAATTTCGGCTTTGCTTTTGAAACGGGACAACATGTGAATTTCGACAGGGTATTCCGCCATACGTTCTTTAAAGGTATTAAAGTGCTGTTGGGCCAATATGGTTGTCGGAACCAAGACCGCCACTTGTTTCTTATCCTGAACCGCTTTAAAAGCCGCCCTCATGGCGACTTCGGTTTTACCGTAACCCACGTCGCCGCAAACCAGACGATCCATCACCCGTTCCGATTCCATATCCCGTTTAATATCCCGCACCGAGCTGTCTTGGCCGGGAGTCAGTTCATAAGGGAATGAATCCTCAAATTCATGCTGCCAAGGGGTGTCCGGGGAAAAAGGCTTCTTTTTAAGAATTTGCCGCGTGGAATAAAGCGCCATGAGTTCTTTGGCGATCGCCTCAACCTCCCGCTTCACCTTCGCCTTAGCCCTCGTCCATTGTTCCCCGCCGAGTTTGGAAAGAACTGGCGAGCCTTCACTTCCGATATACCTTTGAATTAAGGCGATCTGGTCTGTCGGGAGATAAATCTTTTCGTTGTCCGCGAACTCCAGTTGAATGTATTCACGCGTAATGCCGTCAATCGTTAAAGGCGTTAGTCCCCGGTAAAGACAAATACCCGAATCAATATGAACCGTCCAATCGCCGATGGAAATCTCACTTAACGAACCCAGCGGCTTTCCACCGGAAACCGCTCTCACCCGGCGGTGGCGCCGGCCCCGGTAACGGCGGAAGAGGTCATGATCCGGCAAAACCATGAAGTTAATATCATCAAAAGCAAAGCTTTGTTCCACTTCTCCCAAGAGAATCGAAAGCTGGGGATGATCTTTCACTGTGATGTCTTCACCCCGCAACAATTCCGTCAGCCTTTCCCGCTCCCCTTTGTTGTGGCACCAAAGGAGGATTTTGGATTTGTTGGAAATCCACTTTCTTAGATCCGTCGAGAAGGTCGGAAATTTACCGTAATAAGGAGCGATGGAACGTCCCGGGACAGAATGGTCGATCCCCGCGGCTTTATCAAAAAGATCCTGATTAAGCTGACCCAAAGCTGAAGCCTGCCCCTTGTCGAAAGCCTTCTTTAAAAATTTAAGATCGGAAAACAAGTCTTCCGTTGGAAAAAGATCTGCGCCTTCTTCTTTCGCCTGTTTTTCGCAAGCCACCAGGCGTCCTTGAAAATCTTCCCATTTACGTTCAAAAACCAGGGGTTCCACTAAAAAGATGCGGGTCTCTTTGGGAAGATAGTCGAAAAGACATCCGCGTTTTTCCAGCGCCCCGATTCCTTTCCATTCCCATCCAGGAAACTGAAAGGTTTGGTTATAAAGTTCCAGCGCGTCTTGCGCCCAGCGGGATTCTTCTTTCGCTTTGGTTTTTAAAGCCTGCCGTAAATTGTAACGGGCTTCATCTTTAAGGACGATTTCGTGGGCGGGAAAAATATAAACATCGTCCAGATTGCCGCTGGACCTTTGGTTCAAAATGTCGAGCGGACGCACCGACTCGAGGGTATCCCCAAAAAACTCCAGCCGCACCGGCCCCGAAGGCGACCCAGGAGAGGCCAAATCCACAATACCGCCGCGGCTGGCGAACTGCCCCAGCTTTACCACTTGAGGAACCGATTCATAACCCAGGGCCGTTAGCCGTTGTTTCAAGTCCGCGGGCGCGTCATGGCCTTTTTTTAAAATCAAAACCTGATCCAGCCACTCCTCCGGCGGTAAGGTTCTTTGGAGCGCTCCCATCAAAGGAGAGATAACGATGCAGGCTTCCCCCTGAAGCAGTTGATAAAAAGCCCTTTGCCGCTCGCCGATGAGTTCCGCGTCCGGTGTTTCCACATCCTGGGGCAGGGTTTCCCAGGAAGGACAAAGATAAACCGGTACCTGGGGCAGCCAGCTCATCAGGTCATCTTGCAGCAACAGCGCTTCTTCCCGGCTGGGAGTCACAATGAGCCATGGATTTTTTTCCTGAAGTTGTTGGTAAAACCAAGCGAGCAGAAACGCCTTGGCGGACCCGGGAACCCCATGAATCAGCGCGTAGGGCGCTTTTCGTTTCAGAGATTCCAACGCCTCTCGCGCCGCGGGCCAATCGAGTTTTTCAAAGTTAAAGGGCACGTGGGAAACCGAAGTTTCGGCCGGCGAAGTTTCAATTATTTTTTCAGAAGCCATCAGTTTTAAACCATTCCCATTCATGCCGTGTAAACGCAATTAGGGCTTTCAGCGGCCACTCGAGTGTGGGGACCAAAAACCCTTTAAGATCATTAAAATGTTTGAGAATCTTGCCTGCGGCCGGGAGCAAAGTCAAGATTCTCTCCAAGGCCCTAGGAAAATGATCATCGATAAATTCCGTTACCAGGAACATAAAACTTCATAGAATGCGCCTATGAAATCATCCCCTTCTTTTTTAAACCGGATTTTTGGAGTTTTGTCTTTTTTATTGATGGCGGCCCCGTCTCTAGCCGCCTTCCCTTCGCCTCAGGGACGCGTTAATGACTTCGCCGGAATTTTAAACGCGGATGCCAAAACCCATCTCCGCAATACAATTCAACAAGTCGAGTCCAAAACCACCGCTGAAATTGCGGTTGTCACCCTTCTCTCTCTGAATGGCATGACATTGGAAGATTTTGCCAGCGGACTATTTAAACAATGGGGCATCGGTAAAAAAGGAAAAGACAATGGAATATTGGTTTTAGTCTGCCCCCCGGAACGCAAAATAAGAATTGAGGTTGGTTACGGTTTGGAAGCGATTATCCCCGATGGACTCTCGGGAAGCGTCATCAGGAATTACTTTACCCCTGCCTTTAAAAAAGGGGACTTTGCTGGCGGTATCACCGCCGGTGTAGACCAACTGGCAAAATTAGTCCTGGGTAACCAGCCCGCGCCTAGAGAGAATTTGCCCAACTGGAATCCTTCGGATGCCCAGGCGGATTTTGGGGAGCAAATAGGCCTCACCGCTTCTTATCCCTTTTCGTCTGGATCGGTTTTATTTTTTTAGGTTACGGCCTCAGCGCCCGGTTTTTATTTGGCTTTATTTTCGGTTCAGCCTTTGGCGGTGTTCCCCTTTTAATGATGAGCCTCATCCCCGACTTAGCTGGTTGGCCCCGCGGCTTCATTTTAATCGAGGGTGCGGCAGCGATCATTCTCGGTTTGGGGTTGGGTTTTAAATATCCAAAGGCTTTACTTGGCAAGTCCGGTAAAAGCGGAGGCGGTTGGAGCAGCGGGTCCAGTAGTTCCAGTTCAAGCGAAAGTTCATCTTCCAGCAACGATTCTTTTGGCGGAGGCGGTTCGGGCGGAGGGGGGGCGAGCGGAAGCTGGTGAGACTATTCTCGTGAATTCTTTTTAGAGTAAATAGCGGAAAAAAATGCATGAATGAAATTCCAAAACAATAATCCCAAGAAAAGAATAACCACCAAAACAAAAAACAAAACCGCGTAAAGGATAATGTGGCCCATCCAAATCTTGATAAGCTCCCGTCTTTCTCCAAAAAAACTTCCCGCCATAGAGTAGATCAACGCATAGGCCGCCGACCCCGCTAGGTTATAAAAAAGAAAAGGCTTCCAAGGGGTTTTGCCCATACCCGCCAAAAAACCCGTGACAGGATGCAGCAAAGCGATAAACCGTGCGAAGAAAACCGCCTTAGCCCCATGTTTTTTGAAAAAATCCGTTATACCTTTAGCCCTTTTGGGCGTGAATTGAAGCCAGCGCATTTTTTTAAAGAGGCGGATACCGAATCGAAAGCCCAGCCAGTAAGCGCCGCTCCCGCCCAGAAAACAAGCAGCTGTCCCGACAGCGATCGTCATGCCTAAGGAAAGAATCCCCTGTTGCGCCAAAAGGCCCGCGCCTAGAAGCATCATGTCTCCCGGTACAGGAAGGCCCAAATTGTTCAAGAAGACGATTAGGAAAACCACCCCATAGCCGTGATCGGCGAGCAAGGCTTGTAGCCACTGGAGCATCTTTACTTTCCTCTCTTCCCGCTCATCGGCATGCGCGGCCCGCGTTTATCGCGAATTGAACTCTGGCGTTTTTTCAAAAAAGCTCGGATAAAAAACGCGTAAAGGGGTCCTCTAAAATAAAAAATAACAACCAGAAGGACAACACCCAAGAGCGCCGCGTAAAAAGTCGGCTGGCCTACCCAAGCCTTAAGGAGTGCCCATCCTTTGCCTAAAAAATTTCCAGCCAGGGTATAAAGACAGGCGAACACAGCCGATCCCGCGAGGTTATAAAAAAGAAATGGCCGCCAAGGCGTCTTCCAAACACCAGCCAAAAATCCTGTCCAAGGACGAATCAACCCGATGAATCGGGCCAAAAAAACACCTTTCGCTCCATATTTTTTAAAAAAAACTTCAGTGCTTTTTATTCGCTTAGGAGTTAGATGGAGCCAGCGTATTTTTTTCAAAAGGGCGCTTCCGTATCTCAAACCAATCCAATAACCACAATCGCTCCCTAAAAAACAGGCGGTTGCGGCCGTTAAAAGGGTAACCCACAAGGAAAGCGTTCCATTTCCTACAAAAAAACCAGCCCCAACGAGCAGCGTCGTTCCTGGCACCGGAATGCCGACGCTATACAAAAAAATAACCAAAAAAATAATCCCATAACCGTAATGCGCGAGCAAGGTCTGCAGCCAATCGTGCATGAGAGAATTTAACCTTTTTTAGAAGTGATTCGCGCGAAGAACGCGAATACCGAATGCCGGACCAGCAGGCTGAGCAGGACAAGAATGATTCCGATAAGGATCACATAAAGACCCGTATGGCCTATCCAATGCCTGAGGAGTTCCCAGTTTTGGCCGAAATAATATCCTCCCAAGATGTAAAGAAAAGCGCAGCCCATAGATCCAATAAGGTTATAAAAAAGAAACGGGCGAAGGGGCATTTTCCACATCCCGGCGAAAAGACCCGTCACGGGATGAAGCAGAACCACGAACCGCGCGAAGAAAACCGCTTTAGTCCCATGCTTCTTAAAAAACTCCTCTACCTGTTTGTCTTTTTTGGGAGTGAAATGGAGCCATGTGAATCGATTGAGAATTTTATGTCCGAAACGCCGCCCCAGCCAATAGCCGCCATCACACCCAAGAAAACAACCCGCCGTACCAGCCAGGAGAGAAATCCAAAGTGAAAAAATCCCTTTGGCCGCGAGAAACCCGGCTCCCAAGAGCATTGTGTCTCCCGGCACGGGAACTCCGGCGTTGTTTAAGAAAACCACTAGGAACACAACCCCATAACCGTAATGGGTGAGTAGGGACATAAACCAATCGTGCATGTTTTACGCTCCCTGGGAAAACCGGCATCGGATGCTGGTTACCACTCTAGCGTCCCGCGAAGATAAAGGATAGGTGCGGTTTTTGATGAATTTCCCAAGTTCGTGGAAAATTAGCCTGAAATAAAAAAGCCCGCCGTTCAGGGCAGGCTTTCAAGAAAATCTTAAGAAATAAAATTCGAGCTAGTTTATTCAATTCCAAGCGACGGCACTAAGGTTAAAAGAAATATGCATTCAGGACAGTACAACAAATGATATTCCACATCAGCCTTCTGCGCGTCGTTTAATTTTCCTTCCCGATATAAATTAAGCAGATTTTTAATTCGATTACAATTCTCGTCCATAGCCCTCCTCGCTTTCTGGCATCCAAAGGTGAAGTATTGGGCAACTTCCCCCCAATTCCCCCAAAACGGCTTGGATGAATTGGGCAAATCCTTTTTTCCTAAAATAAAACTAAGGGAAAAAGAATCGGGTACCGAACAACTGGTTCCGAGGCATCGCTTGCAAGCGGGTGACTCTTTCTTTGTCATTTAGATAGAGCATCAACTATGCCAAATGAAAAGGCTTTCAAAAGGTCCCAAATAGCTCACTTTTTCCTTTTGCTCTATCCTTTTGACGGGTTATTCGGATTTTAGTGCGAAGAAACTGAAAGAAAGTGGGTTTCTTGAGACAAACCCTATTCAAAATAAAGACATAAATTTGCCGAAATGGCGGTTTTCCAACGAACAAAAGGGATATCGAAAGGAAGGAATGGCCTAATTTAGAACGAGGTCAAGTTACCAAGATGAAAAAAAGATACCATCAGTGATAAGGCTAAAGCCGAACCAATGGGAACCGTCAAATTGTCGTCAACTTCGAACGAAAATAGTTCAACTAGGGCGCCGGCAATAGCTCCCAAAACAGCGATACGCCAGTCAAAGAAAAGGGCAAAAGCTGTTAAAAAAGCCACAAAGAAAAACCCCAGAGTTCCTTCAAAAGACCTCTGAAAGATCTTCACCCGTCCAAAGTTTTTCCCGCTCAATTCAGCCGCCGCGTCGCCCAAAGAAAGGAAAAACATGGCCGCGATCGCGATGGGTCTTGAAAATAGGAGCATCACCACAAAAAAAGCGAAACAAAGGAAAGTCGAACCGTTGAAATGATCCACTTCGGTACGGCGGATAAAAGCCGAAAAGAACTGCATAAACTGGGAATTGAACTGGTGATTGTTAAGACGTAAAAAGTCAAAAAAGAACGAGATAACGAAACAAATTCCAGAAACGATCAAAAGCCATTTCTTTGTTTCGGACATGCCCATATGTAAAGGCGGATAAAGATAAGCCAGGGGAAAAAGCGAAGAGGCCAATACATGGTACATTTTACGGAATCCCTGAAACGTTTTTGTTTCCGTAACCTTGACATTTTCAGTCTTTGACATTTATCC
>CAWKIY010000136.1:0-11943 GCA_963849245.1 candidate division FCPU426 bacterium | reverse complement strand
GTCTTGAAAGAACAAATTCTTAAACATGGGCAGGTTTCCGATAAGCCCGAGTCAAAGTAAAGGAATCACTGCCCATGAGCCAAAAAATCCGCGCGGGTCTTCTGGGGACAGGTTCTTATCTTCCAGAAAAAATTCTTACGAACAAAGACATGGAAAAAATTGTCGATACGACCGACGAATGGATATTCACGCGTACGGGCATTAAAGAAAGAAGAATGGCGGCTGAAAATCAGACAACTTCTGATTTGGCGACAGAAGCGGCCAAAAAAGCTCTGCTGGATGCGGGATTAAAGCCAACAGACTTAGATTTAATTATGGTCGCGACCATCACCACCGATATGCCGACACCCGCAACCGCTTGTTTCGTTCAAAGTAAACTAGGGGCGCCTCAAGCCGCAGCGTTTGACATTTCAGCCGCTTGTTCGGGTTTTGTTTACGGGTTTTCAATCGCGAAAGCCTTTATTGAAAGCGGCATGT
This sequence comes from candidate division FCPU426 bacterium, assembly GCA_963849245.1. Taxonomy (GTDB): domain Bacteria; phylum Oederibacteriota; class Muellerivitia; order Muellerivitales; family Muellerivitaceae; genus CAWKIY01. Next base: position 11,466 of record CAWKIY010000136.1, on the reverse strand, counting down.
ATCAAAGAATTCTTTTGATCGGCGCGGAAAAACTAACGGCGTTTGTGGATTGGAAAGACCGGGGCACCTGTGTTTTGTTTGGAGATGGTGCGGGCGCGGCAATTCTGGGCCCGGTAGCTGAAAACCAACATGAAATTCTTTCAACTTATATGGCGGCCAATGGCAACGAAGCGGAGCTTTTAAAGATCCCAGGCGGTGGATGCCGTTATCCTTCGACCCTGCAATCGGTTGAGCTGAAATTGCATACGTTAAAAATGGAAGGCAAAGAAATATTCAAGATCGCGGTCAAAGTCATGTCCGAAGCGGTTCTTGAGGCTTTGAAAAGGGCTAATATTACGCTCGATCAAGTTTCTTGGATTATTCCACACCAGGCGAATAATCGAATTATTCAGGCTATTGGCGAGAGGCTTGAGGTTCCCCCGGATAAGCTTTTTGTGAACTTGGATAAAGTGGGCAATACTTCCGCGGCTTCCGTGGGCATCGCGTTGGATGAGGCGGTAAAAACTGGAAAAATCCAGAAGGGGCAATACATTGTTTTCGTGGCTTTTGGCGCGGGAACAACGTTAGCTTCTTCTGTGGTGAAATGGTAATTATATGAAACGTGCTTTTGTATTCCCGGGACAAGGTTCTCAATCGGTTGGAATGGGCAAAGACCTGTTTGAAACTTATTCTGAAAGCCGCGAGCTTTTTGAAAAAGCGGACGCCATCCTTGGTTTCTCCTTATCAAAGCTCTGCTTTGAAGGCCCTGTCGATGAACTTAAAAAAACAGCAATTACTCAACCCGCTCTTTTGGTCGCCGCTTTGGCTTCTTTGGCGATTTTAAAGAAAAACAATGTCTCTTTTGACGCGGTTGCCGGTCACAGTTTGGGAGCTTATACGGCTCTTGTTGCTGCGGGGGTTTTAACTTTTGAAGACGCGGTGAAACTGGTTCGCCGTCGGGGTGAGCTGATGGAGGAAGCGGGAAGCGGCCGCGGTACCATGGCGGTCATTTTAAATTTGGAAGAAGAGAAGGTCGCTCAAGCCTGTAAAGAAGCGTCTGACCAGGGAGTCGTAGAGCCTGCGAATGTTAATTGTCCCGGTCAAATTGTTATTTCAGGTGAAAAAACAGCGGTGTTAGCGGCCTGCGAGAAGGCGAAAGCGTTGGGAGCTAAACGGGCCATGGAATTGGCCGTGAGCGGACCCTTTCATAGCTCGCTCATGAAGCCGGCGGCGGATGGTTTGAAACTGGCTTTAGAAAACGTAAAGCTTTCAGCGCCGCAAGACGCCTATTATTCTGATATCGACGCGGTTGAAATGAAGGACGTTAATCTGATCAAAGAAAGCCTAGTCCGGCAATTAGTGTCTCCGGTTCAATGGATAAAAGTTATTGAAAAAATGGGTCAAGACGGGTATTCAAACTTCGTGGAAGTAGGGCCTGGAAAAGTATTAAATGGACTTATTTCGAAAATCTCAAAAGAGGCGGTTGTTTTAAACGCTGGCGACTTGGCATCTATTAAGACGGTGAGTGAGACAAAATGAACTTAAAAGATAAAATCGCGGTTGTAACCGGCGGCAATCGGGGAATCGGCAAAGGGATCGCGCTGAAACTGGCCCAACAGGGAGCGTCAGTGGCCATTTGCGGGACAAACGAAGCAACTTTACAAGAAACCGCCGCTGAAATCACGAAATTAGGCGTTAAAAGTTTTTCTCAAAAGGTGGATGTTTCTAAAGGTGTTGAAGTTGAAGTTTTTTCTAAAGCCGTTTTGGAAGCCTTTGGTAAAGTTGACATATTGGTCAACAATGCTGGAATTACTAAAGATAATTTGTTACTTCGTATGAGTGAACAAGAATGGGACGATGTCCTGTCAGTTAATTTAAAGAGTGCTTTTTTGATGACAAAATTTTTTGTTAAATCCATGATGAAATCCCGGCAAGGACGAATCGTCAACATTACATCGATTAGCGGGGTTCGGGGCAATGCGGGCCAAGCTAACTATGCGGCTAGTAAGGCGGGTATTATCGGATTAACGAAGACAACCGCAAGGGAGTTTTCAAGTCGGAATATTACTTGCAACGCCATCGCGCCTGGCTTTATTCAAACGGACATGACAAATTCTTTGGGAGATAAAGTTAAAGAAGAGTTACTGAAAGAAATTCCCCTGGGATTTTTAGGTGAAACAAGCGATATCGCTAACGCGGTTTCTTTTTTTGTGTCCGATGAGGCCCGTTATATTACGGGACAAGTTATTTGCGTTGATGGCGGAATGGTGATATAAGAAGTTGCCGTTTGAGGCAGGGTTGTTAATGTTGTTTGTATATTCAGGAAGCAAAATTAAATGGAGGTGAAGAAGATGGCCATTGAAGATAAGGTGAAAGAAATTATCGTGGATCAATTAGGAGTGGAAGCGGATCAAGTTAAGCCAGAAGCTTCTTTCATTGATGATTTAGGTGCTGATTCATTAGATACAGTTGAATTGGTTATGGCTTTTGAAGAAGAATTTGATATCGAAATTCCGGATGAGGACGCCGAAAAGATTAAGTCCGTCGGTGACGCGATCAACTACATTAAATCGAAAGCTTCGGAATAATTTAAGATTTATTCCGGGAGGGTTCATTGAAACGAGTGGTCATAACTGGTTTGGGGGCGATTACCCCAAACGGTAATAATCCGAATGACTTTTTTAAAAGTATCTGCGACGGAAAAAGCGGGATCGGGCTTATCACCCGCTTTGACGCTTCACGGGTGCCCAGCAAAATTGGCGGGGAAGTCAAAAACTTCGATCCGGTTCAGTTCGGCATTTCTAAAAAAGACGTTAAGAAAATGGATTATTTTGTCCAATACGGCGTGGCGGCCAGCCTTCAAGCGGTAGCAGACGCTAAATTAGATATGACCAAAGAAGATAAAACTAGGGTTGGGGTCTTAATCGGATCGGGCATCGGCGGTCTTCCAGTATTGGTTGAACAGCACGCTCGATTGATCGAAAAGGGACCGGATAGGGTTTCGCCCTTTCTTATTCCCATGATGATTATCAACATGGCATCAGGTATGACCTCGATTTATCTTCAGGCCCAGGGACCGAATACTTCAACGGTTTCGGCATGCGCCTCGGGCGCTCACGCTATCGGTGAAGCGGTTCGTTGGATTCAAAAGGGTGACGCGGACGTGGTTGTTGCTGGTGGGACTGAAGCTTGTATAACCGAGTTAGGTTACGCTGGTTTTAGCAATATGCACGCTCTCTGTATGGACTTTAACGATAATCCCACGCAAGGTAGCCGTCCTTTTGATCAAAAGAGGGCTGGCTTTGTCATGGGTGAAGGCGCTGGCATCGTTGTATTAGAATCCTTGGAGCACGCCCAAGCGCGTGGAGCCAGGATTTACGGCGAGGCTGTTGGTTATGGAATGACTTCAGACGCTTTTCATATGACAACGCCCGCTGAAAATGGTGAAGGCGCGGCACGAGCCATGGAATTAGCGCTTAAAGACGCGAAGTTAAAGCCTGAAGAGGTTCATTACATTAACGCGCATGGCACGTCGACTCCCTACAATGATAAATTTGAAACGATGGCCATCAAGACTGTTTTTAAGGAACACGCTAAGAACATTCCGATTTCATCGACTAAATCAACAACTGGGCATTTACTAGGAGCCGCGGGCGGGATTGAATTTGTGGCTTGTGTGTTAGCGATTCAAGAAGGTGTTCTTCCACCAACCATTAACCAGGAATTTCCTGATCCTGATTGTGATTTGGATTACATTCCAAATCAAAAGAGGGTTCAGCCTGTCAGTGTCTGTCTTTCCAATTCCCTGGGTTTTGGTGGGCACAATGTCTCTCTCATTGTTAAAAAATTTAATTCCTAAAAAAAAGCAAGGTACTTCAAGGACGCAAATCGTTCTTGAGAAATCTCGTCTCGATGAGCTAAAAGAACTGTCAAAAGCTCTCAAAATTCCTTTGGGAGATGGACAGCTCTTAAGTGAAGCGATGACCCATAAGTCCTATACTCATGAACGAAAAATGAATCAGAATTACAACAACGAAAAACTTGAGTTCTTAGGGGATTCGGTTCTTGGATTAGTGATCAGCCAGCATGTATTTGAATCCTATCCCGGGGTGACTGAAGGCGGCCTTTCGAAGGTAAAAAGCGTAATTGTTAGTGCCCAGGTTCTAAGCGAGAAAGCCAAACTTTTCGGACTCGGCAAATATATTTTATTGGGAAAAGGTGAAGAAAAGTCTGGCGGGAGGAGTCGTCCCGCGTTGCTCGCGGACGCTATTGAAGCCCTTTTTGGAGCCGTTTATTTGGTAGGCGGGCTTTCGGCGGCTCAAAAACTAATTCTATCCCTTCTGAGAGATGATGTTGATAATGTTTTTTCTGGACGAATTGAAAAAGATTATAAAACTCTCCTACAAGAATATTACCAAAAGACCCAAAAATTGGCTCCACGGTATGAAGTTATCCGAGAATGGGGTCCTGACCATAATCGAAACTTCGAAGCCGCTTGTATCATTAACGGAAAGACTCTCGCAACAGGCGTTGGAAAAAATAAAAAAGAAGCTGAGCAGTTGGCGGCTCAAGAAGCTGTTAAAAAACTTAATATTACGTTAACTACTCCGAGCGATCACAAAATTTAAATAGTAATCGGGTTTTGGCAAAAAGAATCGGAAGTGTTCTTTTGTGATGATTTTGGTGGAATTTTAGTTGCTATTTTGACGAAATGTTGGGACTGTTAATTCCGCTCGATTTTTACACAACATTTTTGTAACGCGATTCATTCTCGGTTTTGGCAATCCTATTATTCTTGATCTTCGGATTATTGTTTTAGCTTTTGGCACTAAATATTTTTTTGAATTTTAGAAATAATTCTCGGACTTTATTATTCCAAGTGAACGCAGTTTAATTAAACCTTCCACACGAAGCGACAAATGAAAACTATTTTATTAGCCTCTCAATCTCCGCGCCGTAAAAAGATTTTGAAATTTGTCGGTATTCCATTCAAGGTCATTAAACCTACAGGAGTTATTGAAGAAATAAAAAAAAATGAGAAACCAATCGAATTAGTCCGAAGACTAGCTATTTCGAAAGCGCTTTATGTATCGAAAAAGAATAAAAAATATTGGGTTATAGCCGCAGATACCGTTGTTGTTTTTGAAAATAAAATTTTTGGAAAGCCAAAAAACTTTAATGAGGCTTTTAAAATGTTGGCCTCACTTCAGGGAAAACCTCACGAAGTATGGACGGGAACGGCTTGGGTAGGGCAAGGAGGGAAAAGGGTCAAGTTCCATGCTGAAAAAACAAAAATTTTTTTTAAGACTGTTTCGAAAAAAGACCTTTCGTTTTATTTGAAATCGAAAGAACCTTACGATAAAGCGGGTGGATATGACATTCAAGGAACAGCTCGAAATTGGATCGGAAAATGGGAAGGGGATTACTTTAATGTAATGGGCCTTCCCATTCGATGGGTTTCTCAACAAATCAAGATTCACGGTTAGCGATAAAATTAGCTGTTTAAAAAGGTTTTTACGTCTAGCTTCTTTCGCTCAACGGCCAAGAAATCTTTTAACCACGTGCTTTGACGACTGGAAAGGAACTTTTGACGCATTTCACCCGTTGTATCATCGGCAGAAGTTTTTCCTTCTTTAACGGCGGTTATTTGAAAGAAATACTGTTTTTCGTTTAGAGAAAGAGGCCCTCTCCAGTCTTGGGGGTAAAGAGAATCCAATTGGCCTGCGATATACTTTGAGTTTTTCAGTTCTGGGATGTCTTTTTGACCATTGAACCAAGCGGTGGTAGATAGGGTTAGACCGAGTCTTTTAGCGGCTGTTCCTAAATCTTCTTTTTGCTGTAGTCTCTCTTCCAACTGTTCTGCTAGTGCAATGACCTTTTGTTTAGCTTTTTCGGTTTTGTATTCTTCCGTTACTTTTTTTCGCACGTCTTCAAATGTGCTTTTGTATTCCTGTTCTTTATCCTCTAATTGCGCTATGTGATAACCGAATTTGGTTTTAAAGGGTTTGGTTATTTCGCCTTTTTTTAAAGCGAAAATCGCGTCTTCGAATTCCTTTACCATTTCTCCTCGTGTGACCCAGCCCAATTCTCCACCTTTATCCTTGGATCCGGGATCTTGAGAATATTTTTTCGCTAAATCAGAGAAAGTAGATTTACCCGAAAGAATTTGGTTTCGGTAATCCTCCATGGTCTTTTCGTCTTTTTGTTGGTCGAGTGGATTGGCTGCGGTTTGAGAAGTGAGTAAAATATGCCTAACTTTTAATCTTTCTGGTTTGTCGTATTGCGACTTGTTTTTTTCATAGTAATCTTTGAGATCATCTTCGCTGATAGAAACAGTTTTTTCATAAGCTGTTGGACTGATCGAAAGATAGTTTGCTTTCATATCTCGATTTACCAAGGAAGAATAGTCATTTAACTCATCTTTGGTGTAAAGAAGACTATCGGCAAGAACTGAATGGATTTTTTGTATGAGCATATCTTGTCGTTGAGAAGCCTCAAACTCCTCCGGAGTCATTTGATTAGCCAGAAGAATTTGGTAGTACCTGTTTTTGTCAAACTTTCCCTTTTCATCTGCAAAATAGGGTTGATGTTGAATTGAAGCGGCTAATTCTTCATCGGAAACGCCGATTTTTAAGTCTTTTGCGGTTTTTTCCAAAAGGGCGTTGTCAATCAGGGTATCTAGAACTTTTGTTTTTAATTTATTCATCTCATCTGAAGTAGGATTTTGGTTTTGAGAAGAATAAAGTCGATCCAACGCAGGCTGATATATTTTATTCAAATCGCTATAACTGATTGTATTATCACCGACTGAAGCTACTACATTCGGGTCCTTATTGTCGTTTTTTTGAAATTTCATGCCCCAATACAAAAATAAACTGGAAACGAAGGCGAGAACTAACAGCCACAAAACAATTTGCATTGTCTTTTTATCCCGCAAGGTGCGCATCATAAAAAATCCTCCAAAGAGTAGTTGATAACTGCTTTTTAGAAAAACATTTAATCGGTGTAATTTGGATTAAAACTGGCGCATTATAACAATAATTACTTTTATCACAATGGTATGTCTAAACCATTGGCAGGGATTGAATTTATGAAATCATACAGAAATTTTGATTATACGCAGGATAATACTGGGTTTTGATTGCGTTGACAGTAAACGGTTTTATCATGATATAATTTTATAAATCTCCGATCTAGTAAAGGCCCATGCCCTTAAAACCCTTCCTTTTTCAGACAATTCTAATTTTTGTTACTTTCGTTTTTTTTCTGCTACCTGCTGCATCTTTTTCCCAAAGTACTACTGGAGCTGAGTTTTTGACTGTTCCGGCGGGTGTGCGTGGTGCAGGAATGGGTGGGATGTTTACTGCTGTGGCGGATGACGTGAGTACAACTTATTGGAATATGGCAGGTTTAAGTCAGTTGAATAAAATTGAAGTCAATTTTTTACATGTTTCATATTTTTCTGGAACTAATTATGAATTTGCGGGCGCTGCTTTTCCGATTCAATCTGGAAGTACAATTGGTTTAAGTCTTTCTTTTGATTCTGTTCCATCGTTTAATTCAACAAATAATCCCGCGGCTGTTCCGGGTAGCGCAAATGACTTCGCGATTGCTTTGGGTTATGGACAGGCCTTTGGTGATAATTTCTCTGTTGGCATTGGCGGTAAATATATTTCGAGTAATTTAGTTTCGTATTCTGCCTCGGGCGAAGCGCTTGATGCTGGTCTTTTACTTTATACAAAATCGAGAGACCTAACCCTGGGATTGTCCGTTCAAAATGTGGGCGAGATATCAAGTTTTTCTCAGTATTCAACCTCTGAAAATCTGCCTTTAACCTATCGAGCAGGACTTGTGTACCGATTCCAACCAGAAAAACCAACCCGATTTTTACTCGGTATTGATTTGGATAAGCCAATCGACAGTGATCCCGTAATCGATATGGGTGGAGAAGTTTGGTTGGGGGATAATGAATTCGCTGTGGCTTTTCGCGGTGGATATAGTTTTAATTCGCTTAATCAAGATTTGGGTGGCGCGACCGGGGCTTCTTTGGGAGCTGGGATACGACTAACGGGTTTTGAATTGGATTATGCTTTAGTCCCATTTGGCGTTTTAGGTGACACTCAACGATTCTCAATAAGTTATCGATTTGATAAAGATGAAAATAAAACAAAAACACAAGAGCCCAATGTTTCGGCAGTCGAAATTAAGCCCCAAATCGCAGATTATCAAACGGGAACTTTAAAACAAGCCACGTTTGATTTAAAGCCTCAAGCGCGAACGGATATTAAAAACTGGACTTTAGATATTACGGATAAAGGTGGAAATGTTATTCGGTCATATACCGGTAAGGGTGTTCCTCCAAGGCAAATTTCCTGGGATGGAAAAGATGTTAATGGAAATGTCGTAACTGGAGGTATCTTCGCGAATTATAATTTCAGAACAGTTGACGTTCGCGGGGAACAGGTTGTATCTACCGAATCCATTTTCAAAGTATCGCAGGTTTCAGCTCGCGAAGTTCCGCTTATGGCCTCGGTTGTCCAAGAACCACAAGTTTTCAAGGCTCCATCGCTTTCCGAAGCTCTAGAGCGGTCAACACCCTCTAATGTCATTAAAGTTCCGGCGGTTTCCTTCCACGAGTCAACGGATCGTTTAAATGGTGCCTATTATGATTATCTTGACGAAGTTGCTCGTTATATTCGAAAGCATCCCAACTCTAAAGTCTATATCGAGGGCCACGCTTATGACGAAGGAAATGAAAAGGAAGAGCTGTTACTGTCGCAAAATCGAGCCGATTCCGTTATGAGGTATTTGGTGGAAAAGGGTAATGTTTCACCTGATAATCTTTATTCTCGAGGCCACGGAGAATCCGCGCCATTGGATAGAAGTGGTACCGAAGCGGCCCGGTTTAAAAATCGTCGAGTCGACATTATCATTTTGACTAATAAATAAAGTTTGGAAAGGCAGTGGAAAATTGAACCATTTTTTTAAAAATATTCTGGTTCTAATTCTTTTTATGTGTGCTGGAATTCTGGGCGGTTGTAATTTTTTTAACGATTCTTTTGAATCAGCGGATGTTCTAGATAAAACAGGGAAAAATGTCCAGGCAATTGACGCTTATCAAAAGTATTTGAAGAAACATCCATTATCTTCACTGATGGCTCAAGTTGAATACCGAATTGCTAAAAAATATGAGGCTCAATCAGATTATGCTAATGCAATAAAAAGTTATGAAAAAATCGTATCGGATTATCCTAAATCTGACGAAGCTCTTCACGCGCTTTTGGATTTGGCCTCCCTTTATCGGGATAAAGTCAAAAATGTATCTAAAGCCTTAGAGTATAGTCAAAAAGCTTATGTGCGTTTTATGGATAATATTCAAGTGAAAGGCGCTGTACAGTTGCTGATTGATTCCGAGTATCAAACAGCAACAGCTTATTTTGTGGATAAGAATTATAAGAAATCTGAAGACGCGGCGAATGGAATTTTCCAAGCTTATCCTGGCGGCTTTATAGTTCCTGATATCTACGCGAAGATTCAAGCGCTTGCCGACAGGGCACATCGTGCGGACGCAATGACAAAAGCAAGCGTGGATGAGGTGCTCTTAAGAAATGAAATAGCTTTTAATAAAGGCTACGAAAACGATTTTCCGAATTTTATTAATTCGGATGATCGAATTATTCCGTCACCAGATGGAAGTTATTTAGTTTCGAGAAAAAAAGGCCCTAACGGAATTTATTATCTCTATCTCGCCAAAACTCCCGTAAAAGGGGATCAAGTTATTTTTAAATTAATTGGCCAGACTTTTGGGGCGAACCTCCCATCTTGGTCACCCAATAGCCATGAATTGGTTTATCTTCGAAATGTTCGCGGACGTAGAGAATTGGATCGAACGGATATTAAACTTTCGACTACCCAATCGCTCTTTTGGACAAAGACAGATAGCTTAGGGACGCACGCAGCCTATCATCCGGCTGGTAATATGATCGTTTATGTATATGCCGGAAAAGTTTGGCTGATTAATTCCACGGGCATCGATAAAAGGTGGTTGAAAACAAATCAAAAGCTTGACTATACTGCCAATCTAACATGGTCTAACGATGGAACAATGATTCGTTATCAACAAATGGATAAACACGGTAAATCAGTAGATGAAGTACTTGTTTTGGACGTTTCGAACTCTCCAACCCCTTAAATAAAAGGAATTGTATGAAAAAATGCAAAGTAATTTTAGCATTGCTAGGTCTTATTTTTGGGGGACAAGTTACATTAGCCACAGCACAAGTTAGTTCCAGCCGCCAAGATTTGTTGTTACAAGCAATTAAAGCTAACCCCAATGACGCAACGGCGCATTTTAATTTGGGCGTTTCTTATTTCAACCAGCAAAACTATGATTTGGCGATCCCTGAATTTCAAAAATGTTTGCAATTAAATTCAAATGATCAACAGGCAAAAGAATTATTGGAAAGTGGATTGGGAATATCCAGTTATTTAAAACATGATCTCTCAGCGGCAATCGATCATTTTCAAAAGACATTAAAAATTAATCCTAAAAATCCAAATGCTAATTTGTTATTGGGGGATTCTTATCTTCAACTAAAACAATATGAGCATGCTGAAACGGCTCTCGAAAATTATGCGGCTAATTTTCCGGGCGATAAAGAAGTTCAGGCAAAAGCTAATTTTGGATTATCGAAAATTTTTATGGACCAAAAACAATACAAGCAAGCGATCGAGGTTTTGACCAAGGTTGTTTCAACTGACAGCGGTAATTTTGAAGCGCTTCAAAATTTGGCAGTCGCCTATTTTCAGTCGAAAGATTTTCAAGACGCTGCTTCTTATTGGGAAAAAGCGGCAAATCTGCGAAAAGACGCTAGAACTTACAAATTTATTGGTTTTTCTTATTACAATTTAGGTAATTTTAATAAGGCTATTGATAATTATAAAAAATCAATCCAAATCGAATTACAAAAAGACATTAAAGAACAAGATGTCGAGTCGCTGGATGATACTTATTACAATTTAGCGGTTGCCTATGATGATAACGCTCTTTATGACGATGCGGCGGACAACTTTGCCCAGGCATTTAAAAACAATCCTAAAGATTCCAATGCGGCGGTTGGTCAGGCCCATGCGGTTGACTTAGCGGTTAATGCTCACATGGAAAAAGCCAGTAATTTTCTTTTAAATAATCAGTATAGTGACGCTATTTCCGAGTGGCAAAAAGTATTGAAATATCAGCCTGATAATCTTCAGGCTAAAAACTTTATTACAGATGCGCAATCGAAGTTAAATATTGAAGTGGACAAACACGATGCGGCTGGCAAGGCTCTCAATCAAAAGGGAGACACTTTAGGCGCTTTGCGCGAATGGAACATGGCTCTAGAAATGAACCCGAATGATGAGAAAGTTCGCGGTGAGATGAAACATTTAAATGTTAAAACGACAGAGGAAGTGAAGTCACTTCTGGTTGATGGCGATGAATCTTAT
>CAWKIY010000135.1:0-38483 GCA_963849245.1 candidate division FCPU426 bacterium | reverse complement strand
GGTTTCGCTTAAGAGAAGCGGATCTGAAAAAATTCGGCGACTTAATGGGCGTTTCGGCGGAGACAATTGTGACCTGCGGCAAAGCGTCTTTTCGGGAGAATATTCTTTTTACCCACACCGGTCTCAGCGGCCCCGCGGCTTTACAGGCTTCCCTTTATTGGCATTCGGGAGCCGTCATTCAGATTAACTTCATCCCTAAACTTACTCCAGAAAAACTGGTTCATTGGTTTATTGAGCGGAAAAAGAAGGGTTCCAAGTCCGAGGTCAAAACTTTATTAAACGAGTTTTTACCCCAGCGTCTTTCGGAGCGTTTCTGCGAGATGGAATTACCGGAACGCATGCTGATTCCAAATATGTCGGACAAGAAGATTGCCGATTTTTGCGCCCGACTTCAAAAATACACCCTCGTTCCCGAAGCCACCATGGGCTATGGCAAGGCAGAAGTCACCCGGGGCGGCGTGAGCACCGATGAGCTTTCTTCCCGGACCATGGAATGCAAAAAAGTTCCCGGCTTGTACTTTATCGGCGAGGTCGTGGATGTGACAGGCTGGCTGGGCGGCTACAACTTTCAATGGGCCTGGTCTTCCGGCTGGGCGGCAGGCCAAGAGGTATAAGTCTTTTGAACCATAAAGAGCACTAAGTGAGACACAAAAAAGATTTCGAGAGATTTTATCTTTAACTTTGTGTCCTTAGTGGTTCAAGATTTGGATTTCTAGAAAATAAAAAAGCCCCCGGAGAACCGGAGGCTTCTTCGCGACAATTAAACTTCTTAAAACTAGATTTTGCGGACGTTTTCGGCTTTTAAGCCTTTGTCGCCGTTGGCAACTTCAAACTCAACGCGGTCGCCCTCGTTCAGGCTCTTGAAGCCGTCGCTTTGAATGGCCGAAAAATGCACGAATACATCCTCGCCGCCATCCTGGGAGATAAATCCAAAACCCTTCTCATTCTTAAACCACTTAACTGTTCCTTGTGCCATGCCGCAAAACCTCTTCTTAAAAAATTTAACAACGTCTTCAAAAGGCTAAGTTTTGAAGACAATCATCGGCTGTCCATGACAGCCGATGATTGTAAGAACGTAAAATCTTTTGAACCACAAAGTTCACTAAGAGCACTAAGTAAAACACGAAGGCTTAAAACTTTATTCTAATTTTGTGATCTTCGAGTCCTTTGTGGTTCAGAGTCTTAAACTCTCGAAAACTCCTTCACCGGAGTAACTAGTGCCGCTGGAGAAGTATGGCCCGCTAAAAGCCTCTCGGCCTGTTCTTTCGCCACTTCCATTTTAGGATAACGGACTTTACGGTAACCTCTTACTTCCTCAGGAACATTCAAGGCCATAACCCAACGGTCATACTGTTCGGGACCTTTAAAGTCAAAACGGTCCACCAATTGGCTATACCATTCACGAAAGCCTTTTTCTCTCTGATGCCATTGAGGCATCAAACGGCGCAGGAACTTCATGTGCTTCATAATGTTCAGCATCCAATCCCGGCTCTTTAAATCAAACTCGACCTTAAACCCAAACAAGTCAAACTCCGGGCGGTTGAAATGCTTATAAAGAATTTTGTCCCCGGAGGCCAGATCTACCTTGAAGCGTTTGGCGTCCTTCTCATACTTCTCAGGGCTAGTGAGAAGATGGGCGACATAAACCTCGTCCTTAATTTCCATCACTTTGTGCAGGTATTTAATAACCGACTTAGTGGCGGCGAAATAGCCGACTTTGGAATCTTTACGCAAGGTGGCCATGACCCGGTCCAGATAAGTTTGAGCGTAATCCGTATTCTCAAACTCAATTAAATCATAAAGACGGCTCACGAATTGAAGACGGGTATCCTCGTCCCCTTCCCAAACAGTCAGGAAAGTGCTGGCCATATCCAAATACTTTTTCGCGCGGCTGCCCCCCAAAAGCTTGGCTTTCTTTTGCATAACTTCCTGGAAGCCCACACGCACATCAGCGTTATATTTTTCAGGGTGAACCACCAGGTCCCGGCCCAAATGAAAGGCTTTCACGTTGTAAGCGGCGGCCCGGTGATCGAAGTTTTCCGCGATAGCGGAGGTCATATCGTCCAAGGTCAAAGGCAGGAGACCTTTTTGATAAGCCACGCCCAAGAGCAGGATATTCACGAACACTTTGTTGCCCAAGTAATGCTCGGCGATGCTGCTCATATCCGCGCCGACATAATCCATGGTGTGCTTCTTGAAAAGTTCCGCCAACTGAACCGGGCTAAAGTCATCTTTGCCCATCAGGGTCAGAATAGTATGGGTTTTATGGGTATTAACCACAGAGTGAGTAAAGTCTTTAGAGCCGATACGGAAATTAAACCGAGGGTCAATTCCCCTGGCCGCTTCTAGAATATCCAACCCTAAAAGCAAGTTGGTCTTTCCCTGCGGCATGAGGGGAGAAACGACTTTCTTTTTCTTGGAGAAAGTCATCTGGGAATAAACGCCGCCGTTGCGGATAGCGATTCCCTTTTTATCGCAGAAGGTCACGTGGTAGCCGTGCTTCAAAGCGGCGCGGACTAAAACATGGGTGGAACTGCCGATTCCCATTCCGCCGACGCCGGCCAAATAAGCCCGCCAGTCTTCCTCGAATTCCAACACTGCCGGAACCGGAAGAGAAGCCGGGTCAGGCAACACAATGGCCTCGGGTTTATGGGAGCGGACTAGGGTGACTTCCTCAAAAGCGGGACAAGCTTTGATACGGGTACAGGCCATGTCGGAAACGCAGTAAGAAAGATCCGTCGACATTTTTGGACCATAAAGGGTATCCTCGATCGCCAGTCCGGGACAACCCGTCAGGCGGGTGCATTCCATGCAGTTTTCGCAGGTGTGGTCGTTCACATTAATACGTACTTGAGTGGGTAAATAACCAAGTTTAGATTTTTCCCGGCTTAACTCTTTACGTTTGCGGCGGTGGTAAGTAATACCGCATTCTTTATCGGCGATGATGAATTTTACGCCCGGTTCCATGATCATTTCTTCCAGCAGTTCACGGTAGTCATCCCGGACCTCCGGGTTTAAACGGGCAATGGAAACATCCTCACCCTCCGTAAAGCCATGAAGAACTTTTTCGATATCCTGTCCGAAAGTCGGATTTCCCATCAGGTCTTTGTCCATTCCGGGATGGGGCTGGTGGCCCGTCATGGCAGTGGTTTTGTTATCCAGTACCACATACAAAACATCTTGATTGTTTTTAATGGAGTCAGAAACTTCGGCTAGACCCGAGTGGAAGAAAGTCGAGTCACCAATAAAACAAACGGACTTGTTGGTAGAAAAAGGCGACAATCCGGCGCCTGTTCCCCCGCCCAACCCCATGCCAATGTAGTTATGCATCAAAGGACCATTGGGAGGCATGAAAAGAAGAACGTAACAACCCGCATCGCCATGAAAGAGGATGTCGATGGGTTTCGACTTATGGTTCTTTTTCATGTACTCGGGATTTTTAAAATCTTCCACCAATTGCAAAAAGACAGAAGAAGAGTCGCGGTGAGGGCAGCCAGGACAAAAAGAAGGCGTGCGGTTTGGGATACTCATCTGCAAATCAGCCAGGCTCTCAATAAACTGAATTTCTTTTTGAATCTTGGCGGTTGAAATTTCGTATTGCTTGAATAAGGGCGCCAGCGTCGTCATCACCACGGTTGGACTCAAACCCTGATCCGTCGGAAAACCTTTCAGGCTATCCGGGAAAGTTTTGCCCCAAACCGTCGGCATTTCCTTAATTTGGCCGGATTGGAATAAATCCATCACGATATTGCGGACTTGGCTTTCCACGAACCGACGTTTTTCCTCAACTACCACTAAGGTATTCGAGTATTTCAAAATATCAAGAATCACCTCAGGGTCGATCGGATAGGTCATTCCCAGTTTAAGAATTGGAAATTTACCCGACATGCCGAATTCTGAAAGGGCCTGTTCCAAATAGGTATAAGAAGCGCCTGCGGAAATAAATGCGAAATCCCCTTTTCCATTTTTCTCAGAGGAAGCGGGCTTAATTACATGGTTAATGCCGGTTTTACGGACCGCTTTTAAAAGCTGGGGAAACTTTACTTCCAACGCTTCTTTTTCCAAAGGCACCGTATGGGGTGGCAGAACAATGGAATGTTTTACATCAATCAAGCTGCTATCGATGGTGGCTTTGTTTAACGTAGTTGTCCCGGTAGGAGGTTGATTCGGGTGAACTTCAACCGTCCCCCCGCCCTCAGCGGTGTAGGTAATTAAAAGATAGGCGATAAAAAGATCGGCGGCTTCCGAGAGTTCAAACGCGATTTTGATCCAGTCTTTAATTTCCTGGAAGGTAGAGGGTTCTAATACAGGAATAAAAAGATGATCGGATAACCTGCGGGAGTCGACCGGAACCTGGGTGGTATCGCTCCAAGGGTCGTCTCCAATGACGATAACCCCGGCGCCTTTATGATCTTTTTTGGCTAAGCTGGCGGCCACCAAAGCGTCCGCGGCCACATGAAAGCCGACGGATTTCATCACGGTAATCGCCCTTAAACCGGCCATCTGGGCCCCGTTGAGGCGGGCAGCCGAAAGAGCTTCGTTATTGGCGATTTGGGCGAGAATACCGTGTTCTTTGAGGTAAGGGGCCGCATTGGCGGCGGCTTCAAACACATCCGCCACGGGAGAACCGGGATAACCCGTTAAAAGGTTAAGCCCCGCTTCGAGGCCTCCTTTAAGGATCAGCTCATTGCCGGTATAAGTTTCAACGCCACTATTTTTTGTAAATCTCGGGTCCATCGTTCGAATACCTTACCTTCCAAAATTACAGATTGCAACCTCTCAAAACCCTCATAATCCCGCCAAAAGCCTTTTAAAACCATAACCGCTCAAAGAACGGGGCATTTAAATGTATTGAAGCGGGTCCACCGCTTTTCCATCTTTTCGAATCTCAAAATGCAAATGCGGCCCGGTTACCCGGCCTGTGGCGCCGACGCGGCCGATCAAAGCTCCCCGCCGGACTTTCTGCCCCATCTTGGCGTAAATTTTTGAGAGATGTCCGTAGAAAGTAATGTAACCGCCGCTATGGCGAATTTGAATGAGGTTTCCATAGCCGCCCGCGACCCCCGTAAAAATAACTTTTCCGGGAGCGGAAGCGTAAACCGCATCTCCGTATTTCGCGCGAAGGTCGATACCCTTATGGGATTTTTCCTCGCCCGTAAAAGGGTCTACCCTGAGGCCGAATCCCGAAGTCCAAGTTGCCCATTTGGAAAAAGGAACTCCGAACATGCCGCGTTTATTAAAATAATCTTTCCATTCTTTCACCATCCGAATGGGGCGGACATCGGGAATAAACAAAACATCCCCGGCATGCATTCCCCGCCACCAATGAAGCCCATTCTCCTGCTGAATGACTTTTTCATTGGTTCTATATTCCAAAGCAATCTTAGAAAGGTCATCATCTTTTTCAACCGTGTGCAAAACACCCTTACGGGAAAGCAGGTCAAGCGTTTGGCGATAGGCCGCCTTAAAAGGCATATCAGGGTTAGCGCCGATAAGGGTATAAATGTCGATATTATTTTTTTTGGCCAGGGTCCAGTAATTCTCGCCTAAGGCCACCTGATGCACATCCACCTTCACGTTTTTGCAAAGAAGTTTGTGAAGGTCGATAATGTCGGATTCGGTCGCCTCAAAATAAGCTAGAGGAGCCGTGACCGTGGTTGGGGATTGTACTGTTGAAGGCGCCGCGGAAACTGTAGGAGTAATCAGGATATCTTCGCTTAAGGCTGGATGGCTGGCGGCGTAACTGTGGTGAACAACAGCAAAAATCCCAACGAGGCCCAGCAGGATAACGGCGTCCAATAATAGAAAAAACCAAACCCGACGATTCAAGAAAAACGACATTTTATGACACGACTCCCAACTGATAAGGCGTCTGGCGCTGAATAAGTTTTTTAACTTCGTCAGCGACTTGCGAAGCTTCTAAGCCGCATTGTTCCCTTTGAAGCTGGGGTTTGCCGTGCTCAATAAAATTATCAGGTATGGCAATAGACTTGACCGCGCAATCGGTAATGCCGTTCTTTTGAAGAGCTTCCAACACCGCGCTTCCAAAACCGCCCATGGCCACGTTCTCTTCCAAGGTTAAAAGGACTTTATTTTTCCGGGCAATAGACACGAGAAGTTCTTCGTCTAACGGCTTCACAAAACGCATGTTCACGACAGTGCCCTCAAGTCCCTCTTTTTTAAGAAGAGCTCTGGTGGTTTTGGCGACGCCTACCATCCGTCCGATGGCCAGAAGGGCGAAATGCTTTCCCTCTTCAACGATGAGTCCTTTACCAATCTCAACTTTTTTGAAGCCCGTTTCTAAAGTGACGCCTTCCCCATTTCCCCGGGGATAGCGCAAAGCGATGGGGCCGTTGTATTCCACCGCCGTATAAAGCATGTTGCGAAGCTCGTTTTCATCCGCCGGAGCCATCACCACCATATTCGGAACGCAGCGTAAATAAGAAAGGTCATAAACACCCTGGTGGGTTTCACCGTCCTCGCCGACCAAACCGCCCCGATCGAGGGCGAAAACGACAGGGAGTTTTTGAAGACAGACATCATGAATGATTTGGTCAAAAGCTCTTTGAAGGAACGTGGAGTAAATCGCCAAAACCGGTTTAATTCCCTCGCAGGCCATACCGGCGGCCATACAAACCGCGTGGCCTTCGGCGATGCCCACATCCACAAAACGATCGGGATAAAGCTCACCGAATTTTTTAAGTCCCGTTCCATCCGGCATCGCGGCGGTGATTCCCACCAGTTTCGGATGGTCTTTTGCCAATTCAATTAAAGCGTCTCCAAAAACTTTTGTGTAAGAAGGAGCTGTCGCGGAACCTGTTGCGACAGCGAGCTTGCCGGTTTCTTTGTCGAAAACGCTGACGCCATGAAATTTTTCAGGGTTTTCCTCAGCGGGGGCGTAGCCTTTTCCTTTTTGAGTCACAATATGAAGCATGATCGGGCCCTTGAGTTCTTTCACCCGTTTAAAAATCTCAACCAACGTCAAGATGTTATGACCGTCAATAGGCCCATAGTAGCGAAGACCCAGTTCCTCAAAGAGAGTTCCCGGGGTCATAAATCCTTTAAGTGCTTCCTCCGCATGATGGGCCATCTGAAGCATTTGAGGTCCCACGTTCGGAATCCGGTTGATTAAGTTTTCAACACGGGTTTTGGTTTCGTTATAAGACTTGCCGGCCAGAATTTTATTCAAATAGGAAGTCATGGCTCCGACGCTGGGAGAAATCGACATTTCGTTGTCATTCAAAATGACCGTCATGTTGAGATTAGGATGATCACCAATGTTGTTTAAGGCTTCCATAGAAAGGCCATTAGAAATAGCCGCGTCTCCGACTACCGCCATCACATGGAAATTCTTTTTTTGCATGTCTCGGGCCATCGCCATTCCAAAAGCCGCCGACAAGGCCGTTCCCGCGTGACCTACCGCGAAAGTATCGTATTCACTCTCGTTACGCTTCGGAAAACCGCATAGACCGTCAAATTGGCGTAAGGTAGGGAATTTTTCCCGGCGTCCCGTAATAGCCTTATGGCCATAAGCCTGGTGACCCACGTCCCAAACAATACGGTCTTGGGGGGTGTCATAAACATAGTGCATCGCTAAAGTCAGTTCAGTCGCGCCTAAGCTGGCACCCAAATGACCGCCGGTTTTCGAGACCGCGGTAACTAGAAAATCTCGTAATTCCTCAGCGACTTTGGGCAAAGCCTCAACGGGTAAAGCCCTTAAATTAGAGGGAGTTTGAATTTGATCCAGATATTGGTAAGCCAATTGGAAGTCCTATCTAAAATTTGTAACAAATCAGCGCTACGAGTATCCCCAGAAAAGCGCCCACAAATACTTGAACCGGAGTATGTCCCAGTAATTCTTTAAGCCGTTTCTGTGGAACCGGTTTGGACCGATAAAGGTCATCCATGATGTCGTTGAGGATTTTGGCTTGCTGACCCGCGGCTCTTCGAACTCCCGCCGCATCCGACATGATAATCAAGGCCATCCCCAGGGCTAAAAGAAAAACCGGTGAATTCCAACCCGTTTCGAGCCCAATAGTTGTGGCTAAACATGATACCAAAGCCGAATGGGAACTTGGCATTCCGCCTGTACCCACAAACAAACGGAAGTCGATTTTATGATGCCGAATCCAGGAAATCAACACTTTCATACCCTGAGCAATGACCCAGCAAATCGTGGTGACATAAAAGATTTTGGACGTAAAAATCTGAACAAACGGATTCAAGCTAATTCGTCCTTCCGGCCATATGAAGCGCTAAAGCCTTAAGTGGTTCGGCCTTGTGTCCAAAAATTTCGAGAGATTTCAAAGCTTGCTGGGTTAATTTCTCGACTTCTTTTTTGGATTTCTCAAGTCCGATAGCGGCGGGATAAGTCATTTTCCCCCTGGCCCGGTCACTGCCCGCTTTTTTCCCCAGCTGTTTCATGTTTCCGATTTCATTTAGAATATCGTCCACTACTTGAAAGGCGAGCCCGGCGAAAAGACCGTACTCAGTTAAAGCGTCGACTTTGGAAGTGGAAGCTCCGGATAAAAGCGCGGGTAGCCGGACGCTGGATAAAAGCAAAGCGCCCGTCTTGCGTTGATGAATTGAAAAGACTTTAGGAAGACTGGGCTTCTTTTTCTCGGACAAAATGTCATCCACTTGTCCCCCGACCATGCCAGGGTAACCCGCGTAATGGGCCAGTTCATATGCCACCTGAGCGACGTTTCTTCGGTACTTTTCAGGATAGGACGAGGGATTGGCGACGCACTCAAAGGCGAGGGTTTGAAGTCCGTCTCCGGCCAGAATCGCCATGGCTTCCCCAAAAACTTTGTGGTTGGTTTTAAGACCCCGGCGGTAATCGTCGTTGTCCAACGCCGGAAGGTCATCGTGAATCAGGCTGTAGGTGTGAATCAATTCCAAAGCGCAGGCAATAGGCAAAGCGGAAGCTTGCGGGAGGCCGACCGCTTCCGCAGCAGCCAAAGCCAAAACGGGTCTTAAACGCTTCCCGCCGGCAAAAACGCTGTACTTCATACTCTTCAAAAGCTCAGGCGGACAATCCTCCGCTTCTTTAAAAATTTGGGTTAAAACCATATTGACCAGATTTTGCTGTGAGGAGAGATAAGCCTTGATATTAAATGCCACGTTTAAGCCTTTCCACGGGCGGAGCCGCCCTCTTCGGATTTAGAAGAAGCTGTTTTTAAGAGCTGTTTCACTTTTTTCTCGATTTCATTTAAGCGTTGGTTGCACTCTTTTGTGAGTTTCATTCCATCCTCAAAAAGCTTTAATGAATCTTCCAACTTAAGGTCGCCCGATTCCATCTGTTCCACTATTTTTTCTAATTTTGATAAAGAATCTTCAAAGGATGGCTGGGTTGTCATAAGAGCTCCGGTAACGTTTTGGATTGGGCGACATTTTATTCTTTTTCATCTTCGGTTGAAACAACTTCCGATTCGACTTTTCCCTTTAATAATTGGATCAGCAGGCGGTCGCCTTTTTGAAGCGATTGGCTGGTTCGAAGAATTTTCCCGCTTTTTTCATCACGCACAATGGCATATCCCCTTTTAAGAGGCCCATGGGGATGAAAAGCCTGCAATTGAGCCTGGAGGCCTTTTAGTTTTTCTTGATACGGTTTTACCAATTGAAGGGGATTCACTCGGTTTAAAAAATCGGAAGCTCTTTGGACTTGAAGTTGTTTATCCTTCCGAAGGGTTTGAAGAGCCTCTTTCAATTCTTCCGCGCGGTAATCTAAATCCTGACGGGCTTGATCTAGTAAAAGATCGGGCCGACGGTCTCTCAATGTGCTTAATAACTCCTGCAAGTCTCTTTTCTTATCATCCATAAGATGAGTAAAAGCTTCTTTAAGGCGGTGATCTAAATCCTCTAGCCTTTGCTCGACTTCAGCAATGCCCGGCGCCAAATGAGTGGCGGCGGCGGTGGGGGTGGGTTCCCTTCTGTCCGCGACAAAATCACAGAGACTGTTATCAATCTCGTGGCCTACAGCGCAAATGGTGGGAATTAAACAAGCCGCAAGGGCCCGAACAACCCCCTCGTCATTAAAGGCCGCCAAATCCTCAAGGCTTCCGCCGCCCCGGGTCAGTACTAACACATCGTGGTCCTGCCGCCGGGAAACCTCTTCGATCGCCTCAATGATTTCTCCAGGCGCTTCCCTTCCCTGAACTTTCACTGGAAACAACTCCACCTCATCAATTCCAACCCGAGTTTCCAAAATTTTCATGAAGTCCTGTAATGCCGCGCCAATCGGAGAGGTAATAATAGCGATTCGACGGGGATATTTAGGCACTGGTTTTTTGCGGTCATTTTCAAAAAAACCTTCGGCCAATAACTTCTTTTTGAGTTGTTCAAAAGCCAGTTGAAGCGCGCCCAAACCATGGGGCTCAAGGGTTCGAACATTTAATTGAAATTGCCCGGTTTTCTCATAAAGCGTTAAGACGCCGCCCGCAATGACTTTCATTCCAATTTCAGGCTTAAAAGCCAAGGCCTGGTTATTGCCCTTAAAAAAAGCGCAAGGCAAAAGACCTTTCTCATCCTTGAGTTTGAAATACATGTGTCCGGACGGAGCCCGGTTAAATTCGCTTATTTCCCCTTCCACCAAAACAGTGGAAAACTTTGTTTCTAAAAGCGCCCGGGCGGTCTGAAGCAGTTCGAAAACCGAATAGATATATTTGGATTCAGAATTCATAAAATCCTTCGAATTTGGACTTTATTCAGCCAGGGAGTGACTTGCTTTGGTTCAAAACCTCTAATACCCAGTAGGGCTACCACGGTTCCGGCGGCGCAAGCAAGGCGGGCGGCCCCTTGAACTTCTAAGCCCATTTGAATTCCTTTAATGTATCCCGCTAAAAATCCATCACCAGCGCCCACCACTAATGAAGGTTTGAACTTTTCAAAAACATCCATCTGGTAGATTTCATTGTTTTTCCAAAGAATGGCTCCTTCGGAACCGTGGGTCACTGCGCCATGCGTTAATCCCTGTTTCGAAAACTGTTTTTGAATTAACCCCTGTATTTGGTTTAAATCTTTGAATGATTTTCCCAGGGCTTCCGATAATTCAAAGAGATTTACTTTGAAGAACCAAGGACGAGCCATGAGAGCGTATTTTAAAGCTTCACCCGAGCTGTCCACCATTACTCGAACCCGTTTTTTGTTTAATACCTCAATGGTACTTTTCATCCATTTCGGGTTCATCCCCTCGGGCAAACGCCCGGTCAAAACCGCAAAATCGTTCGGCTTCATTTCATTTTGAGCTGGTTTGAGTATTGAATCCTCTAACTTAAATCCCGCGTGATTATATTTTCCAAGTTTATTTTTTTCGCTTAAAACCACATTAATCCGGACAGGTGTCCCTTTGTTTAAAAAACGAACTCTAAGTCCCTCTTTCTTAATCAAATTACGGTAAAGAATTTCCGTCGGTTCTTCTCCACCGCCGGTTCCCAGCCAGGTTTTAACCTGAACCCCCCAGGGATTTAAGAAACGGATTAAATTGAGTGCCTTGCCGCCCGCTTGCAGGTCAAAACGAGAAAGTGAACCGATTTTTCCGTGTTTAGGATTTTCGAGAGTAAATTCGAAATCCAGCGAGGGATTAAGACTAACCAGATGAATCATGGAATGAGAGCCAATCTTTCCCTGGCTTTTTTCGCGGCACTCACAAATTCTTTTTGCCTTGAAGCTTTTTGATATTCTTCTTTCGCTTCCAACGTTTTACCCTGAGCCTTTAATAAATCACCCAAAGCCAAATGCGAAAGTCCAAAATCGGGGCTTAACGTGATGGATTGTTGATACAAAACCTGAGCCGCGAGCGAGTTCCCTAGTTTTTCCTGGGTTTGGCCCAGATAATAATAAACTTCTCTCGCTTGATCGGATGTCGTCTTAGCCTTCTCAAAACATTTTTCCGCTTCGGAATACTGGGCCTTTTGAAAATAAACCAAACCCATTCCATAAAAGGCGTCCGCTTGATCGGGATAAACTTCCAGTGATTCCTCAAAATATTTTTGCGCCCCTGAATAATCTTCTGTTTCGAGACTGACTTTACCCAAGTTATAAAGAGCGTTGGCGTGTTCCGGATTCTTTTCTAAAGCTTTTTCCAGGAAAATCCTAGCCTTCGCCCATTGTTCCTGCTTTAAATAGGCCACGCCTTGGTAATAGTAGCCATCCGGATCATCCGGATTGATTTCCAATCCTTTCTGATAATAAGAAATTGCCTGGGCTAAAAGGCCTTTTTTCAGGGATAAATTTCCGTAGTTAAAATAGGTCTCCGCAATTTGATTATCTAAGGACATGCTTTTTTTCAATTTCACTTCCGCTTCAGTCAGACGATCCGCGTCTAAATCCAAAGAAGCATAGTTGGTGAGCGCTTCCGGATAATCGGGTTTTAATTCCAGCGCTTTTTGAAGATAGACCACCGCTTGAGCCTTTTGCCCTAAAGACCAATGGGCTCGGCTAAGGTTATAGTAAAATTCCGGTTGTTGCGGGGCTAATGATGAACCTTTTTCCCATTTTTGGATGGCCAGATTAATTTGATTTTGTTTATATGCGCAGGAGCCTAGTCCAAGCCATGCCCGCCAAGCCGCTGAAGAACCACCGAGGCTTTCCTCGTAAAAACGTTCCGCTTTGGCGTATTGATTATCCGCGAAAGCGGCGTCACCGCATTTTTCTAAAATTGTACTGTCCTCCGGCATTAGTTTCTGCGCCTGTAAAATAGCCCCCAGGGCTTTTTCCTTTTCGTTCATTTTTTCATAAACATTCGAAAGATCTTCCCAAGAAGAAGGTTTCGATCCATCGAGTTCGGTCTCTTTTTTTGCAAAAGCCAAAGCTTCATCCCAACGGCCTTTTTCCATTAAACTATTCATTTGAAGCTGGTAATTTTCGGCCGTTTCTACTTTTTCTTCCGGAGAAACCGGATTCGATGAGCCCGCTTTCAACTTTTGAATTTGAAGCGTCAATTCAGCGTCCCGTTCCCCTAACCTTTGAGCTTTTTGATAATTTTCTAACGCTTGTTGATTTCGGCCCTGATCTAAATTCCAATCGCCTTCCAAACGGACCCAACGAGCGGAAGACGGCTCAAGACTTTCCCCTTTTCGAATGTAATTAACGGCTCGATCCCAGGTTTTATCGTCTTCAGACAGCACCGCTAAGGCGTAGAGAGGTTCAATATAACGCTCATCTTCTTTTAGAGCGTTTTCCCAATAATGCTGAGCGTTCTCTTTTTGACCAGCCTCATAAAAAGCGACACCGTAGTTATATTGAAAAACCGGATTTTGTTTAGCCTCATCCCAATCCGATACCATCTTGTAAAAAGCTTGAGCCTTTACATACCGTTTCTGCCGTAAATTCCAATCACCCAGATTCCACAAAGTGGTTTTCGATTTAGGATCTAAAGCCAGCGCTTTCTGAAATAACTTCCCTGCTTCCATTAAATGATCCAAACCCAGCTGTGCCCGGCCAAGATTATTTAAATAATCCCCGTTTTCGGGGTCTATTTGAATAGCTTGCGCGAAAGCGACGGAAGCTTTCAAATTTTCATGGTTAAAGAGATGGGCAAGCCCTGAAAGATTGTAAGCGTCCGGATTCGAGGGAGAGAGTTGAACCGCTTTTTGAGTGTCCTCAAGGGCGCTCACGAGGTTTCCAAAATATAGAGAAACCGCCGCGCGGTTGTAATAAGCGTGATAGAAACTCGCGCCTTTTTCAACAGCTGTTTTAAAGGCCGTATAGCTTAGATCATATTGTTTAAGTTGAAAATAAGCGCAGCCAAGATTGTTCAATATTTGAGGGTCATTGGGCGAAGTCTTCGAGGCGCTTTCGAAATATTGAAGGGCTTTGGGGTAGGCCGTTTGGGCATAGGATAAAAGCCCCAGGTCAAGCAATGTCTCGGTCCGGGTCGAGTCTAGTTCCAGCGCACGTTCAAAGGCTTTTTGAGCGGAGGAATAATCGCTCGTTTCGTAATAAGCAACGCCTAAGTTAATTTGAGCGTCGGTGAGTTTTGGGTCCAACGCGACGGCCCGCTTAAAAAGATCAACCGCTTGACTATATTCTCCAAAATAAAAATAAAGGTAACCCAGATCATTTAAATCAGCTGGCTTTTTGAAACTAAAATCAGGGCGATGAATAAAATCCAACACTAAGCGGGCCAGAGTGTCTTTAAAATAAATAAGATGTTCCGAATGAACCGCTTGCGGAGCGCTTGTCTTGAGACCCGGAACAACTGAGGCTCTTGTTTGAACAGAAGTCGAAGAATCAAATGGTCGGATTTGAGTCCATCCTCTTGAAGGAACAACCGTAAAAAAAAGAGCGGCAAGTACGAGTAAAAAAATTTGGTTTATATTGAATTTCAATTATTTTTCGCCTTATTTAATCCATAAAGTTCTTGAAGTTTTTGCGCGGCAACAATTCTTTGAACATCCGAATCCGTATCTTTCAAAATTTGTTTCCAGAGACGGATCGCGTCCGCGTATCGGCCAACTTTTTTATATGTATTAGCTAAAATATTAACCAGCATAATAGGAGCGTCTCCCCGGGCGATTTGAGCCTCTAAAAAAGGAATGACCTGACCATATTTCTCGGTATTTTGATAGGCGATCGCAGCGTACATCAATTTCAAACGAACCTCATTGGGATTTGCCGCGATTCCTTTTTGAAGAAGCCTTATCGCCTCATCCACCCGTTTAAATTTAAAGGCTAGAGGAGCAGCGCCGAAAGTATAAATAGGAATAAACTGGGGATTTAAATCGGCGGCCAAGCTGCAATAATCGTATAGCTTAGAATAACTGTCCCCAAAGTTGCTTCCATCTCCATAATATTGAATGACCTTAATCCAAAAAGCATGACCTACCAATACCTTATATCCGCTCAAAAACGCGATGGCCCTTAAAGTTGAGGCGACCTTTTTATCGATTTTATTGGTTTTAGTCGTTTCAAAAGAATCTGGATGAACCCATTTTTCTAAATTGGAGGAAAGAAAAACTTGGGCCGTAAAAGCGATGACTAAAAAAAGCGGAACCCACTTTAAAAACCGGTCATAAAGGGACGCGCTTTTCACATAAACTCCCGCTTCTCTAAGTTTATCCATCCAATAAGAAAAACAAGGAAAGAGTATGCAAAAGTGTAAAGTAGAACTTCTTTCCATTGAATCCACCCAAGCACCAAGGTTGGATCATACATGCGGTCTTTGAGATCAAAAATCTCGAGGTTCGGCAAGCAATAATAGATAACTTTGAGAGCCGCTTTAACAAACGAGGATAGCTTTTGATCCAATAGCCACTCGACTTCTCCAATACAATGACCCAAGAAAATAGTGAAAAAAGCGTAAAGAACAACTCCCACCATCGAAGTACCAATCATTTGAAAAGTAAGCCCTAGTGCGGTTAACACGAACATTTCCAAAAGCATAAAACCAACGCAGGAGTAAAAAAGTAGGGGAACTTGCCCCCCGCCCACAAAAATAACCAACCCAATAATGACCAAACCCATTCCTATGACAACCAGGGAATTCATCATGAAAAATCCTAACACTCTTCCAGCTAAATATTCCCCACGGGTAACCGGCTTAGCCAGTTGAAGATAAATAGCTTTTTGATCCATCTCCGTCGTATAAGTTACAGCTAGGCTCAATATAAGAACCATGAGACCTGATATCTCCATCCCAGCCAACCCCAAGTCCATAAAAATCTTTAAAATATCCCCAAAACTTAAGAGAGATAACAAAAAGGCTAGAACACAAAGAACAATCACACTAATAAGCCAGATAAAAAGCATTTTGCTTCGGATAAGTTCCCTGAAAGTGAAAAGAGCCACATTCAATATTCTTCTCATCGCTTACCTCCCGCCGTCGAAGAGGATAAATGTTGAAACGCGCCAATGGCTTGTAAAAAATAGGCTTCTACAATGGACGAAAGCGGTCTTACACCTCGCGTCTTTACCTTTCGTTCCGCTAAAATCGCCAGGGTTTCCGGCAACACTAAACTTGTAATTTGAATACCGCCGGTGCTTTTAACCGCTTCTTGAAACGGCACTCCTGAAAGCTTTGAAGCTTCCGACGGATCCACATCAATCCAATAATCCACAGGCACGGACGATTGAAGCACCTGAGTCACCGAAGTGACTTCCTTCAATTCACCGTCATGAATAATTCCGATTCGGTCACAAATTCTCTCAACCTCATCCATAATGTGCGTATTTAAAAACAGGGTTGTTCCCATTTTTTTCAAATCGATGAAAATATCCCGCATTTCCTTATAGCCCACCGGATCTAATCCGCTCATTGGCTCATCACAAATAAGCAGGCGGGGTTTACCGATAAGGGCTTGGCCGATGCCGATGCGCTGTAACATGCCTTTAGAATAATCAGAAACCTTTTGTCCCGCCGCTTTCGTCATACGTACCAATTCCAAAACCTCGTCTACCCGATGGCGCAGCGGCGCGCCAGTCAATCCCTGAAGCTCGCCAAAATACGCTAGAAGTTCACGGCCTGTGTGTTGTCTTGAGAAGTACGGAAGTTCGGAAAGATAGCCAATTTGAGAACGTACTTGGCGTTGAGAAATACTACCGCCAAGAATTGAAACCGAACCGGCTGTGGGTTTTAAAAGTCCTAAAATGATTTTAATCGTTGTGGTTTTGCCCGCGCCATTCAGACCCAAGAGGCCAAAAGCCTCTTTTTCATAAACATTGAGGCTCACGTTTTTAACGGCGTGAGAGATTTTGGGAGCGAACCAAAAGCCCGTTTTATAAGTTTTGGAAAGATTTTGGATTTTGATCGCGCAAGGCGTATCAGAATTGGAAGTTTCCGGACTCAATTTCCAACCTCGACATAGTTTTCAAGACGTTCAAATAAAGCCAAAGCCGCTTGAATGGCCAAGGCGCTGGTTTTCGGATTCATGGATGAGGGTTTATTGCGGGTAACGGCGTTTAATTCTCCAAACTCACCCGAGACATGAATCTCATGTTGGTTTAGTTTCACCTTCGGATCTGCAACGACTTTTACCTTGAGCTTTCCGGGTTCCCCAGAAGCCAAAGCCATGGTGGCCGCCACATTCACATTCGCTGGAAAACGCTTTATGGCGCCCCAAACATCCCCCCGATAAAGATAAAAAGCTGATTTATTTTTGTAAAGCGCCTCTTTTTGGCCCTTTGTAAGGCCAGGTGCTCCGATAAAACCGCGCGGTGGTTTTGTGGAAGTAATCTCAATTTTTTTCAACCGGCCTATCTGCCTTGCGGCTTTTACGCCGTCCAAACCGCAAAGAGCGCCGGAGGGAAGATAGATTTTAGTCTGATACTGGTTGGCCAACCGGGACAGCTTTTTCTGATTTAAAAGAAATCCGCCCGTACTCATCATAATGGTAGGTTTTCTTTTTAGAAGGCTGGCTTCTGCGACCTGCAGCGCGGCTTGAACCGAAGCTGCTTCGAACACGTAGTCGCATAAAGAAAAGATATCTGAAAGGCTTCGACAAATTTTTGGACGAGATTTAAGATTTTTGGATAAATTTTCCGCCATGGAAATATAAGTGTCAAAAACAGCCGTAACCATAAAAGAGGACTTCTTTTTTTCAAGCAGCCGAGCAACCAAAGAACCAATAGCGCCGCAACCGACTATCGCCAGACGCCGAGACGGCTTTTGGCCTCTCACTTCGTGGGAACCGCCGCCAGCATTCCATTCAGGGCCTGCAAGGCCTTGATCCTTATGGGTTCAGGAATTTCGATGGGATGTTTAAGTTCTTTTAACGACTCATAAATGTCTTCCAATTGAGTCATCTTCATGTTCGGGCAAATAAGACCTTTGCTGGGCTGCAAGAATGTTTTTTCCGGCATAGCCGTTCTCAAACGATGAAGCATCCCCATCTCTGTACCGATAATAAAGGTCTTCGCCGACGAAGCCTGGCAATAACGGAGCATTTGGGACGTTGAAAGAATCGCGTCCGCCAAGTTACAAATACTTTCATTGCTTTCAGGGTGAATCACAACTTCAGCGTCCGGATATTGCTGTTTCAAATCTAAAATATCTTTCGCCTTCATGCGTTGATGGGTAGGGCAGCATCCCGCCCAAAGAATAATTTTCTTTTCTGTTTGAGTTTGCACCCAGCGGCCTAGATGCTGATCAGGCACAAAAAGAATCTCATCTTGCGGCATAGAATCGACTACTTGAACCGCGTTCGCCGAAGTACAGCAAACATCCGCCATAGATTTGATTTCCGCGGAACAATTAACATAAGCCACCACCGCCGCGTTGGGGTGTTTAGCTTTTTCAACGGCTAATTGGGCGGGTGTAATCATATCCGCCAAGGGACAGCCGGCTTCAGCCGCTGGAAGAAGAACCAACTTTTGAGGGGAAAGAATTTTCGCGGTTTCGGCCATAAAATGAACGCTGCAAAAAACAATAACATCGGCGTCAGTTTTGGCCGCTAACCGGGATAACTCCAAAGAATCCCCGACATAATCCGCGATATCTTGAACCTCTGGCCTTTCGTAACTATGGGCCAAAATGACCGCGTTTCGTTCTTTTTTAAGTTCTTTAATCCGGGCGATTAGTTCCTTGTCGTCCAAAAAGAGATCGAGTGACATGATCAGCCTCCTTTTTTTACTTTAGTGACTTTGTTTTTGGTGTTGACGTGAACCACGGTGGGTTCAAACCCCGCGGGGGGTAATTGGGGAAAGCTTTCATAGGTCAAAACAATGACCTGGTCCCCTACCTCGGCATGCCGGGCGGCAGCTCCATTCAGGCAAACAACCCCCGAATTGGCCTTACCGGTAATGGCATAGGTTTCTAATCGGTTTCCATTATTGAGGTTCAAAACGTGCACTTGCTCATAAGCCGCGATATCGGCCGCTTGCATCAGTTTAGGATCCAGCGTGATGCTGCCCTCGTACTGAAGGTCTGTTTGGGTGACTGTCGCCTTATGAATCTTAGATCTAATGAAAACCCGAGCCATAATTAGGAAACTCCTTGGATTTGCCCGAAAGGCCTTATTAAAGAGGCGCCAGTCTAGCCGAACTAAGAGTTGAAAAAAAGGGGTTAAAAGTAGGTTAAACCGTACTACTACAAGCGGTTTGGCTTAAAACAAGCTATATCACAATATTGTCAATCAACCGCACATTGTCAAGGTAGGCGGCCAAAGCTAACAGCGTTCCCGATCGTATTTTGGTAACTGGTTCCAGGGTTTCCGAGTTGACTGCTTCTAAATATTGGAGTTTTACCTTCCGTTTTTCGCTGATCACCTTTTTAATTTCAGTGATAGTTTTTTTGGCGTCGGTTTGACCTAAATCCACCAAACTCTTCCCCACGCGAAGGGCCCTGTATAAAACCGGCGCGATCTGCCGCCCTTCCAGGGTCAAACGCTTATTACGGGAACTCATGGCTAAGCCGTCTTGTTCACGAACAATAGGACAAATGACCGTCTCGACGTCCATATTTAAATCAGAAGTGACTTTTTTTAACATTGCCGCTTGTTGGGCGTCTTTTTGACCCAAATACAACCGATTGGGTTGAACCACTCCCAAAAGTTTTACTACCACCGTGGCGACACCATCAAAATGACCGGGCCGGTAAGGCGCGCAAAGACCCGCGACTAAAGGGCCGGTTACTTTTATCTCGGTTGAGAAACCTTTGGGATACATTTCTTTATCCGAAGGCGTGAAAACCAAATGAACCTTTTCTTTTTTAAGAAACGCGATATCCGCCGCCATTGTCCGGGGATATTGGGCTAAATCCTCTTTAGGACCGAACTGGAGTGGATTGACATAAATGGAAACAATCGTGTGGCTGTTTTGTTTACGGGAAATACGAACCAATTCCAAATGGCCTTGATGAAGCGCCCCCATCGTCGGGACAAACCCAATAGTTTTCTTAGCCTGCCGTAATAAACGAACTTGTGCTTGAATAAGTTTGGGATTGGAAATTACTTTCATGAAAAACTCAGGAGGTCGGCGGGAACTTACCCGATTTAACTTCGATAATATATTGTTGTATCGCGCCTTTAATGCTTTCGTGAAGTTTAAGATAAGCTTTTGCGTGTTTGGGGTGAAAATCCGGAAGCAAACCTAAAAGATCATGCAGTACCTGTACTTGTCCATCGCAATGAGGACCTGCTCCTATCCCAATGGTTGGGATTTTAACAGCAGCCGTAATTTTTTTAGCTGTCTCCGAAGGGATCAATTCCAATACAATTCCAAAGGCACCAGCCTTCTCTAAAGCTTTGGCTTCGTTTATAAGCAGTTTCGCGGAAACGGCGTCTTTACCTTGCAAATGATATCCGCCAAAGCGGTTAATTTGCTGGGGCGTAAAGCCCAAATGACCCATGACAGGAATGCCATTTTCCACAAGAACCTTTGTTACTTCTGCCGCCCGGGGACACCATTCTAGTTTGACCGCTTGAACACCTGCTTCAGCCAAAAAAGCCCCGGCATTTTCCAACGCCTCTTCAGGCCCCAACTGATAGGAAAGAAAGGGCATATCGCCAATCACCAAGGCGTTTTTGGTCCCCTTGACGACTGCTTTGGAATGATGAAGCATCTCATCCATGGTTGCTGAAAGGGTGTTTTCGCGGCCTAACATGGTCATATTGAGGCTATCTCCGACCAGAATGGCATCCACCCCGGCGGCATCCGCCGCCAAAGCCATGGAATAATCATAGGCCGTCACAACCGTTATTTTTTCACTACGGTTGCATTTTTTTTGGAAGTCTAAAACATTCATGGATTTCAACATGGTTATTTTTTCACGCTGACAGGTTGATAATAAACGGTTCCATTGGTGACTTTTTCCATATGGGTTAAAAGGTCGTCCAAATCGGCGTCGCGATGCACAAAATCAATCTCGCTGGTATTAATCACCATTAGAGGTGTTTCTTGATAATGGAAAAAGTAATAGTTATAAGCCTGATTCAATTCAGCGAGATAATCGCCGGTAATTTGATTTTCAAATTTTCTGCCCCGCATAGCGATTCGTTTTAACAGCACATCCGTGGAAGCCTGAAGGTAAATAACGAAATCCGGTTTCAAAACCCGGCCAGTCAAAATCGCGTGAATTTGCTCATAAAGTTTTAGCTCATTATCATCCAGGGTCAGGTTGGCAAAAATGCGGTCTTTAGCGAAGATGTAATCACTAACTATTCCCTGCTGAAAAAGATCATTTTGAACAATTTCTTGCTGTTGGCGGTACCGGGACAAAAGAAAAAACATCTGAGTTTGAAAGGCGTGTTTACCCATGTCTTTATAAAAATCATGGATGAAGGGGTTTTCAACCGCTCCCTCCAGCATCAGGCGGGCATTCAGCTTTTTAGCCAAGATATCGGCTAAACTGGTTTTACCCACGCCGATGGGGCCCTCAATCGCGATATATTTATGATGAAGCATGCGGTTTTACCTGTGAGAAGTCTTTTACTTGTTCTAACGCTTCACGAATCGTCACATGACTCAAAGGAAGCCTTTTATCCGGCGTAAGCTCGGCCAAAGGAACCAAAACATGACGTCTTTGGCTTAGCCGGGGATGCGGTAACGTCAGCCTTTCCCCGGTTATTACTTTTTCATCGTACAACAGCAAATCCACATCGAGTGTTCGGGGACCTTTAGGAATATCTCTTTGGCGGCCCATCCGCTGTTCCAAAGACTGCGCCCATTCTAGCAAAGATTCGGACGATAAATCGGTTTGAATTTCGACAACTTGATTTAAAAACCAAGGTTGATCTAAATAATCAACCGGTTCTGTTTCATAAACATTCGAAAATCGAGCCATTGAAAAAGTATCGCGAATAGCCTTTCGAGCTTGTTCTAAATAGAGGTCACGATCCCCCACATTGGTGCCCAAGGATAAATAAGCGGTTGCCATAATGGGCCTATTTATTTCAGCTTCAAAAGCCTTTGAAGCGCTTCTTCTAAACGGGCCTTGTCTACCGTCATTGTCATACGGAAATAACCTTCACCCTCTTGACCAAAGCCGTTGCCCGGTGTGGCGACAATCCCAGCTTCTTCCAAAAGCTTTGCGCACCAATCCGCGGAGCTCATGCCATTTGGAACTTTGATCCAAAGATAAAAGGCCGCTTGCGGGACTTGAAATTTCCAACCTAGTTTTTGAAGGCCCTTCGTAAAAACATCTCGGCGTTCTTGATAGATTTTACGAATCTCTTCTGTGACCGAATCCGGTGCTTCCAGCGCCGCGATACCGGCGTATTGAACCGGATTAAAGACGCCCGAATCCACGTTTCCTTTTACATCACCCAGAGCTTTTAATACGCTTTTGTTACCCACCGCGAACCCAACACGCCAGCCCGTCATGTTAAAGGTTTTAGAAAGAGAATGAAATTCGATCCCGACTTCTTTGGCCCCTGGAACCTCAAGGAAACTGACAGGTTTGTGACCGTCATAATAGAGTTCGGTATAAGCGGCGTCATTAGCCACAATTAGGTTATGCTTTTTAGCGAATTCCACCACTTTGATGTAGAAATCTT
Source organism: candidate division FCPU426 bacterium (assembly GCA_963849245.1). Lineage (GTDB taxonomy): Bacteria > Oederibacteriota > Muellerivitia > Muellerivitales > Muellerivitaceae > CAWKIY01. The sequence continues at coordinate 16,053 of CAWKIY010000135.1, read as the reverse complement.
TTCCGGCCAAAGCCGAAGTCGGGTTATTGGGAGAATTGGTCCAAATTAATTTTGCTCGTTTTAGAATATCCACCGGAATCGCGTCTAAATCCGGCAGAAAATTATTTTTCTCCAGCAATGGCATGAAATAAGACTCGCCCCCCGCAAAAAGAGTTCCCGCATGGTAAACCGGATACCCCGGCGAAGGAACCAGCACCACATCCCCTGGATTGATCACACCGATCGGTAAATGTCCAATTCCCTCTTTGGAGCCAATAAGAGCGACAACTTCTTCTTTAGGGTCCAGCTTAACGCCAAAACGACGATCATACCATTTGGCAACGGCTTCCTTAAACTTCGGCAAACCCGTTCCCAAGGGATATTGATGATTAGCTTTATCCTTGGACGCTTTATAAAGCGCCTCAATAATAAAATCAGGCGTCGGTAAATCTGGGTCGCCAATTCCTAGGCTGATAATGTCCACGCCTTTTTCAATGGCGGCTTTTTTCTTTTTGTCAATTTCAATGAACAAATAAGGCGGTAGTTTCTTGAGGCGGTCTGCAGGGGCGAATTCCATGAAAATCTTCCTCCGTTTAAATTGTGCTTGTCACATAATTGCGAAGTACACCAATTCCCTCAACTTCAACTTCGACTATATCTCCTGACTGCACAGGACCCACCCCCGAGGGTGTTCCAGTGGTTAAAACATCCAAAGGTTCTAAAGTCATGATATGGGAGACAAAAGAAAGCAATTGAGCAGTATTCCAAATTCTCATCGAAATATCGGAAGATTGCTTCACTTCTCCATTCAATCGGGTCGTTATTTTTTGGCTTTTTTCGGAAAAATCCGTTACTAGCCATGGTCCAAGAGGACAAAAGGTATCAAAACCCTTGGCGCGAGTCCATTGTCCGTCAACTTTTTGTAAATCTCGGGCGGTCACATCATTACAGCAGGTATAGCCCCAAACCGCTTTTAAAGCCTCTTCCGGAGTCGCGTTTCTTAATCTTTCTTTCAAAACCACCGCTAACTCCGTCTCATAATCCACGCGTGAAGCGGATGGCGGGTAAAGTATTTTTCCTTCTGGACTCAATAAAGCGGAAGGCGGTTTTAAAAAAAGAACAGGCTCTTTTGTGCTTTCGTGAGCCATCTCTTTAATGTGTTCTTTGTAGTTAAGTCCCACAGCGACAATTTTCGTGGGAATCGCGGGAGCTAAAAGTTGGGAGTGTTTTAGCGCATAGGATTTGGAATCCAGTATATGGTCATTCCAGGGCTCATCCGAAGTGAAATACCGGTAAGTATCTACCGATTCCAGAAGCATGGCCCATCGGGGTTTTCCATTATGAAGAAGCCGGGCGATTCGCAATTAATTATTTCGAGGAGGGACGAAGATTAAGAACATCCCACATGTCATAAAGTCCGTTTTTTTTATCGGATAAAAATAAGGCCGCTTTTAAAGATCCCTGGGCAAAAGCCTCTCGGCTATGGGCCCGATGAGTAAGTTCAAGCCGCTCGCCAGTCCCGGCGTAAAGAACTGTATGATCGCCCACAATATCCCCGCCCCGAACCGCGTGAAATCCAATTGTACCGCTTTTACGCTGCCCCACTTGACCTTCCCGGCCATGGGTCGAAACGTCTTTCAAATTAACTTTCCAAGCCCGAGCCACAGCTTCCCCCAAACTGAGAGCGGAACCCGAAGGCGCGTCTTTTTTAAAATGATGATGGGCTTCAACGATTTCCACGTCATAAGCTTGTCCTAGTTTAGCGGCTGCTTCTTCCACCAGCGCAAAAAGGAGATTCATGCCAACGCTCATGTTAGCCGACATCACAATTGGAATTTTTTTGGAGGCTTCTTTAATTAGAGCTTTTTCACTTTCTGAAAAGCCGGTTGTACCAATAACTAGCCCAACTCCCAAAGCCACGGCTTCTTTCAAATAGGCCAATGTGGCTGGCGGGAGAGTAAAATCAATTAAGACCTGAGGTTTGGTTGGGATTTTTGATAGCTCCGTTGAGACAGAAGCTTTCACGCCAGAACCCAAAGAAGGCAGAACTTCTGTTAACGATTTTCCAACACTAGGGTTTTTAAGGTTTGAAAGGCCGCCCACAATTTCAAACCGATTGTCTTTAGATGCCAATTCCAAAATGGTATGGCCCATCCGCCCGGTCAAGCCGGAAACCGCCAACTTTAAGGTCATCGACGTTGTCCAGCGGCTGCTAAAAGACCAAATTTATCTAATTGCTTTTTCAGAGTTTCTTTACCATCCGTTGTGACTGGTACCAACGGGAGGCGAAACTCTTCTGCTATTTGACCCCGTAATGCCAAAACTGTTTTAATTCCAACCGGATTCACATCCACTGACATGATGACTTTAATTAAATCTGTAAACTTGAAAAACAGTTCCCGGGATTCTTCAGTTTTACCCTCTAAATAACTATGAACCATCCGAGAAGTTTCCTGCGGCAAAAGATGAGAAGTAACAGAAATGACTCCAACACCGCCGATCGCTAGAATCGGAAGCGTGATCGTATCGTCACCAGAAATAAGGTCAAAGTCAGGACGGCAAAGTGATTTGATTTTGATCATTTGTTCTAAATTGCCACTAGCCTCTTTGACGCCGACAATGTTGCGATGATTCGACAATTCAGCGATGGTTTCCGGATTGATATTAATGACGGAACGTCCCGGAATATTGTAAAGAATTTGTGGAATATCAACCGCGTCCGCGATAGCCGTAAAATGAGCCGCCAATCCCCTTTGATTGGGTTTGTTGTAATAAGGCGCGACCAAAAGCGCGGCATCCGCGTCGGCTTCTTTCGCGTGCCGGGTACGTAAAATGGCTTCAGCTGTAGAGTTTGAACCCGTTCCCGCGATAACCGGAACGCGTTTGCGGACAGTTTTTACCGTGAAGGCAATGACTTCATCGTGTTCCTTGTCCGTTAAGGTAGGCGATTCGCCGGTGGTGCCGCAAGGCACAAGACCATCAATGCCTTTGGTGATTTGGTTTTCAATCAAAGCTTCCAAAGCGGAATAATCAACTTGCCCGTTTTTAAAGGGCGTTACAAGGGCGGTATAGGCACCGCGGAACATGGGCTCTCCTTGAAAAACTAATGTCGAATGAAAGTTATATTAGGTAATTCCCGCTTCTATCGCAAGTAAACTTTGGCCAAATCCAGCTAAGCTAGGATTTTCTCTAAGCGCACTAAATCCTGCCAAGTTTGACGCTGACGGGCCACTGAGAACTTACTGCCTCGGACCACTATTTCGGGTGACAAGGGCCTGGCGTTATAAGTGCTCCCCATCACGCTGCCATAAGCGCCAGCAGAGAAAACAACCATTAAATCGCCCCTCTTCATGAGTGGCAGCTTACGGTCTTTCGCAAAGAAATCACCCGATTCACAAATGGGTCCCACCACATCGACCTTTTGAACCGCCTTTTGGGAACCCCGAACTGGAGCAATCCGATGATAGGCTTCATAAAGCGAAGGACGAATAAGATCACCCATTCCCGCGTCAACAATGTAAAAAATCTTGGAACCACTCTGCTTAACATAAATAACTCGTGTTAATAATACGCCTGAATTACCGGAAATAAATCGGCCCGGTTCCAAAACCAAGGTCGCGTTCAGTTTCTTAATGACCGGCAGAACCAATTTGGCGTATTGGGAAGCTTTCGGAGGCTTCTCTCCTTGATAGTCAATTCCATAGCCACCACCTAAGTTAACGGTATAAATCGGAAATCCTTCTTGCCGAAGACGTAGGACTAGTTGTTCAACCACTTTAGCCGCTCTCCCTACAGGGGCGGTTTGGGTCATTTGACTTCCAATATGAGCGTGCACGCCGGTCCAATGAACCGAGCGGCATTCACGGACCACCTTTATGACTTTATCTAAGTCACCCATATAGACACCAAATTTGGATTCTTTCTTTCCGGTGGTGATGTAGTGGTGCGTGTGGGCATCCACATCCGGATTAAAACGAATGGCGATAGAAGCCATTTTACGGGCTTTAACCGCTACTTCATTGATCGCCAATATTTCCGGAATGGATTCAACGTTGAAATAGCGAATCCCTTCCTGAAGAGCGTAATGAATTTCGTCATTCGTCTTTCCTACTCCGGCAAAAATAATTTTATTTGCCGCAACACCGGCTTTACGGGCTTTGAACAACTCTCCGCCCGAAACCACATCGGCGCCCGATCCCAGTTTTGCTAAAGCACTCATAACTGAAAGATTACCGTTCGATTTCAACGAATAAGCCACCAAATGCGGAACCGATTTATAAGCTTGATCGATTTCTTTAAATCGCTCCTCAAACGCGGGAAGGCTATAAACATAATTAGGAGTTCCGACTTTTTCTGCGACTTTGGAAAGATCAACTCCATCGGCATACCAACGGTTGTTCTTAAAATGAAATCCTGTCATTTTTCCCTCACAATTGAGTTAAGTATTTTTTGATATGAGAAACTTGGCTTTTCAACAAAGTGACTTGGGCTTCAACATTTTTTGGCGATGTACCGCCAACGGTTTTCTTTTGATGAACGGATTTATGAACCGAAAGATTCTCAGCCGTACCCTTGGGGAATTCTTTAGAAAACTTCCAAAATTCAGCGTCAGTCAAGTCTTGAAGCCGTTTACTGTGTTCTAAAGAAAAACGGACAACTTCCCCAACAACCTCATGGGCCTTTCTAAAAGGCATATTCTGCTGAACTAAAATATCAGCCAAATCTGTCGCCAATAAGGTCAAATCCATATCAGCGGCTTTTTCCATTCTTTCCCGTTGAAATTTGACTGTCTCCAAAAATCCACGCATAACTTTTAAGGAACCAATAACCGTATCAGTCGAATCAAAAATGAAGTGTTTATCTTCTTGTAAATCGCGGTTATAGGAAAGCGGAAGACCTTTCAAAACAGTTAAAAGTCCCATTAAATTTCCGTAAATCCGTCCGGTTTTACCCCGAACTAATTCCGCAACATCCGGATTTTTCTTCTGGGGCATCAAACTGGAACCCGTCGCGAAGGCGTCATCCATTTCAATAAAACCAAACTCGTGACTAGCCCACAAAATTAAATCCTCAGAAATACGGGATAAATGCATTTGAGTAGTGGCCGCGGCAGCCAGAAAATCCACATAAACATCCCGGTCTGATACAGCGTCGAGACTATTTAAAACAACTGATTTAAATCCAAGTTTTTTAGCGGTAAACAACCGATCAAAATCATGATTCGTTCCGGCTAATGCGCCCGAACCCAAAGGCATCTCGTCCGCCCGGTCCCAAGTAGTTAAGAAACGGTCCATGTCCCGAATCAGCATAAAGGCATAAGCAGCTAAATGATGGCCTAAAGTAACAGGCATAGCTCTTTGTAGATGGGTATAACCCGGCATCAGAGTATCTTTTTCTGTTAGCGCCAACTGAGAGATAACTTCAATTAAATCAGTTCCAGCGCTTACCACTTCTTTAACCGCGTATCGCAAATAAAGTCGAAAATCAGTAGCGACCTGGTCATTCCGAGAACGCCCTGTGTGAAGCTTCCCGCCCAAAGGTCCCACCATACGAACGAGAGCTTTTTCTACTGCGGTATGAATATCCTCTAAATTAGAATTTAAAGGCAGTTTGCCCGCAGCTAAATTTTTTTTGATTTTTTGAAGGCCTGTTATTAATTTCTTACCTTCGGCAGCAGTGAGAAGTTTTGCTTTTGTCAAAGTCTGGACATGGGCAATACTGCCTTCGATATCGAAAGGCCCTAACCGATGGTCAAATGAGATCGACTCGGTAAAAGCTTCGACTAAAGGATCAGTTGATTTTTTAAATCGCCCGCCCCAGGTTTTTTTCATTTCGTATTCCTTTTAACCGTTCCCACAACTTTCATCGGTAAACCAAATAAGCGGATAAAACCTTCGGCGTCTTTCTGGTTATAAACTTCATCCTCACCAAATGTGGCTAAATCCATCTGATAAAGAGAGTAAGGAGACCGAACACCAGTGGCGGCAACCCGGCCAGGATTTAGTTCAACTCTAACGTCACCCGTCACATTTTTCTGGACTTCCTGGAAGAAAGCTTCAATTCCATCCCGCAGCGGCGAAAACCATTGGCCGTTGTAAATAAGTTCGGCGTATTTGACGGAAATAAGCTGGCTATAGTGCAAGGAATCTCTTTCGACCGTCAGAGTCTGCAGAGCCCGATGGGCTTCATAAAGAATTGTTGCGCCAGGGGATTCATAAACACCCCGGCTCTTCATTCCGACCAATCGGTTTTCAATAATATCAATACGGCCAATTCCGTAGACCGCGCCCAATCGATTCAGTTTTTCCAATAGAGTTATCGCGTTTACTTTTTTGCCATTTAACCCAACCGGCATTCCCGCTTTAAAGTTAACAATGAGACTCAAAGGTTTTTTGGGTGCTTTCGCGGGGTCTTTTGTTGTCAAAAATACGTGTTCGGACGGCGCATTCCAAGGATCTTCTAATTCGCCGCCTTCGTGGCTCAAATGCCAAAGATTACCATCCATCGAATAGGGTCTTTTTTTAGTGACGGGAATTTCAATCCCATGTCTCTCGGCATAATCGATCGCGTCTTCCCTGGATTTGATGTTCCATTCCCGCCAGGGGGCGATAATCTTCAAATGCGGCGCTAAAGCCATAACGGTTAATTCAAAACGAACTTGATCATTCCCTTTTCCGGTGGCTCCGTGACAAATAGCGTCAGCGCCTTCTTTAAGCGCTACTTCCACCAGACCTTTAGCGATCGCGGGCCTCGCCAAAGATGTTCCCAACAGATAAATACCCTCATATTTCGCTTGGGCTCTTAAAGCAGGAAAACAATATTTCTCGAGAAATTCCTTTCGTTGATCTTTAACGATGGCTTTAATCGCGCCCGTACGTAAAGCCTTCTTTTTAGCCGGGCCCACTTCTTTTCCTTGGCCGACGTCGGAAATGAAAGCAATGACTTCACAACCGTAGTTCTCTTTTAGCCAAGGAATAATAATGGAAGTGTCAAGACCGCCGGAATAAGCTAAAACAACCTTTTTTACTTGTTTCATAGTTATCCTCTTTTATGAACCCATTAAGGTGACTAATAACGCTTTTTGAGCATGCAGCCGATTTTCAGCCTGATCAAAAACGAAAGATCGTTTACCATCCATTACTCCAGCCGAAACCTCTTCCCCGCGATGCGCCGGCAAGCAATGAAGAAAAATGGCTTTAGGCGATTCTGCCATCATTTTTTCGTTCACTTGATAGCCCTTAAAGTCATTCAGCCTTTTTGTTTTTTCGGCTTCTTGACCCATGCTAGTCCAAACGTCAGAGTAAACAGCATCCGCGTCTTTAACAGATCCTTCTACTTTTTGAGTAACTTCAATTCGGCTTCCGTTTTTCGTGCCTTCAGTTTGTGCCCGTTTTAAAATGGCGGCATCCGGTTCGTAGCCTTTCGGACAAACTAGACGAAAATTCATTCCTGTTTTAGCCGCGCCGATCATCAGGCTATGAGCCACATTATTACCATCACCAACGAAAACAATTTGAAGCCCTTGGAGTTTTCCATATTGTTCTCGAAGTGTCTGCATGTCGGCCAAAATTTGACAGGGATGATGCGCGTCCGTTAAACCATTAATAACGGGAACGCTGGCATTCATCGCCAATTCTTCCACCGTTTTATGCGCGAAAGTTCTAATCATAATACATTGAACAAAACGGGACAAAACTTTAGCCGTATCCGCGATAGTTTCACCCCGGCCAATTTGAATGTCGTTGCCATGGAGATAAAGCGCGTGGCCGCCTAATTGAAACATGCCAACCTCAAAAGAAACCCGGGTACGGGTTGAGCTTTTCTCAAAGATCATTCCCAATGATTGACCTTTTAGCGCTTTCTTATACTTACCTGGTTTTTTTTTAATGGCGGCGGCGAGTTTTAAAAGGTTTAAAACCTCTTTGGAGGAAAATTCTTCTAAGGTTAATAAATGCCGGAGCGTTTTGGACATAAAGAATCCTAAACTGACTTTAATTCGTCAGCGATAGCTTTACGTAATTTTTCCAAAGCTTGGTCAATATCATGATTCGTCACAATAAGGGGCGGCAAGAAGCGTAAAACAGTTTCGTGGGCGCTCCCAACTAAAAGCCCTTGTTTAGCGCAATTAGAAACCAAAGAAGAGGCGTTTTTACTCATTTCAATTCCCTGAAGCAGTCCCATTCCCCTGACTTCAGTAAAAAGTTTCGGAAAATCTTTTTGAATGGCTACGAGCCCATCCCGCAAATACTCACCCATCTTTGCCGCATGGACAACCAAATCTTTCATAATAATCGCTTCAATATTAGCGATAGCCGCAGCACTCACAATAGGATTACCACCAAAGGTAGAAGCGTGATCACCCGGTTTAAAACCTTGAGCTACTTGATTCGTGACGAGTAAAGCGCCCATGGGAAGTCCCCCCCCCAAAGCCTTAGCGGACGTCATCATGTCGGGCTCAATACCATAGTGCTCATAAGCCCACATTTTTCCAGTTCTTCCAATCCCTGTTTGGACTTCATCCAAAATGAGAAGGAGTCCTCTTTCGGTGGTTAAATCCCGAAGTTCCTTCAAGAACTTCGCGTCTGCGGGATAAATCCCACCCTCGCATTGGATCGTCTCAATCAATACGGCCGCGGTTTTATCATTAATCAGCTTTTTTACGCTCTCAATATTGTTATAGGCAGCAAAATGAAATCCAGGCAAAAGGGGCTCTAAACCCTCTTGATATTTCACCTGTCCGGTAGCGGAAATGGCTCCAAAAGTTCTACCGTGAAAAGACCGGTGAAAACTGATGACTTCAAATTTTTCCTTGCCCTGTTTGCGGAAGTACTTCCGGGACAGCTTCAAGGCCGCTTCAATCGCTTCCGCTCCTGAATTGCAGAAAAAAACTTTTTGAGCGAACGAGATTTCGCAAAGCAGTTTGGCCAACTTGACATTCGGTTCGTTGTAATAATAGTTGGAAACGTGGCCAAGTTTCTTAGTTTCCTCGATGATCGCGTTAACGACTTCCGGATAGGCTTGACCTAATCCATTGACCGCTATCCCTGAGAAAAAATCCAGATAAACCATTCTCTCGGAATCATAGACATGGGTTCCCTCGCCGCGCATGAGGACAATCTTTTGCCGGTTATAGACCGGCAGAAGGTAATCATCACCATTCTGAATAATCTGGAAGGTATCCATGGTCATTTCCTCATTTTTTTGCTGAAAATGAAAAAGCCCCCGTGAGCTTCATCACGGAGACTTTTCTTGAAGGCATATTAATGTTTAAGAAAGTAGCTGTCAACCAGGCCAAAAAGGCCTATTTAGACCCTTAAGGACGGTTCAGTTAACTTTTCGAATTCTTCAATCGCAAATCGATCCGTCATACCTGCGATGTAATCACATATAACCCGGCGGGTTGGTTCCAATTTATTTTTAATTTTCTCCCGTGTATTCGGCGGTAAAATTTCGGGGGTCGCTTCATAAAGATTAAAAAGCTCTTGGATTACTTTAGAGGCCTTTGATTCCATACGTGTAACTCTTGTGTGTCGGTACATGTTATCAAAAAGGTATTTCTTCATTTCTAAGAAATCTTGACGGCAAGAATCTGAAAAAGTGGCCAATTCTTCCGGACAACGACGAACATCGTCAACCGTACGGATTTTGAATTTTTCAATACGCTGATTTGTGTTGTTTAAAAGATCAGTAACGAGTTCATTAATAATCTGACGAACTGTCTGGTATTTAATCTTATCTTGATTTAGATTTGGGTATTGCTCCTTTACCTTTTCAAAATTACGCTTCCAAAGTGAAACCTTCTCAAGTCCCTCAAAAGTTAAAAGGCCCGACGTAAGACCATCATCAATGTCATGCGAGGTATAGGCCGTTTCATCCGCCAAATCGACAATTTGTGCTTCCAGCGTGTATTGTTCCCCGTCCCCGCCTGGACGATCATAACGGGTACGGTGTTTATCGACCCCTTCTAAAACTTCGTAAGATAAATTCAGCCCTCGGAATTCAGGATAGCGGTCCTCCAAATAAGTCACAATTCGGTAACTTTGAGCGTTATGTTCAAATCCACCATCATTTTTCATCAATTCATTTAAAACCTTTTCACCGCTATGACCAAAAGGCGTGTGGCCTAAGTCGTGGGCCAAAGCAATGGCCTCAGTCAAATCCTGATTAAGTCCTAAAGTCCTGGCAATCGATCGCGCGATTTGAGCTACTTCAATAGTGTGGGTGATCCGTGTGCGGTAATAGTCACCCTCGTGATTAACGAAAACTTGGGTTTTGTATTGGAGTCTTCGAAAAGCGGATGAGTGAATAACCCTATCCCGATCCCTTTGAAAAGAAGTGCGGTACGGATGCTCCGCTTCAGGATATTGGCGGCCTTTAGTGTCACTAGATTTTTGAGCATATGAAACCATACTTAGCTCTTCCAATTTTTCCAGTTCTTCACGATTTCTCATTTTTTGTCCAGTCAGGTTTAAGGATGACGCGATAAATCATGAATTTGCTGAAACACCTTCTGATATTCTTCAGAAAACGGTGCCAAATCAACCGCCAGTTGCGCTTCTTGTTCCGCTTTTTTCAAGTCGTGCTCATTATAGTAAGCCGACACCAAATTTCTAGCGACGTCATCCCTTTCGGGGGATAATTTCTGAGCTCTCTCAAGCAAATCACGTGCCGTCGAAGTTTGCTGACGAATTAAAAAAGTATCCGCTTGTAAGATCAGCCAACTTGACTCATCCCCGTTTCGTTGAAAACCTTGCCTTCCAAAGTTTAATGCCTCATTTATTGAAGCCGGTTTATTTGACAACTTTGCGATAGCGGTTTGAAAACAAGGATAACCGAGTTCAGGGTGCAGAAGCGCCACCTTTTCATAAGCGGCTGCATAAACCTCGCGCGGTATGGATTGGCCGATAATATCTGACATTTTCGCGAGACCCATAATGGCGCACATGTTCTCAAGATAATACTTCTCAGTCCCTGGAATAAACTCCGGCATATAAGAAAAACCATCCCGTGGCTTAATTTCATAAAGTGAATAACCGTCAGCCACAGGTAAAGGAAGTTTACGGGTAAATTTTAAAAGAAATTGTTCGTAATTCTTGAGTTCTTCGAATTTCCAGGGATATCGATCCACGCCCAACATGTCAACTCGGACAGCCGAACCCATCATTCCATTCGCGTTATATAAAAGATGAGTAAAGCCCTGCTTCACAAATAAAGAATAGAGTTGTTCAGGGGTTGAAGACTTCTCTGTCCACTTCTTTAGGGTTGGATAAGTGTAGTCGAAATCATAAGTCGAAACACGGTCCAAATAATAACCGTTTTGCTGACCCAAAATTAAAACTTTCGCTTCCGGAGGAAGAGTTCTGTTCAGATATTCGTTTAAAGAAACATAGCTTCGAGGATTCATAATTTGCGATAAGAATTGATCTCGCGACTGAAGGCCGAAAAAATTGGCAAAAGGATTTGGTTGCTGAATAAGACCTTGAAACAAGTAATAACCGCTGATGGATATCAAAATACAAAATGTCGTCATTAAAACTTTTCGATACTTATCTAAGACTTCAACCGCCTTTTCAAAACCCGTGGCCAGCGCCAGCGAAAACAACGCTATGACAGAGGAGATCAAACGCAATTGGTGGCTAGTCACGATCCACAAAAACAACGGAACAAGAATTGATATCCACAAAGACCACTTCCAATGACAATTTTTATTTTTAAAAAACAAAAAAGGCATGAAAACAAAAGGAATCAGACTTACCTCCTCATTTGGAGCACCGCTATAGTTGTTAAAAAAAATGTCCCACAAAATAAATGGGTGATGAATAAAACCGTTTAGTCCCTCGATGTGAAATTTTATTTCTGAAGCTTTTTGATCATAGAGAGACCACTCGAATGTTCTTATCCAGTTTGAGAGATAAGGAAATATCGGATTATTTGTATATTCCCAGCTTTTTATGGCCCATGGCGTAAAGAAAAAAATGGGAACCACAAACGATAAAACATAAAGCCAGGTTTTTGATTTTCGATTTAAAAACAATACACCCATAATGACGATACTCGCTAACCAATAAGTTACTGCGTTATATTTAATACCCCATATCACTCCCAACGAGCCGACTCCTAAAATCGAAAAAATCTTTAAATCAACTGAAAATTCACTTGCGGGCGATTTTTGAGTGCTCTCAAAAACTAAAATAATAGATCCCAAACCCAACGTAGCGTAAAACGCCGCAAAGAGATCCACGTATCCCCTAGTAGAATAAATATTTAAATAAGGAAAAAACCAATAGATCGCTCCCGCAAGCCAGCCCACACGAGGGTTTTCTAAACGGGTTCCTAATAAAACAAGGGTCAAAGCCGTCGCCGCATGCGCCAGAAAACAAAAAGAGCGGGCCAAAGAATCATTACCCCATAACAGTCCCAAAGAAAGAAACATCTGTCCCAACGAAGGATAATTTGCGGGCAAAATTCCAGTTACTGGATAGAACCCGTGATTTATAAAATAAAACTTAGGGAGAATTAATTGATAAGTAATAGCGTCCCAACTCATTTCGGGAGCTAATAAATTGGCTAAACTTAAAAAACTGAACATTCCAATAAAAATTTTCCAAATAATAGGTGCCTTGTCGGAAACAGAAAAAGGCCAACAACGTCTCGCCGCTTCGATTCTGTCCTTCATTCCTAAGCTGACCAAAGCCAAAAGAATTAGTATTCTCAAAACATTTATATAAAAGAGTTTTTCAAAAGCCAAACCTTGAGCCAGCAGCCCCCAAAAGACCCATCCCAAGGCTAGAGACAACGCCCATTTTTCGATTCGGGTAAGCGAATTATTCCCAAACAAACCCAACCAATAAGAACCTGTTCCAATAAAAACAATTAAAGTCCCGGTAAAAGACAAAGCCCATAAAATGTGACTCCACCAAGTTTGAATAATTTGACTTAGATTCCAGGAGGAATACTGAAATGACTGGAGAAGATATTTTAGGTTTAAAAATGGATGTGGCGGGATTTTATAAAAGTAAAAGCTTAGGCAAAACCCGAACCAGAGTAAAAAAAGCCAAAAGACTTTTTCGGACTTGATAAAAAAAGGACGATTTTCCAGATTCATTGGTCCTCAAATCCCTGAAACAAAAAAACCTACCAGGAAGGCAGGCGGTTGAGGTTCGTAATTAATGGTCACAAATGGATTAAGTCCTAAAATGGTGGAGACGATGGGGATCGAACCCACGACCCCTTCCATGCCATGGAAGTGCTCTCCCAGCTGAGCTACGTCCCCATTTTAAACCAACCGACTTAATGTGAACCAGAGCAGGCAATTTTATACAAAATGATCAAAAAAACAAGCCTAACCATCATCAGCAAATGGTGGGCGAAACAGGATTTGAACCTGTGACCCCCTGCGTGTAAAGCAGGTGCTCTAACCAGCTGAGCTATTCGCCCGTTAAAATGAAGGGTAAAAAAAGAAACCCCAGCTCGTTTGAGAAGCCAGGGTTCAATGAACAAAACGACTACTTTGAGATTTTTTCAATATTCAAAAAAAACTTAATCGCGCTTTTTTTCTCGCCATCAATCGTCAAATGGATAAACTCCGGTTTGAAATTCGCGTCCATTCCATCACCTTTTAAAAACCCGCGGGCAATCGCAATGGCTTTAACTGTGTTGTTGATGCTCTCGGGCCCCATTGCCACAATCTCGACACTCTTTCCATCTCGAACGTTGTTGGCGATGGCTCCAGCTACGGTAGAGGGATTACTTTTAGCGGCTACTTTAAGCGTCATTATCCCAACCAAGCGCGGCTCCTTCTTCCCCCGCTCCTCAACAACAACCCCAAGATTTTTATATCATGGGGCATAAGGGCTGTCAACCAAGGGCCATTTTTATGACTCTTGTAGAGTGTCCAATGTGTAGATGAGGCGTCGTGAAGGATTTGCATTTTTAAAACTCGTTTCCCTTTCTTAATTTCATCATAAGACTGATCAATCTTCTGTGGCCATTTACTTCAAAGATAGAGATTTGATTTTACCAGCTCTCTGCCCAATAAAGGCGTTTAAATTTAAAACCGCCTTTTAATGCCCCTAAAAATATCGACATATTGGACCGGTATCGAATCCAACACCATAGGAAGAAGTCAGAGCCGGGTTGGATTTTAAGAACAGGAAGGAAATATTTAAACAAGAAAAAACTAAAAAGACACCATCCCAAAAGAATATTATCCGAACCCAAAACAACACCTAAGGGATTTCGGCCAAAAACCAATACAATTGTCTTTAATATCGTCAAAATTCCGAATAAATGCAGAAAATGAAAATCGCCCCAATAAATCAAGGTCGGCAGAGGAAACGGTATCATCACCGAGTGTTCTCCTAAAAACTGAAACCGTAATTCCAACACTCTTTTTGCGTAAAGTTTAATCGCCAAAACCCGCCCGAAACCCATTTTATTTAATTCAAAATAAAATTCTTTCAAGTTCATGGACCGAAACCTTTCTACAAAAGCTTCAGGCTTAAAATAAAGCCGGTAACCCGCTTGCGAAACTCTAATAGAAAAATCGACACTTACTACCGAGGAATAATCCTCAAATCGCTTCCTAACCGCTCTCGCTGCTTTTCGACTCAACGCCACGTTTGCCATATCAAAATAAGGACAATTACTGCTTCCGTTGACGTTACTGGGGCGACGGTTATTTCCTATCGCTGGATAAACACCTTCAACTTTCTTCCCCATGCGATTACTGACAGATAAAAACCCAATTTGTTCGCAGTAAAGTTCCGCTTTTTTTGGTTGATTTACAGAACGAGAAAATATTTCTCCACCCACCAATCCAATTTGTGAGTCTTGTTTAAACGGTTCCAACATTTTCTCAACCCAACGAGGTTGCGGAAAATAATAGCTTTCTGTGAATAAAATATATTCCCCTTTAGTTATCCTCAAACCGGCTTCATAAAAACGGCTCTGTGAAGGTTGCCCTATCGGATTAACAAAACGAATTCGTTTAAATCTTTCGAGCTTTTTTCGATACATCACCAGGTAATTTGATTTGTTTTTTTCGATAACGAAAATAATTTCAACTCTATTCGGAGGGTATCTTAGACGCAGGATAGAGGAAATAAGATCAAGAATTTCTGAAGGGTTTAAAACAGAGACAACAATAGAAACAAACGGCACACCCGCCACAGAAGATGCAGATCGAGTCGCCATAGAAGGGACTTCCCTTCAAAACTAAAATACATCTATCAAAAATGGTGGGTGATGCAGGGCTCGAACCTGCGACCCGCTGATTAAGAGTCAGCTGCTCTACCAACTGAGCTAATCACCCATACCTAATCAAACAAAATGGTGCGCCTGAGAGGGCTCGAACCTCTGACCTACAGATTCGGAATCTGTCGCTCTATCCAACTGAGCTACAGGCGCGTATCCTCCCAACCGCTTTCTACAAACTCACCCATAAAATGGGGTGAGAGACGGGAATCGAACCCGCAACCCCCAGATCCACAATCTGGTGCTCTAACCGATTGAGCTACTCCCACCATGTGCCTTTATAATTTCAAGGTCATCTAAGGGCTGTGTTTCTTCCCGTTTCAACCATTAACGAGAGACTTTCTCCCCGCTACATAAAATAGCTAATTTCAGAAGAAAAGCCTTAAAAGTGTAAATTTCTACCCTAAAAATGTAAAGGTTTTATTTGAATCTTTTATGAATAAAAGAATAAAGAGTTTTTTGCTTATCCCACATTCAGCAATTGTCTTTGCTGAAGTAATAAAGAAAATGGTGCGCCTGTCCAGATTCGAACTGGAGACCCACTGCTTAGAAGGCAGTTGCTCTATCCACCTGAGCTACAGGCGCGGTTATCAAAACTCGCTAAATACAATCGCACATTTTCAACCACTGAGGTCTTCTGGTAGGAAAAGTCCTAAACACTTCATTTGGTTGTTTTTGGTCGGGGCGGTGAGATTCGAACTCACGGCCCCTTGGTCCCAAACCAAGTGCGCTACCGCTGCGCTACGCCCCGCACAACAACAACCATAAAGCTCACAAAGTTTTGCAATTTTAACCGATGACAGCAGAAATACATCAAAA
>CAWKIY010000134.1:0-24344 GCA_963849245.1 candidate division FCPU426 bacterium | reverse complement strand
AGCGGTGGTGGGAGGTCCCTTGGCGTTGGTGCGTACCGGGGATGTGATCGCGATGGATGTGGCCGCCCGCACCTTAGATTTCCTCGTGGACGAGGCCACCCTGGCCGAGCGGCGGGCCGACTGGAAACCGCCCGCTCCTCCTACAGAACGCGGTTGGGTCCGCCTCTGGGTTGAACACGTCATGCAAGCCGACCGTGGCGCCGACCTCGACTTCCTGCAGGGATCAAGCGGCTACCACGCCGGACGGCACTCCCACTAGTCGAGAGGGAACCCTGACCGATCAAGCCCGTCGCCCGGGCACCGAGGACCGGCTATCGGTCATTGCTCAGCTCGTGACGGCTGGCCGCGGCTCGCCCCCGATCTCGGGGAGCGACTGACCTCCCTACTCTCCGAGCTGCAGCGCTCTGACGTGGTCGCCGTCTGGGACGACCAGGCCCTGTTCGCCGTCACCTCAGAGGAGCCGGAGAAGTATCGATCGACGGGGGTATGCCCCAGCCGATGCCCGTGGCCCGAACGTCCGACCGGGCCCGGCTCGAGAAGGTCGAGACCGGCCGTACACACTCCTATCGGTACTACAGCGCCGGCGAGGAGGTCGCGGCGGGTGACGTGGCCGGCAACTGCACAGCTACGAACCTCCCGGCCGTCCGCGGATGCTCTCGGCCCGCCAGATGGTGGTCAGCGAGCTGTACCCAGGTGCAACGACGGCCTTTTGGGTCTATGCCAATCATGGGGTGGACAGTTCCAGACCTGCTCCGGTAATGGTCTGGCACGACGGCCATGGGTGCGTTGGTGCCGCCGATCTCGTAGGGCATCGTCTCCAGGTCGTCTCCGACAACCTGGTCGACCGTCAGCTGATCCCGCCGATGGTTCACGTGCTCGTCTCGCCCAGCGACCCGGGGGCAACCCGTGACCGAAGCTCGTCCGGGGCAGTCACAGGCCTCTGCAATGCGAAGCGTGCAGTACGACACCGTTTCGGACCGTTACTGGCCAGTCACGTTCATAGAGGAGATTTTCCCCAAGGTCGAAGAGACGTACCAGCTGCGCGAACCACCGCTTACTCCCGAGGCGCCCGCAGGGCTCTCCTCGGGGGGGATATGCGCCTTCAAAGATGGCGTGGTCTCCATCCCGCAGCACTTCAGCCGGGTGCACTCGGACGATCGGTAGCTTCACTGTCTTTGCAATGGCATCCAGAGCGTCATCTCGAAGGCGGGTACGTCTTCTCGCACCTGGTCCGGCCGAGAGATGACAGAAAGAACATCAGGGTGTGGCTGTCGGACGGGAGCAACGATATCGATGTCCCGAATTTGGAAGCTGGCCGCTCAACAACATCCAAGCTCGCGAATGCGCTCAAGCTACCGGGGCTACGACTTTCATTTCCGCTTCGGCGTCGCCGTCTACAGCACGGCCCAAGGTAGCCTGGACCTGCCTGGGTCGCTGGGCGTGGTTGTGGCGCGACTACGACCCGGCCCGAACGGCACAGGTTTACGAGCAAGAAGCGAGCGAGGCCGCCAAGCCGTTCTTCCGGGTCAACTCACTAACCGCGACGCCTGGTGACATCCCACGCATCGAGGTCGCGGAATCACCTACTTTGGGCGCTAAGGCGTGCGAAGAGATCGCCGAAAATAGCATCTCGCTCAATGGCTACGACTTCGGCTATGAGGTGACGACCTTCGTCCCTGGACCAGGTCATCCTGTCGGTGAGGAGCGGGCTTGGTGCCAGCACGGTAGTGGCCCATGAATCGTCGAGGACCCATCCAACCGCGGCCATATCCCAGATGACCTTTGAGACGCCGATGTCGTCGCTCACGTGCCCCACATAGCGGTCGGCCAGGAACTCGCCGATCTCACCAGCGGGCCTCACGTACCGCTCCACCTCAGCTCGGGTTGTAATCATATGATGAAGCCACCCCAAGGCACGGAACATGGACAAGGGCCACGCCGGAGTCAAAGAGCAGCTGAGACGCCCGAAGGTCCTGCCTCAGGTTGAACTCCCGGGCGGTCGGCCACCAAAGTGCGTTCCCACCTAGCCAGACGACAACTACACGCTCAAGCATCTCGGGAGCAAGCGCCAGCGCACGACTTACGTTGGTGGGAGCGCCGATGGCGACCATAGAGAGGACGGCCTTCGTTGGCCAAGGCACGCGGAATGAGGTCCTCTGTCGCAGGCGACGGGCCAGCGGCCAAGTCGTCCCGCAGCCACTGCGTCTCTCCCTCGAAAACCGGGACACCCGTTTTGTGGCACCTATCGAGGACGGCGTTTATCTCCTCGAAGCTCTTCCGCATGCCGTCGGCCGGACCGGTTGACCTGCCATTGTGGAACGGAGCAGCGTAGATCGCTTCCAGGTTGACCCTATCCTCCGAAAGGAGGGTGTGCACCGAGAGCGTACTGGTCGTCAATCTCATTATACGCGTCGGTGTCGAGCACCATATTGGGCTTTCCCGCCCCGGCAATGGCGGTGTGGCGCCGCGTAGAAGGCGAAGGCGCCCTTCATCACTGCCTCCCGGCCGTCCCGTTCCTACCTGGTCCATCTTCAGACTCCTCCTTGTTTTGCGGCATCTCGTCGACTCCCGCTAACTCGGGGAGCGTGGCCGCAAGTCGCTGGCGGTCGTCGCCGTAGAGTCGGGGGGGGGTTGGCGATCAAGGCTTCGGTCTGCTCCCGCAGGCCGACGTCTTCTCGCCGACGGGCGAGGTCCTGATCACTCACGGTCCTCGACCACGTTGAGTGGGCTTCTTCTCCTTTGGAACATGAGGGCCTGCTCGTGGCCGCGCCGGTCAGCCGTCACCCCTACGGTGAAGCCCCACAGCCCGAGCCCGGTTGTCACCGCGTCCAGCCTAAGGGCGCTCTGCCCATCCCGGCAACAGCGTGATAGGCGGTCGAAACAGGATGTTCACGTTCCTGGCTTGGTGCGGTGCACCGCCATGCTGGCGTCACGGACGGCAACGGACGGGCACCTCACAGCCAGCTGCAGCTCGAAGTGAGATCCCTCACGAACGACGCGTCCCCGCCGGTTGGTTCCCCGTCATTGACCCTTAACCGTCCAGCAACCTCGTCGGCTTGCCGGTGTGGTTTACTTCTGCCATGACAGTCACAACTAGCCGGACCGGGAAGTTGGTCGCGGCCTCATTATCAGGGCTGCTTGGCCTCGGCCTTGCGCCTTTTGAAAGCTCGGCCCAGGCGCTATCGGCGCCTAAGTACGGCACGAACTATACCTCGACGTTGCCTGCATATAACAAGCACGTCACCCTCGTCTGGTGGAGTTGGCTGGCGGACACCAAAAACATCATCAAAGCTTTCGAGAAGGCCTACCCATCAATCAAGGTCGTTGCTCCCCTCATCGGTAGTGGTAGCGACTTGTACAGCAAGCTCACGACCGCGATAGCAGCCGGGTCAGGTGCTCCGGACGTTGCCATGATCGAGTACGAGAACCTGCCGCAGTACATTGCCACCAAAGGTCTCCTAAATATCTCGAACTTCCTGTCGCCCTATAAGGCTGACTTCCCGGGTTGGGCGTGGAACATGGTGTCAAGCGACGGCGGGGTCTATTCGGTACCCCAGGACCAGGCGCCCATGGGGCTCATCTACGACGGGCCGCTCCTCAAGAAATATGGCCTGGCCATCCCCACGACGTACTCCGAGTTCGCCAAGGAGGCATCCGTCCTCCACAAGGACAACTCCAAGCTCTATATGACGGCCTTCAACATCACGGACGCTACCTACTTCTCTTCTCTCGTATGGCAAGCCGGAGGCCAGCAGTTCAAGGAAACGGCACCAAATACGTGGAAAATTACCATCAATACTCCCGTAGGGCAGAAAGTCTTGAACTATTGGGGAGACCTGGTCAAGAGCGGGACGGTGCTCGGCACCACCGAGACGACCCCGGAGTGGACAGCTCCGTCGCCGCCGGCGACTTTGCCACGTACCTCAACGCCGTCTGGTGGCCGTCCTATGGCATCGACGCCTATGCCAAGCCCAACACCCTTAGCTATAGCGTGACCAAGCTCCCGCAATGGGTGGCGGGCGGCGATGCCGAGGCTGACGACGCGGCCGTCCAACGCCGCAATCATAGTCAGGTCCCTGAAGCAGGGACAAGATTGTCATCGTCGCCAACACTACCTCCTAGACCTGGCTGAGACCCCGACCACGAAGGGAGGTGGAGGGTACCTGCCCGCCAACGTGGATGCCGCCAGCGCGGCCGCTTTACACCCCGGTCCCAAATATGGCGCAGCCGCCCTTCCCGCAGTTCTGGCCCAACGCCAGCCACATAAGCTACAACTTCAGTTGGAGCCCCTTCATCAACTATTTCTCCAGTGTCTACGAGACCGAGTTCGCCAAGGCGCTGGCGGGCAAGGAGACTTTCGACCAGGCGTTGGCCAACATGCAAGATGACGTCGTCAACGACGCCAAAGCCTCCGGTTATACTGTGAGCAGCTGACCCAATGATCAGCCCAACCAGAGTTGACGAGCGAGCCCACCGGTCAAGGGGGAGGTGACAGTCAGACTGACTATTACTGAAGCAGTACCCCGGAAGCTAGCCATCGTACCGAGGACCGGTCGAGCGCGACCCTCGGGTGATGGTGAGTACAGCGGGACATTGAGAAGTGCCCGAAAAGCAGCTCCATACTGGATGAGCCTGCCTTTCATTGCTCTTTTCCTGGTCTTCTTCGCAGCGCCGCTGTTCTACGCGATATACACCAGCTTCACTTCCAATCTGACGGGAAGGCTGTCTGGTCTATCCAATTACCGGGCGATACTCCACTTGGGAGTATTCTGGCAGGGAATTGGCCGAGTAATATACTTCGGTGTCGTCGAAGTTACCGTTATGGTCATTCTCGCTCTCGCCTTGGCTTTGTTCCTTGATAGCCCATATGTGCGGGGTAAACGCTTCTTCTCGATCGTCGAACTCTTGAACTACGTGGTGCCCGCTGTAGTGGCTGCCCTGATGTGGGGCTTCCTCATGTCGCCTCAACTGGACCAGCTCCTCAGCGTCACCCGAAGCCTCGGTATCACACACAGCGCGTTCTCAACCCGTTGCAGAGCAGCTGGATCCTTTATGCGATCATGTTGATCGTGACCTGGGAGTTTGCCGGGTATAACATGACGATATACCTGACCGGTCTGACGTCGGTGCCGACGGAGGTAATGGAGGCGGCGCTGCTTGATGGAGCGTCAGAATGGAAAGTGGCCCGGCACATCAAGCTCCCAATGCTGAGGCGGGTCATAATATTTACTGTGGTGCTATCGATAATCGGGACCCTCCAGCTGTTCAACGAGCCATTTGATTCTCAACCAGCTCGTGGGAGACTTCTATACTCCCAATATGCTCATCTATAATGAGGCGTTCTCGTTCGGAAATATTCCTTTGGCCGCAGCCGGGGTCGGTCGTCCTCGCCATAATAACAGTGGTCGGTTCGATAGCTTTCTTTGTGGTAGTAAATCGGAACGAGAAGGGCGCACGTGCCCGCCGCTCGCGCTCGTGCCGAACGCGGGCCGAGAGGTGGTGCTCCCAACCCGAACCTGCGGGCGAGAGGAGCAGCGTGAGCGCGTAAGTGGGGCAACGACACCCGGCCTCTCGGGTGAAAGTCTGTCGTCGGGACAGCACTATTGATGTTGGCGGCTGCGTACGTACTCGTTCCGTTTTACTGGCTGGTCGTCGTGTCAACTAAGTTGGGCACAGAGGCTTTTTCGACTCCAATACATTTGTCCCGTCCGGGGCCCTTATCCAAAACCTCCGGTCCGTGTTTTCTTACGACGGGTCGATATTCGGGCGGTGGATTGTCAAAACTCTCTTGTATATGCGACTGTAGTTTCCTTGTTGGGTACCTACGTCGGGACTCTTTGCGGGTATGCCCTCGCTAAATACCGCTTTGTAGGCAGAGGAGCGCTGCTGGCAACCGTACTAGGGTCTCTCATGATCCCCAGCACGGTGTTGGTTGTACCGCTGTTCATTTTGGAGCGGCACCTCCACCTTACTAACACGTATGAGGGCCGATCCTGCCTTTGGCGGTGTTCCCCTTCGGCGTCTACTTTATGTCAATATACTCGGCGGGGGCTGTGCCGAATAGCCTGCTAGACGCGGGACGAGTAGACGGTGCGGGTGAGTGGCGCATATTTCACCGGGTCTCGCTCCCGTTGCTCGTGCCCGGCGCGGTCACCATGGTGTTGATCTCGTTCGTGGGGACCTGGAACAATTTCTTTCTACCCCTCGTCCTTATGAGCGACGACAGCAAATATCCGCTGACGGTTGGGTTGTCGATATGGAATTCGAATTTGGGGTTTGGAATGACTCAGCCGTTGTACCCTGACGTGATACTTGGTTCAACTGTGGTGATCTTGCCTATGTTGGTCCTCTTTCCGTTTCTGCAAAGATATGTCGCTCGGGGCCTGGTCATGGGAGCGGTCGCCGGTGAGTGATCCTGAGGTGCCAACTTCTCGTAAAGGCAGTCATGGTAGCTAGACCGCCTCGCGGCGGTTAGCTACAGTGCCGTCTGGAGCGATATTTGTGACGCGTTGGGACAGCACTCGCAGAGTGTAGCGCCGGGGCTCCATCGGTTTAGCGGCACGGATGTGCTGGTCGGGGTGGGCGTGGATGGTGCATTTGTGGCGGTCAAGGCTCCGCCGGAGTGTTCCTACAGGAACGAGATGGAGTTCGTCGACTCGTTGCAAGACGGTGACGTAGTAGTGGCAGTATGTTCGGACCACACGGCCGCCGTGTGGGGCGAGCTGTTGAGCGTGGCGGCAATCGCCAGGGGGGCTCGGGGGGTGGTCGTCGACGGCTTGGTACGGGACCGTCGTCGTCTGCCAGAGGGTTTCTCGGTGTTTGCGAGAGGAAGTGTGCCTGCGGAGAGTTATGGTCGACTGTCGTTGATCGCGGCCGACAACCCGGTAACAATAGGGGGCGTGAACGTTAGCCCGGGTGATCTTGTGATCGGGGACACGGACGGAGTTGTCGTCGTGCCAGCGGCTCTCGCCGACGACGCCACCGAGCGAGCTTTACAGAAGGCCCTGACGGAGCGAACTGCCCTGAGCACGCTGCGCGCCGGGGTGGGTACCTTCGTGAGGTGTGGGACCAGTACGGTGTCCTTTAGTGTCGGCGGAAAGGTTCGGCGTCGCACGATGCTCGAAGATCAAGCCGACGGCGGGGGCGGGCTCCAAGGTGTGACCCGTGCGGGCATTGGGATGAACGTCCCCCTAGGTAGCTCCAACAGGACGGTGGATATGGCTCGGGTACACGGGCAATGATAAGGAGGTAGTGGTGGCGATCACCCAGGATTACATCGATAAGTGGAACGAGGATGGTTATGGGATTATCCCGGATGTGCTTACCCGGGTGAGCTAGGGGCGGTACGGGAGCACGCCGCGTTGTACTTCCCGACGGTCGAGGAGTACTTCCGCGCCCGCCCGAGATATGAGAAGCTGGTTGCACAGCGCTGGTTCCCCTTTGCGGACAGCGTCCTCAATGATCTGGTCGTCCACCCGAACTTGGTTTCGTTCGCCGAACGGGCCTTAGGGACCAAAGAACTCATGTTAAGTCATGGCTTGCTGTGGGCGAAGATCCCGGTAACGACCACGACCAAGAACTGCACGCAGATTTCGGGAACAACACGCTCGCCTATCCGCGGCAAGATGGTGGGTTCCGGCACTTGAAGGTGATCGTCTACCTTACGGATGTCACCAAGGATAATGGTCCCACCTACGTCGTGGCGAAGCAAGGATTTATGGCTGAACCATTGCGGACCGGGCGGTGGAGCAAGGATTTGTACCCGGACCTGTACGAACGCGAGATCCCGGCGACCTGTAGCGCTGGCTCGATGCTGGTGTACGACACGAGCGTGTTACATAGGGGATCGGCGATGTTAGGTGACGACACCGGCCGGCTGACGCTGATGGTCGGCTTTCGTGGGGCGGGGTACGAGTGGATGGGCATCATCACAACTTTGCCTGGTCCGGGGATGAGCCCGGGTTTTCCAGATGGCTTGAGGGTGCGTCTCCCCGACAGAGGGAGCTACTAGGTTTTCCTGCCCCGGGACATGCGTATTGGACTAAGGAGACCATTGCCGGCACGGCCGCCCGGTACCCAGGGATGGATGTGAGCCCTTACGAGGCGGCGCTTTAGCTTGCCACCGGCCCCGTCCGCTGTGGGCCGCGGACCATCCAGCCAGCCGTAGCTCAGGCAAATCACAAAGGCGTGAACCGTTCTTGGCCCGGACGAGGTGCAAGAAGGCGGTGAGCGGCAGATCGACTTGCCGACTTAGAGGCGGCGGGCGAGCGCGGCCTGGAGGGTAGCGGCGGACCTCCAAAGGACTGCTGGCTCTTGGCTTTTTCCGAAAAATGCGCGGCGTCAAACACCGCGTTGTAATAGTAAGTCCGAACCAGCTTGCGGCGGTCGCCCGCCAAGGCGAGTGAAAATTGGTAATAATCCACTCGGGTCATCTTATTATTCCGTTTCAGGGCGAAATAAAGATTACTGCCATCAATGAAAACACAAACTCGGGACACGGGACACCTCTTTCAAATATTTCGGCTCCGAAAAGCCTTTCAAATATAATTCCACGCTACACTTCTTTAAGAGCTGCTGCAAGAGGGGGTTTTATTTTTCAGGTTATTTAGGATGGAATTGCGCAGCGGATTAGGCAGAAGACCTAGGGTAAAGGACAAACTTTATTTGAATTTTTCAGGGTTTTCTTTTTTAAAGAGCTCGAAAAGCTGGAAAGCGGCTACCACTAAAGCGTGTTGAATGCCGCCTTCTTGAATTAACTTTTCAACCTCTTTTAAGTTATAAGAAACAACTTCCAGTTCTTCCGCCTCATCCAGTTCTAATTCCGCCACCCGGTGTGCGCCAAGAGCCAAATAAAAATGGCAGTAATTATTGAGGATGGCTGGATTGGGTCTCAGTTTTCCCAAGGGAAACCAGGCGGAGGCTTGATGGCCGGTTTCTTCCAACAACTCCCTTTTGGCCGCCTCCATTGGGTCCTCATCACTGGAATCCACCGCGCCGCCGGGCGTTTCTAGGCTCATTTCCTGGGTTCCATGACGGTACTGGGAAACCATGAGGACTTTTTGATCCTCCGTCAAAGCGACGATATTAATCCAATCGTGGGTGGAAAGAATATAAAAGGGATGTTCTTTTCCCGTGAGAGGCGAGGAACTTCTTTGAACATGAACTTGAAAGAACCCGCAGTCATAAGCGGTTTCGTCGCTGTTTTTTTTCCAGGGCTGGATCATTTATTTCTTCTTTTTCTTTTTATGTTTCGGCCTCGTTTTGCCTTTGCGGGTCCGATGAGCGGCCTTTGATTTTTTAGAAGTTTTTTGGAGGTGTTTCGCCTTCTTCACCGGCTTCGTCGAAACCACCGCGCTTTTCACTCCGGACATAAAAACCGCCGGAACCGCCTCATCCGATAAAACCTTCCGAATGGGCAATCCAAAGTTGACTTCATAAAGTTTGCGGGCCTTATTCGCGTCGGCCGCGGAAATTTTCTCGCCTTCCCCCGCCAGGCAATTAAGAGTGGCCTGCCGCAAATTGCGGATACCGGGAATAGCGGTGGAAACCTCCGGGAATGCCAAGGTCCACTTTAGCGCGGCGTCCGCCAAAGGTATCGTCTTGGAAGAGAGAAACTTTAATTTTTCGACTTTCTTCAAGGTCGTGGTCAATCCCTCACCCGCATAAAGGCTTTTTCGGTGATCGTCGCCGATAAAACGGGTCTTCGCGTTAAAGCGGCCGCTTAAGGCGCCAAAAGCCAGTGGAACCCGGGCGATGAGGCCGACTTGATACTGCTTCGCCAATGGAAAAACTTCCCAAAGCGGCTCTTGATAAAGAAGGTTAAAGAAAATCTGAAGCGTGTCGATCTGCTGCCAACGGATAAGATCATTCGCTTCTTCTGAGCCTTTATCCCGAAGGGAAATACCAAAGGCTCGGATTTTCCCTTCCCGCTTCAAACGGGCGATAAGATCCAGAAGCGGCCCGGCCTGAGGATTCCATTCTTTGCGCCAGGTATGCAGTTGAAGCACATCAATACAATTTACTTCCAGATTACGCATGGATTCCTCAATTTTGAGGAGAACCCAGTCGGCTGGAAAAACCTCTTCCAAGGGCGTCACCCCATGGTTATCCCAATTAAGATTTTTGGGCGGGACTTTAGTCGCGATAACGGGACTTTCGTTTCTTTCCTTGAGAACTCCCGCGATCAACCTTTCACTGTGGCCATCCCCGTAAACCCGCGCCGTATCGATAAAGTTGCAGCCCATGTCCAATGCCTTATGCAGCGCCATCCGTGAATCAGCGTCATCCTGCGGTCCCCACCAGGTTCCCCCGATGGCCCAAGCGCCAAAACCAATTTCACTAACTTTGAGTCCGGTTTTTCCCAGCCAACGATAGCGCATCAGGGCTTCTCCCGAATCGGATTTAAGACAGGACTATTTTTGGGGGTTCCTCATGAGAATGCAAGAGCGGACTAGGCGCGGCTCTTTTTAGCGGCCGGTTTGCTGGCGTTTAAATAGACCTCGCGGTAAATCGCCAGAAAGGCGATTCCCAGGGAAAGAATAATGGGTCCGAGGAAAATTCCCAAAATGCCATAAACTTTTAGCCCCCCAATGGTCGTGAAAAAGAGCCAGAAGATCGGAAGCTTCGCTTCGCTGCCGATAAGCCATGGCCGCAGGATATGGTCCAAAATAGTAATCAGAATTCCCCAAAGAATCAGCCCGCCTGCCGCCAGGGTCTGCCCCTGATAGAAAAGCCAAACCGCGGAAGGAATCCAAACCGAAGCCGCGCCCAAAATAGGAATGAAAGAATTGACGAAAGCGATCAACGCTAAAAGAATGGGTACGGGCATCCCCGCGACGACGAATCCAAGACCGGCCAAAAGCCCCTGAAGAAAAGAGCAGATGAAAACGGCCCGGACCACGGCGGTCACGGTTACCGAAAAGGTATGAGAAACTTGCCGTTGGTGCTGCTTTTCCATGGGAAGAAATTCCAGCGCCTTAAAGGCCAAACGGGAGCCATCCCGGAAGAAAAAGAACAACGCGACCGCCACAAAAAGCAGTTGAATGGCGAAAAGAACCAAGTTGCTTAAAATGAAAGAGACCTTTTTCAAAATCAAATCGGATAAATTCTGCAAAGCGACCGCGATTTCCTTTTGCAGGACCGCGTTGGTTTGGTTGGAATCCATGCCCCAGGTTTGAAACCAGGATTCAATATTCAGGTCTTTCAGCTTCCCCATCAGCCAAAGGCTCTTGTCATCCCATTGGGCGCCTGAAAGAAAAGCGTAAGCCTTTGGAAGCTCTTTACCCAGACTGATGACAATGAAAAAACCCGGCAAAGCGAGAAAAGTTAAAACCAGCAAAGTACATAAAAGGGACGAAAGCGTGGCCTGCCCCCCCGTCCATTTAAGAAAGCGGGAATAGAGGGGATAAAAAACCATCACGAGAATCGTAGCCCATACAAAAGAGCTTAAAAAAGGCTCTAAGAGGG
Source organism: candidate division FCPU426 bacterium (assembly GCA_963849245.1). Lineage (GTDB taxonomy): Bacteria > Oederibacteriota > Muellerivitia > Muellerivitales > Muellerivitaceae > CAWKIY01. Next base: position 12,878 of record CAWKIY010000134.1, on the reverse strand, counting down.
AAAAGAGCAGGCTTAAAAGCCCTATCAATAGGATGAAGAAGGCAACAACAAAAATATTGTGACGGGTCAGACTAATCTGGGTTGGCATTTCACGCTCCAAAGTTGGGCCTATTCTACAGGAGGAACCTATTTCAAGGGGTTGAAAGAATACCTTTCCCTCTTGAATGCGCCAACCAGCCGAGTGTATTGTTTGAACGATGGTGCTGGATTTAATAGAGGGAACTTATGGCCTCAAAACGTTCTTCTGTAAATAAACCTCTTTCCTTGATTCAACCGGCTTTATCGTGGAAAGAAACATTTCAACAAGCCTGGAATCTTTTTGTTTTTTCCGCCATTTTCTCCGTTCTTTTTAACGCTTTTTATTCCAACGGCATCGAGTTAAAAGCCAAGCCGATTCAACAGCCCCACTTACAAGATATTCTGAAAAATAATTCCTCTTCCCCTGTTTATACCGGATGGAAAAAAAATACGCCTGCCGTAAAGCCATCCTCAGCCATTGTGCCGACGGAACTCCCTGACAATCTTCCCCGCTTAAGCCTGGCAGGCGCTAAAAACCGTTTTGACAACCATAGCGCTCTTTTTCTCGATGCCCGGTCCCCCGATGAATATAAAGAAGGACATATCCCTGGAGCCTGGAATTTTTACGCCGATGATTTTGATAAATTCGCTCCCCAGGTTTTGCCCAAACTCACCGACAAAGGACAGGAAATCATCGCCTATTGCCACGGATCCTCCTGCGAGCTTTCCATTCATCTCGCCCAAAAACTGCTTGATCAGGGCTATACCAACGTAAAGGTTTTTTTCGGCGGCTGGCCCGATTGGAAAAGGGCCCAATATCCCGTGAATACAGGGGAAGCGCCATGAAGACGGACTTGGGGAATTTAGACGTGAAAAAACTGGCCGCCACTGGTTTACGGGTTATTTGCGGCGCGATTTTGATCTACGCCAGCCAGGACAAATTGGGTGATCCCGCGAAGTTCTCGAAAGTCGTTGAGAATTACCATGTCCTTCCCTTAACCCTGATCCCCTTAGCGGCTGTGGTGATTCCCTGGCTCGAATTTTTTACGGGCGTTTGTTTGATGACCGGGTTTAGAACCAGGAGCTCGGCTCTTCTTTTTTGCGCCCTCATGGCGGTCTACTCTTTCTCCCTTGGTTTAAATCTTTTAAAGGGAGTGGAAATGAATTGCGGCTGTTTCTCCATGGATTCCACCGAAAAAATTACCGGATGGACCGTTCTTCGAGACCTCGTCTTTTTAAGTCTGGGCCTGTGGGTCTTACGCTTTTCCCAAACCTACGCCGCTTTGGATTCCCTCTTAAACTTAAAGAAAAACGCTTAAACATCCTTTTTTTAGACTTCTTTTAACTTCAAAGTCCATCTCTTCAGTAATTCCTTTTGTTCACCGGTTAAATTAAGAGCCTAAAAATGTGGTAATATTGTCTCAGCCGTTAGAGGAAGAAACACTGCGGCAAGTTAGATGAAAGCTACAGGCTGATGGAAACCCTTACACCAAAACAACTCGACGCCCTGGGACGGATGAACAAAGAGATTCATACCGAATACCGCAGTCTGCGATTTACCGGCCTTTCGGTGGATCCCGCTCTTTTCTTGGCCTTTCGTGAGCAAACCCAAAACAATCAATTCACGAAGCTCGTTATTTCCGACAATGGGGTTTTCTTTTTAGATCCCACCCGAAAGATCAAGTTTAAATTCCACCCTTACCTGCTCATTTACCAGGAAGGCCTTTCACCTCAGGACGAGGAAACCTTGGAAAACAGCGATAACCCCCTCGTGCGGTTGGAAAACGGTTTGGAGTTTTGGAAACGCCATGGAACAGGAACCTGCCTGATCGAGGACCATACGAACGGTTGCAACTATTTAATGGCAGAATATAAAACAGAAATCGACCGCGTTCGCAACTTATACAAAAGAGACGAACTGGTGATTAATCCTATGCTCCATAAAAAGGCCCCTGAAACCCTTTCCAACTCGGTTCAAGTCCTATCCCTCGATGATTAACGTTTATTTTTAGGATTCTTTTTCAAACTCACTAAGAATCGATTTAACTCTTTGCTGTTCCAACACTGAGAGTCCCGGACGTTGAAGAAATTTCTCCAATAATTGACGGCCCTTTTCTAACCGCCGGCTCTGACTATAAGCCAAGGCTAAATTAATGGTTAGAGACAATGGTAAAGGTTCCGGTTCCGATTCTAAAAGTTTGATGAGTTCTTTCCCTTCGCCTCTTTTACCCATTTCCGCGGAGTAAAAAAGAAGAATTTCTTCATTGTGGGGAGACCGCAGCATGGCCTTCTTCAGGGTCTCTTCCGCTTCAGGCCATTTTTCTTCCTCCGTAAAAGCCCAGGCTTTTACTAAAAGAGGGGCGAAACTGCGGGGGTATTGCTCCGACAGCTCGTCCATCCATTCCAAACCTTCATCCCGGCGTTCGGTCTCTAGAAAAAAGAAATAAAGCTGCCTTAAAGCGTCTAAACGGTCCGGATCAAGCCTCACCGCGGTTTGAATCTCGTCCCAAGCCAGCTCGCTTTCTTCCAACGCCAGGTACACCTTGAAAAGGTTCAAATGCGCCGCGGCCGATTGGGGATTCGTGTCCAAATACTCCGTCAGAAACTTCTCCGCTTCCTTAAACCGCCCGGCTTCCAAATGGGATGTTCCTAAACCTAAAGCCGCCTCGGAAAATTCGGGATTTTCGCTGAGCGCTTTCTCAAAACATTCTCCCGCCAAATCATTCAAATGATCCTGAAGCAGCCGCCAACCTAATCGGGTTAAGGATTCTGCGTTTTTTTCTTTTCCCAGAAGTTCCCTCATTTTTTTCTCATACTCCGTCCGTCGGACAAAAGCGGTGGAGGCTTCCTTATCTCCCATATCCGAGAAGGCGAAGAGTTCGCCTAAGGCCAGCAGCTGCTCAATAACAAAATGATCTCCGGGCAAAAGTTCCAATGCTTTCCAATAGGCATCGGAAGCTTTCGCCTTTTCGCCCATCGCCTGATAGGTGCGTCCTAAGTTGCTGTAAATCCACCCCGCGTCCGGGGCCATGCGCAAGGCCTGGCGGTAAAAAGATTCGGACTTCTCCAATTCCCCTGTCACTCGAAAACAGTATCCCAATTGAAAACAAACCAAGGGACATTCGGGATCGATTTCCAAAATTTCGATCAGTTTTGGAATCGCCTCCGCGATGCGGCCCGACTCAAAGTATGGATTAACCGCCATCAGCTTGGGCCATTTATTCACGAACAACTGGAAAAGATAGGCGCCTGGAACGCCGGGAGCGTTTTTCAAAAGGTCTTCCATGACCCCGACACCTTCCTTGAAATCGTAGCCCTTTTCTTCCACTTCCGCCTGACGATGAATCCAAACCGGAACATGAACGGGAAGATGATGAAATTGGGCGATCGCGATCGGCAGGGAAATAAAACTAATTTCAGGCGGCACTTCCGAAGAAGGCGAAAAAGATGAACTCACAGAAACTCCTCAAAAATTGGAAAATGAATCGAAAAAGCGGGTCATTCTAGCATTGAACCCCCCGGAAAAATCTACTCATCCGGTTCCTTTCCAGGGCCTTCCGCGCCGGAAGCGGTCGCACCTCAGAACTCAGTGAAACCCTTTGAAATCAAGAGGAATCGATTCCTTCGGCGTTTCACGGGTAACCTTTCGTATAATTAGCCCGGTATTTGAATCAAACCTTCTAAGGAGTTGATCGTGGACACCTTGATTCATTTTGTCGGACCCCTGCATCCGCCGTTGGTTCACTTTCCGGTGGTCTGTCCTATCTTGGCTTTTCTCGCGCTGACAGCGCGGATCATTTGGAAAAAAGAATGGCTGGCTTATTCGGCCGCCGCCCTTTGGGTCATCACTTTTTTTTCCGCCTTCGCGGCTTTAATCAGCGGACACCTTTTTGCCCTGCATCTGGGAATGGTTCCCAATTTTTCACTCTTTCCCCCCGAATCGGCTATGAAGGGTCAATTACGGGAACACGCCCTCTTAGGAACCGCGTCTTTGCTTTTTTCTTTCCTTGCCTTAGCCGCCGCCCGGAAAATCTTTCAAGGCCGGCCCTGGCCTTTGGGACTTCAGTTGGTTTTGGGATTTTTTCTGGCGGTGGGATTCGGCTTGACCGGCCACGAGGGTGGAGAAATGGTCTACGGTTTGGAAGAAAACCTCTCTGTCCCCGCCGCCTCTTTAAGCTCCGCTTCCTCCTCGGAGGATTTATTAGTCAAGGTTAAAAACTATCGCCAAACCCTCGTTAAGATGAACTCAAAACTTTGGCGCAGTAAAACCCATGGAAACCGGTGGGTGAACACTTATGTCTCGAAGGAAGCCGTGGAAGCTTATAAAAATTCCAATCCCATGCCGGTCGGAAGTTTGGTCGTTAAGGAGTCTTTTGAGGATAAAAACGGAAAACCATCCGAAGTGGAAGGTCCCCTTTACGTAATGGAAAAGGGCCAGGGCTCGATTGAAACCGGCGGCTGGCGGTACGCTTTAAGCTGGAAAAAACCCGTGGCGGGAAATCCGGAAGGTATTCACATGCCCGTCCAATGGCTTCCAGGAGACGATCATCTCAATTCCTGCGTTAAGTGTCACAATCATTTCAAAACCGTAGACTATGTGGGCGGCGTGCCGTCGGGATTTGATAATCCCTAAACGGATTTAAAGTCTTGAAGCGGCAATTGAAGTGTAAACCGGGTTCCCCGGGGCGTAAGCCTCTCTACCATTATTTTACCATCGTGGGCCGCCGCGATTTTCAGGCTGATGGAAAGCCCCAGCCCGGACCCGTTCTTTTTCGTGGTGAAAAAGGGTTCGAAAAGATGGGGCAGATCGGCCTCACTGATACCCGGCCCATCATCCTCCACACTCATGAGAATCTGGCCCCGCTCCATCCGCCCGGAAAGAATTAAGGTTCCTTGATCTCCCAGGGCCTGGTAGGCGTTTAAAATTAAATTGATCAGGATTTGCTCAATGCGGCCCCCATCCACCCAAAGGGACGGCAGGTCTTTCTCCCAGTGCCATTCAACCTTAAAATTCGCGTGCCGTGGTCCCAATTGGACTTGGGACACTTGAAGGGATTGTTCCATCAAAGTTTGAGAATCGACGTTTTCCTTTTTCACTTCCATTTCACGGGAATATTCCAAAATGTCGTTCATGAAAAACTTCAGCCGGGTGGCTTGGGTCATGATCGTGTCCAATTCCTGGGAATACTCGGAGTGATGCTCTAATTTAGTATTGAGAATTTGACTCATACCGGAGATCACCGCGAGAGGGTTTCGAATTTCATGGGCAATGGCCGCGATAACTTTCCCCACGGCCGCCAACCGCTCATACCGCAGCAGCATCACTTGGATTTTCTTACTTTCCGTAATATCCCGAATAATCGCCAGCCCCGCCTGCTTTCCCTCATAAGTAAAAGGCAGCCCTTTCACTTCAACGTCGATAATCTGGCCGTCTAGCCGGATCATTTTTTGCTCTAAGGGCTCAACCGATTTTCTTTCTTCCCGGACCATTTTTAGGCGGGTAGCAACCTCTTCCCGGTAATCCGGGTGAACAATATCTAACGCGGGTTTACCGATAAGCTGGTCCAAATGGGAGGCTCCCAGCATCTGAAGTCCCGAAGGATTCATGTAAATGATTTTTCCATCGCGATGAACCAAAAGAGCTTCAGGAGTCGACTCAACGAGGCGCCGGTAGCGGTCCTCGCTCTCGCGGAAAGCCTTTTCAGCTTTTTTGCGTTCGTCCACAAATGTCGTGGTAAAACAAACGCCGTCCACCTTGTTTTGTTCGTTAAAGATCGGCTGAAAAGCGACTTCGACCCACTTTTCCTCGCCATTGGGGGTTATATAGGACCCTTCATCCCGGACTTCTTTACCGGTAAGCGCCGTTTCAAAACCAGCGACGAAAGTTTGACGATTAGCCTCGGGAACATAATCTAAAAAATAATGCTCCAATTCAAGAACAGGCTGATTATCCCGATGGGCTGATTCCAAGACCTTTTTATTGAAAGCCTTTACCTGGTAATCCCGGTTTAAAACAATGATCAGCTGGGGACCACTGTCAAAAACCGCGCGCAACTGCGCTTCCGACTGACGGAGAGCTTCCTCAGATTTTTTTCTTTTGTCGATCACCGCGGCTGTTAGGCAGGCCCCGATAATTTCTCCCGACTCATTGGAGACGGGGTGATAGTAATATTCAATCCATTGACGCGTCCCATCGACTAGGGAAAATTCCCTCTCGACATGCAGGGTCTCGCCTAACAAAGCTTTTTGAAAATTAAGGTTAAACTTTTCAACTCTTTCTTTATCCCCTATAAAATCCGCGTAAAGCTTTCCTTGACTCAATTCAGCTCCATAAATAAGCCGGGCAAGCGCCAGAGCATTTTGATTGAAGGCTTGCACGATCCCCTGCTTATCCATCAAAATCACGCTTTGGATAACGCTGTTAAAAATGGCCTTCAGGGTTGTCTCAGATCGTCGCAGGGCCTTTTCTGATTCTTTACGGCGAGTAATGTCGCGGACGCTCATGACTCTTAATTCCTTACCCTTATATTGGAAATTGCGGCCTTCCAACTCAATCGGAACGAGGCTTCCATCTTTTCGTTTGGCCAGCGCTTCATAAGGCTCACCGGAAGAGGTTTCCAGCGCTTCCCGGGCCCGGGAATGGCTCTCTTCCGCGAGCAAGTCAAATCCGGTTTTCCCGATAATTTCCTCAATGCGGTATCCCAACATGGCCGCCAAGGCGGGGTTCGCGTCCACAATCCGCGCCTGGTTATGAATGAGGATGCCCTCTTGCGTCACATCTGTCAGCCTTTCAAACCTTTCCTGGCTTTCCCGTAAATTCGCCTCAGCCTTTTTCCGGTCATCAATGGAAAGAATCGTGACGCAGACGCCGATCACCTTACCCCGATCGTCTAAAACCGGGTTGTAGATAAACTCAAACCAAATCGCTTTTCCTTCAAGTGACTCGACCGTTCTCTCAAAGCGGATGCTTTCGCCTTTTAAGACCTTTTTGAATCTTTCATGAAAAGCCCCGACAAAAGCCGGTTCCACGTAATCCGCTAAGGAGCGCCCAATTTCAACATCGATACCCCGAACCAACTTAAAGTTCTTTCCCGCGTTCTGGTTGAAATCACGGATTTTGCACTGACGGTCCACTAACACGATCATTCCGGGACTGCTGTTGAAGAGGGCCCTCATATCCGCCGCGGATTTTTGAACCGCCTCTTCGTTTTTCTTGCGGTCATTAATGTTGAGTGAGGTTAGGCAAATACCTTCAATTTCACCTTTTTCGTCAAATACTGGATGATAGTTAATCTCGAACCATTGATTTTGCCCATCCCCCATCCGGTAGGTATTCTCTAATTGGATCACTTCCCCCTGGCTCACCTTTTTCAAAAACCCTTTAATTTGCCCCTGCCGGCTGGGGGGAACATAATCTAAAAGGGACCTGCCCACTTCCAGATCAAGACCTGTGCTTGTCTTGTAATCTCCCGCGGCGTTTAAATTGAAATCTCGGATTCGTCCTTCCATATCCATCAGGACAATATTTTGAAAAGTATTATTAAAAACCGCTTTTAAATTTAATTCGGATTGCCGTAAGGCGATTTCCGCTTTTTTCCTCTCCGTAATATCGTGAATAACCCCGAGTCCTCCTACCAGCTGTCCTTGAAGATTGCGGATCGGCATGTAATGGGCCTCAAAATAACCTTGGCGTCCCGCGGGCGTTCGGTAGGACTGTTCCTTGGAATGGCAGATGCGGCCTTGAAGCGCTTCATAAAAATAATGGTCCTCTCCGACTTGCTTTAAAAAAGGAAAAACATCAAAAGCGCAATGCCCCATCACTTCCTCGCGGGAATGACCGCTGATGCGTTCCATCGCCGGATTCCAGAGGGTATAACGGCACTCGAGATCGAAGGCCAATAATCCATCCACACTGCTGTTGATTAGATTTTGAGAAAATTCCTTCTGCCGGAGAACCTCTTCCTCAATTTGACGGCGCCGGGTAATGTCACGGAAAAACGCCACCCGAACCCGGCGGCCCTGGTAAGAAGTCATGCGGGCGGTGATTTCGACTGGAAACCGGGTACCGTCACGCCTCAATCCCATCACCTCATAAGGTGTTTCGACTTCCTCCAAAACTTTTTTGAGAAGAATTTCCCGCGATTCCGTCGCCGTAAACTCGAGAGCGTTGCGTCCGATCATTTCGGAAAGCTCCACCCCGAACATTTTCGCTAGGGCAGGATTCGCCATTAAAATTTTTCCCTGCTCGCTGACCGCGATTCCATCCTTGGAAGCTTCCGCCAATTTCCGGAATAACTCCTGACTCTCAAATAATTCCTGCTCCCGTTTTTTAACGGAGGTAATGTCTAAAAAAGTCGAAACACGGACCATCCTGCCCTGATAGGAAATGGGTCTTCCCAAAAGCTGGCAATAAAACCGGGTCCCTTGTTTGCGGATCGCCACAACTTCATAAGCTCCCTCAAACCCGGAAACGATATGATTTAAAATCAGCTGGTGATATTCCGGCGCCGCCAAATCCAATCCGTTTTTCCCGATTAAATCTTCGGCCTTCTCAAAACCAAACATATGGGCTAAGGCCTCATTGGCCTCGAGAATCACGCCTTTCTCATGAATCGCGACGCCTTCGGTCGCGGACTCGGTCAACCGTTTGAATTTATCCCGGTGCTCCGCGAGAGCTTTTTGGGTTTCTTTGAGTTCGGTAATGTCCCAGCCCGTCAGGTGGAAAACACTTTCCCCAGGGGAATGGACTAAGTCCCACCGTACCCAGCGGTCATTTTTATTTTTACAGCGGCAGCGGGTCTCGAAACGGCAGGTCGTTTGTCCCTGAAGGAGTTTTTGGATCTCGAGCTGGGCGATGGATTGTTCTTGCGGATGAATCAGCTCAAAAAATGGAATATCTTTTAATTCGGCGGCGCTGAACCCCAGGGTTTTTTCCCAGGAGGGATTCAAGTTCAGAAAACGGCCGTCTTCCCCAAGAACCGCCAGCATTTCAGGGGAAAGGTTAAAAAAAGAAGAATGAATTTGACCGGCATTGAGATGGGAATCCATAACATCCTCAGAATCAGCGTCAAATGAAACGGGAATCTATCTTACCAAAGAACGGGGTCCAGCAAAGGCGGGTAAAGCGGCCGCGGGAATGGCGAAAAGGCTTACTTTTTGGCTTTTTTAGGGGCTTAGAAAACAAAGCCTCTTGGCTTTCATCAAAGGGGTTCCAATAAAAAAGCGGGACAGACCATCTCCGTCCCGCTTTTCAAAAACGCCGCCTTTTATTTACTCATACGGATCACTTTCGCCCCATCTGTTCCGGTTTTTTCTCCCATCAGCGAATCCAGGGAAGCTCCCTTAGGAGCCACTGGGCTTTCCGGGGCATTCACCGATCCCGCCGCTGCCGCTTTGGCCTTGGGAGAAGTCCGGCGAATTTCCTTTATCCCCCCTTGGAATAAACCATTCAATTGTTTTGAAAGATTCCGCAAAACTTCAACTTGCTGGGTGAAATGAAGTCCTATCGCCCCCATTTTTTCCCCGGAAGCGCTGTTTTGATAAGCTTCCCTTTCCGCTTGTCCAACCAAGGAATGAATTTCCTTCAAACCCTTAGCCTGGTCCTTAAGGCCTTCTTCCACGACGCCCAAAAGATCCGCGGTTCGCTTGGTTTTCTCTCCGGTTTGGCCGATCGCCCTTCCCGCTGCCTCGCTTTGTTTAAGGCCTTCGGAAATCTGCTGGTTATTCACCGCGACAAGCTGGGAGGTTTCCCGGGCCACTTGGGAACAGCGTTGGGATCGCAATCACGACGAAATGCGGCAGCGACGTCATCGACCCGTCGGCGGCGGACGTGGAATCGGCGGCGGAGAGAGGACGCGACTGCGCCGCCGCGGCGCGTAGGGTTCCGTCGAAACTGAAGTCGCCCGGCGAGTACATGCGCGAGAGATACTGATGGCTCCCGGAACTGTCGAGGGTGTTGTCGAGCGAACGAGGACCGGAAAGATCGAATCTCGCGTCGGGCATGAGGTAGCTTCTCGGCCGTTCGCCTCTCGAAGTGCCGTCTTTGCGTTCCAGAGTAAAGTCGTCCTTCGTGGTGGATGTCGATCGCACGGAAGAATCGATGGTGTAGTGAGCGGAAAATCCGGGAGTTTTGTGTTTCGGCGTGCTTGTGCTGATGATTGCCTCCGGATACGTCGATGATTCGACGCGTCGTTTTCTGCTCCATATTCTGCTCGAGATACGCTTCAAGTCCGTGACTTCCGTTCGTTAATTCAACACGCTGATCACCCTTGATGCCGTTTTCGACATTCGCATTAGGCGCATTTGGATCCGCGAATGAGAAACCCGCGTGGAAACTTGGAAGCTCCAATTCCTGTTGAAAGCCGAGTTTTACCGATGGAAGGCCAAACGATTTCTTTTGTTCCCCTTCCATCTTCAGTCGCACGTCATCGGTTGCCTTGATATCGGCGCGCAATTTCGGATCTCCGCCCGCATATCCTGCTTGTATGCCAGGATCCGTTCCATCCACATTCAGGCGACCGGTAAGCTTCACCGGCGGTATATCAGGCAATTCTGGATTCATGTTGTACTCGCCGGACCTTTTGCCAAAGAGGTTCCACTTTCGATCCTTCTCCTTGCCACTAATTTCGATCTTCGGCTGTTCCACTTCGTATGTAATTGAGCCCCCGGCTGATGGCTTAACGTCGATCTTGGGTGTCGTTATGCTGACATCTGGCTTGGTGAGCTCGATATTGAAGGTTGCTGCTGGAAGCTTTTCAGAGGCCTCGATTGGCTTGCCTTGGTCTTCCGTGTAGTGCTGTTGTCCGCCAACGATCACCTCCTCTTGAATGTGTTTCCTCACATGAACCTGCCCAGACACGTCACCAGCTGGAAGATCTTTCTTGAATTTTTCTTACCGAAAACGCCCCAGCGGTTTTCTTTGCCTTTCGGCGTTTTTTGTTTCTCCGCGTAAATGTGTGCCGCCCGGAAGATCGGACGTAACGACGTACGTAATGGTTTCTGAATTGCTGGACGCGAGGCTGCCAGTTGACTTCTTTAGATCAACTTGCTCCGCAGAACCTGCCGCCTGTCCGAGACTAATATTTGCCGACGGAAGCCTGCCAGAAAATTTCAAAGATCCCATCCAGCCGGGCGAGTTCTTATCCGCATGCAAATGTGTGTCGTCCACAACAACTTCTTCCTGCCGGCCACTTTTAAACTTGAATTCAGGCAAGCTGCCAGATATTCCTGCTTCTATCTTGCCCTTTCCATGAGGCGCCTTTATTCCAGCATCGCCCTCAAGCGTTCCAGTGACACTTTCGCCGTGCACATCGACGCGTTTACCAAAAGGCGCCTTTTTGCGCTGTAAGGAATCCGTGCTAAATTCCCCGTCAAAGACAACGACTTCTTCTTGATGAGGTCTTTTTAGTTTGGCTTCGGCCGACGCGCCCACGTCGGCTCCAATATCTGGCTTCTTGCCGAAAAGGTGAAAATCCTTTCCGACTTTAGGCACCGATGGGAATTTTACTCCCGCTTTTGCATTCGGCGGTTCGTATTCGACCATGAAAGTGACTTGCTGGGTTGAGACGTTTTGAACGGAACCAGTTCCGGCCGCTCCAACGTCCATCGGCTCGACTTCTCCCGTACTCCTTCTGCGTTCACCAGTCGGAGTAATCTCGATGTTCGCTTTCGCTTTCTTGGCTTTTCTGGGGAGAGTTCTGGGACGTTTTTCCTGATTCTCATAATACTTATCGCTGTCCTCAATGATGATTTCTTCGATGACGTGTCGCTTGTGTTTCACTTCGTGACGAACTCCGAATCCTCCCTCCGGGTGTGCAGCCACGTGTGCCTCTCCTCCTCCTTCCGATTCCATGCTTACATCGACGTTTTCCTTCGAGTGAGACTTCTTAGGCTTGCCATGTCCGAAGAGCCCACCTTTCCCCTTAGCCTTCGCTTTCACATTGACGCCTCCGCCTAGGTTCTCAACAGACCCCCCGGCGGCTACTGATATCCCAGGCAGCGAAATATTCGCGCCCGCCCCCGGACTACTCGAAACATCTCCGCTAACGGACGGTCCCGTTACCCTCCCTCCGTCCAGGCCGCGCGCCTGTGCGCCGCGGGGGCGACATGGATCCAGCTGCGGATGAAGGAGGCGGGCGAGGCCGCGTGGCTCGCGGAGGCAAAGGCCTGCGCGCAAGCGTGCCACGCGCACGGCGCGATCCTTATCGTGAACGACAGCGTCGACATCGCGATGAAGTCCGGCGCCGACGGCGTGCATCTCGGAAAGCTCGATGCGGCCTGGCAGGAGGCGAGGCGCATCCTCGGCCCCTCGTTCCTCATCGGAGGCACCGTCAACACGTCTGACGACGCCCTGCGCGCCAAGGCGTCGGGCTGCTTAGATTACGCGGGCGTCGGCCCACTGCACTTCACGGCGACCAAGCGCGCCTTGTCCGCCGTCATCGGGATCGAGGGCGTCACAAGGCTCGTGGCGGAACTCGCCGGTTTGCCCGCTGGGTGATCGGCGGGGTCGGCCCTGCCGACATGCCGGCAATCCGCGCGGCGGGCGCCGCGGGCGCCGCCGTCTCGTCGTTCCTTTTTTGCGCTGCTTCAGGCTGAGTCCGACCGCAGCTTCCAACGATACATAATCCGGTTAGCACCTACATTTTTCCCGCAATGCATTGAACAGGACTGAATGATGGGTGAGAGTCGACGACGAAAACTATCAGAACCAAGTTATGGGAAGCGACCTAAAGGCGGGTGGGGCATCATGCTCGTGCCGCTCTTTCGCGAAGATGGCACTGGCCCAGAAGTGGTGACGGCCGCGACTCTGTCCGCAGAGCAGTTGAGATTCGGATTGTGCTTTTGGGATCGTATTGCTTGGC
>CAWKIY010000133.1:0-14309 GCA_963849245.1 candidate division FCPU426 bacterium | reverse complement strand
GCCTCGCGCCTGGCCTTTATCGCCTGTGACGCGGACGCCAAATTAGTGACCTTTGATTTGAATCAGATGAAGGAAACGGGCAACTTTGAGGTTGGAAAAGAACCGGATGTTTTGGCTTTTGATAACGCCCTTGGCTATCTTTATGCGGCCTGCGAATCGGGGATTGTTTCCATTTTTAAAGTGAAAGATCAAAAGGTCGAGAAGATCGCGGATTTTCCCGTCGGGGAAAACGCCCATTCAGTGGAAGTGAATTCCGCGACCCACCTGGTTTATTTTCCCCTGCGCAAGATTGGAAAAGGTCCGGTGCTGCACATCATGAAGCCCTCGAACTAAATTTAAACCGGCTTCCACGCGGAAAACCGAAGTCTTACATAATCAGCGGTCCATCGGCCTTGGGCGTCGCAAAGCTGGGGCCGCACCGCTTCTTGAATTTCCTCCAAGAACTCGGGAACTGCTACCGGATTTAACTCCGCTAAATAGCTTTTTCGAAAAGTTTGAAGCCAGGCTTTGATATCTCCCGGCAGGGGAGTGGGCCGGGCAAAGAGCTGGATCGACGTTACTTGAAAACCGTACCGCTCTAAAAGAGCCTGGTATTCCTCCGTTGAGGGATAAAAATTGGGGTCGGAAACTTTTCCTAAGAGCCCGCGTTTTCGCAGCGCCTGGCGGGTCGCGGTTTCAATGGTATCGATATTGCCTTTGCCGCCCATCTCTGCCACAAAGCGGCCGCCGGGTTTGAGCGCCCGGTAAACTCCCTCGACGACTTTTTCTTTTTGTTTCATCCAGTGGAGAGCGGCGTTGCTGAACACCGCGTCGAATTCTTCCTGGAAAGTGAGGGCTTGGCCGTCCATGAGGCGGGCATCGATTCCCAGCTCTTTGGCACTTTGAACAAAGCTGTCACTGGCGTCCACTCCGACCACGAAACATCTCCGGTCCATCAACTGCTTCGCCTGGATTCCGTCCCCACAGCCCAGATCTAAAATCCGCTCCCCCGATTGGGGAGCGAGAAGATCCATCACGCCCGCGCCTAAATTCGTCACGAAGCGGGCGTTTTGATCGTACTCTTGGCTATTCCAGGTTTGTTGGGCCATGGCCGTCTCCGCGGGATCAATAAATAAAGGGAACCAATCTTTTCACCTTTTTGGCGTAGCTGATATAACGTTTGCCGAAATGCTGAGTCATGTAGGTTTCTTCCACTTTCATTTTGCGCAGGAAAGCAAAAAGAAGGAGTGCGGGACCAAAAAAATTACCCGCGGCGCCGGTGGTGAGGGCCACCCCGAAGAGGCCGGTTAGGATGCCGGTGTACATGGGATGGCGGGTGAGTCCATAAGGCCCGGCTTGGATCAGCTCATGGCCCTTCTTCACGGTAACCATACCGCTCCAATTGGAACCCAGGGTATGACGGGCCCAAAAGCAGAAGCCCATTCCGGCCGCGCAGACGGCCACACCCAGCCAAGCGATGGCAGGGATATTGGATGTGAGCGGGAAACCCGCCAAGGGCAAATCCCCAAAACGGGCAAAGGGTGTGGTGAAGGAGAGAATGAGCATCACCACATGCACCGCCCGGTCCCAGTAGGACTGCCGCTTGGAGACTTTTTTCACCTTCGAGGCGGCCCAGGCCATGTAGATACCGAAGGCTAGGAAGATGCCAAGACAAAGGGCGGTTTGCGGACTCATCGTTTCTCCTTCTTAGAATCCTGAAACGTAAGGCAGCTTCTTGGCGACCTCGGCGGTTTTACCCGCGTTGGCTAACAGAATTCCCGTGGTATCCCAGGTGCCATTGACCAGAGCGTTGCGCTTGGATTCGTGGATGTCGAACTTCAAGTGCTCTTTGCCGTCGGCCAGAAGCACTTTTTTATCCAGATCCAAAGTGAAATGGGTGCTCGGCTTTTCTTTCGCTAGGGCCTGTAGTTTTTGCATATCCACCTGGCTGACGGTGGCCGTGGGGATACCCAGCATGGTGCAGTTGCCCGCGAAAATTTCCGCGAAGGACTCGCCGATGATGGCCCTTACGCCCCAGCGCATCAGCGATTGGGGAGCGTGTTCCCGCGAGGAGCCGCAGCCGAAGTTCTGGTTCACGAACAAGAGATGAGCGCCCTGAAACTGAGCTAGATCAAAAGGATGACCCTTGGGTTTGCCCTCGGCGTCAAAACGCTCGTCGTAAAAAGGATACTTGCCCATATTGGTAAAAGTAATCTCTTTTAAATATCGGGCGGGAATAATTCGGTCCGTATCAATGTCATTGCCCTCGACTGGTACCGCTTTGCCCTCAATTTGATTGATCTTGCTCACTTTAAACCTCCGAAATTGAACCACGAAGTACACGAAGAGCACTAAGTGAATTCACTATTTATTAAATTTTAAAACCGGTTAAAACTTTGTGCTTTTTGTGACCTTTGTGGTTCAAGATGTTTTTAATAATTCCCGGATATCGGCGACTTTGCCTTCGATTGCCGCCGCGGCCACCATGGCCGGGCTCATCAACATGGTTCTTCCTGTTTTGCTGCCCTGACGGCCGATGAAATTACGGTTCGAGGACGAAGCGGAAATCTCATTGCCCTGCAGTTTGTCGGGGTTCATGGCCAGACACATGGAACAGCCTGCCTCACGCCATTCAAAACCCGCGGCGGTGAAAATTTTATCCAGCCCTTCTTTTTCGGCCTGGGCTTTCACCTGTTGGGAGCCCGGTACCACAAAGGCGCGGACCGATTTCGAAACCTGGCGGCCCTTGGCGACTTTCGCGGCTTCGCGCAAGTCTGAGATGCGCCCATTGGTGCAGCTGCCGATGAATGCCACGTTGATCGGTGTGCCCTTGATAGATTGGCCCGGCTTGAGTTCCATATGCTTGTAAGCCAGTTCGACGGTTTTGACTTCGTCCGCCGAGAAAGAAGCGACGGCCGGTAATTTGTCGTTCACGCCGACAGATTGATCGGGCGTGATACCCCAAGTGACAATCGGCTCAATGTCCTCGCCCTTAAAGGTGACGACATCGTCGTAGACCGCGTCTTTGTCCGAGGCGATGGACTTCCAATAAGTCACCGCTTTGTCCCACTTGTCCGCGGCGGGGGAGTAAGGTCGGCCTTTTAAATAATCAAAGGTCGTTTGATCGGGGTTCACGTAACCAATACGGGCGCCGCCCTCGATGGCCATGTTGCAAACGGTCATGCGCTCTTCCATGGTCATGGCGTCAAACACGTCTCCGCCGTATTCGTAAGCGTAGCCAATGCCGCCCTTCACGCCCAGCTTCTGAATGATATAGAGGGTGACATCCTTCGCGGTGACGCCCGGCTTTAATTTACCGGTCACGTTCACGCGGCGGACTTTCAGAGCGTCCATGGATAAGCACTGGGTCGCCAGAACATCGCGCACCTGAGTGGTGCCGATACCGAATGCCAGAGTACCGAAGGCACCGTGAGTGGAGGTGTGGGAATCGCCGCAAGCGATCGTCATGCCCGGCTGGGTCAGCCCATTTTCGGGCCCGACGATATGCACGATGCCCTGTTTACCCGATTTAAAGTCGAAGAAGGAGACGCCGAAGTTTTTCACGTTCTTCTCAATTGCTTCCATCATTTGCTCGGCTTCGTTGTCCTGGAAGGGACGGGCCTGGCTTTTGGTCGGTACAATATGGTCGACGGTGGCGAAGGTGCGGCTGGGATAAGCAACCTTCAAACCCTTTTCGGCGATCATGTCAAACGCTTGGGGGCTGGTGACTTCGTGAATCAGATGCAGGCCGATGAAAAGCTGATATTGGCCGGTGGGCAGTTTTTCCACCACATGGGCGCTCCAAACTTTGTCGTACAGTGTTCCTTTAGACATATAAACCTCGTTAAACGGCAGAGCCGGTTGATGTAATGGAGAAAATATAGAGTCTGAAGTATTATTTGTAAAAGATATAGTTTCTATAATACATATAGTTATTAACTATATGTATGTCGTTTTTAGCCTTGTATTGAGGTCTTACGAAAGAGTTTTAATGGCGGGGTACTTTGGCGGTGGGGATTTACCTATAATTGCGGGCTTGTTGTTCAAAGTCTTTTAACAGGAAGGGTTTTAATGGAAAAGCGAAGAGTCGTGGTTACCGGCGTCGGCACAGCCAATCCCCTGGGAGATACGGTGGAGGGAAGCTGGAAAAAGATCCTTGCCGCGGAGTCCGGCATTGGGCCCATCACCCTTTATGACACGGCCAACTGTCCCGTGACCTTCGCGGGAGAAGTGAAGAACTTTGACGTGACCCGGCCTTTTGAAAAGCCGCTCAAAATCGCCGCGGACCGGGAACCCCTGACCCAGGCGATTCCTAATAAAGATGTCCGCCGTTTTGGCCGCTACGCCCTTCTAGGCGTTTACGCGGGGATGCAGGCTTATATCGACTCAGGATTAGATGAGGTCCGCGAAGGAATTCCCGCGGAGCGCCTAGGCGTTAACGTGGGTGTCGGTATGGGCGGTCTGCCTGAAATCCAGTCGGTGCATGATGACTATCTTGAAAAGGGCTACCGCCGCATTACACCCTTCTTCATTCTGCAAGTGGTCGCGAATATCGCCTCCGGCCAGCTCAGCCTCCTTTTAAACCTGAAGGGGCCCAACCATTGCAACGTGACCGCCTGCGCCACCAGCGCCCATTCGATCGGCGAGTCTTTCCGCACCATTCAACGGGGTGAGGCGGACGTGATGCTGGCTGGCGGGTCCGAGTCCGTGATTTGCGAGTTGGGTATCGGCGGATTCGCCGCGATGAAGGCTTTGTCCCAGCGCAATGATTCTCCAGCCACGGCTTCCCGTCCTTTCGACGCGGACCGGGACGGTTTCGTCATGGGCGAGGGCGCGACGGTTTTGGTATTGGAAGAATATGAGAGAGCCAAAAAGCGCGGCGCCAAAATTTATGGGGAAGTCGTCGGCTATGGAGCGACCTCGGACGCTTACCACCTGACGTCCCCCTCGCCAGGGGCGGAAGGCGCCAGCCGGGCCATGCAGCTCGCCCTGCGGGAAGCGGACATCACGCCCCAGCAAATCGACTATGTGAACGCCCACGCGACCTCCACCCCCGCGGGCGACGCGCAAGAAGCGGCGGGTATCGCCCAGGTTTTGGGCCAAGGAAGAAAAACACCTTTGGCGGTTTCCTCGACCAAGTCCATGACGGGCCACATGCTGGGCGCGGCGGGAGCCACCGAAGCGCTTTTTTGTCTGCTGGCGCTGAGAGATCAAATCCTTCCCCCCACCGCCCATTTACAAAATCTGGATCCGGCCTGCGCGGCCTTAGGATTAAACTTTGTGCCGCTCAAAGCCCAAAAGGCGGAGCTCATCTATGTTCTTTCCAACAGTTTTGGATTCGGCGGAACGAACGGCTCCCTTATTCTTCGAAAGCTCTAAATGGAGACACACCAGCTTCGCTACTTTTTAGCGGTCGCCCAAACCGGCCGCTTTACCCAGGCGGCGAAGCAGTGCAACGTGTCCCAGCCCTCTTTAAGCATTCAAATTGCCAAGCTGGAAGAAGAAATGGGCGGGGCCCTTTTTGAACGGACTAAAAAAGGGGTGACGCTCACCGCGCGGGGGGAATTGTTTTTGCCCCGGGCCAACGCGATCTGGAGCGAGATGCAGTCGATCCAGAAAGAAACCGAAGCCCTTTCCGGCCTTACGATGGGGTCCGTCACACTGGGTTGTCTGCCCACAACCGGCGCGCATGTTTTACCCCAGATTCTCATCACTTTTCGCAAAAGCTATCCCCAAATATCGGTTCAACTGAAAGAAGAGTCCTCTCCGGGACTGGCCCGCAATTTGGAACAGGGCGAGGTGGAACTGGCGATTGTGGACGAGGCGGGCTTGAAGCCGTCGTTAGAGCATATCGTCTTATTAAAAGAAGACCTGCTGTTAGCTTTACCGCCCCATCACGCGTTCTCTCAGAAGAGCAGTTTGGCCCTCAAGCAAATGGCGGGGGAACCCTTTATTCTGATGAAACCGGGCCATGGTTTTCGTCAAATTACCTTGGAGCTTTTCCGCAAAGCGGGACTGACGCCGCAGGTGGTGTTTGAGAGCGACGGGATTGAGACGGTGCAGGCCTTAGTGGCGGCAGGACTGGGTTTTAGCCTGGTTCCCCGTATGGTGGCGAAAGTTCCTAAAGTTTCCTATGTGGAGCTCTCCCAACCCCAGGCGTCGCGTACTTTGTGCTTAGCCTGGCGAAAAAGATCCAAACTTTCCCCGGCGGCGCAGGCGTTAAGCCGGGTCATTCAAGAGACCTTTCAACAGGCCTAATTCACTGGTTCCAAATGGGACGATAACGTGAAGGTGACCGTTAGAACACAATGACTTGTTTGGCGGAAGAAGACCCCGCTAAAACTTTTTCGTAAGCTTGAAGGGCTTGATCGAGCGCTATTTCTTCCACCATCGGTTTAGTGATTTTCCCAGCCTCAATCAGGGGGACCAACTGGCGGAGAATCTCGCCGCTTTCGGCGAAAGACAGCTTAAGCGAGTCGATTCCCTTTAAAGTTCCTTCCCTGTGATAGAAGTCCACCAGGTTGAAACTCACGCGTGGGTCACCGACGGAGGCGATACAAACTTGGCGCCCCCTGAGGGCCAGGCTTTTCAAACCGGCCTCAAAAAGAGGTCCGCCGACCGTATCAAACACCAGAGGGGCTCCTTTGCCGGCGGTCAGTTCCAACACCGCTTCCGTCAGGTTTTTCTCATCCAGGGCGATCCACTCATCCACGGGGACATGGGCTGAACGGGACCGGTTAGCGGCTTTGGAAAGGGTTCCCAAAACCCGGGCTCCTTGGGCTTTGGCCAATTGGACCGCGGCGGACCCTACGGCTCCGCCGGCTCCAATAATCAAAATGGTTTCACCGGGCTGAAGCTGTCCGGCATTGATAACGCTTTGCCAGGCGGTTAAGAAAGATACGCCTAGGGCGGCGGCCTGGGCGTGGGAAAAGGAAGATGGTTTCAAGGCTAAGGCTTCCGCGGGGATAACCATCATTTCCGCGTGGCTTCCATCGCGGGTAAACCCCAGGGTTTCCCCGGCCCCAAAAACCTCCCGACCTAGGAGGGAGGAAGGTCCTTTCAATACGACCCCTGAAAAATCCCGGCCCGGCACCCGGGGCAGAGTAGTGAGA
The DNA here is from genome assembly GCA_963849245.1 of candidate division FCPU426 bacterium. Taxonomy (GTDB): domain Bacteria; phylum Oederibacteriota; class Muellerivitia; order Muellerivitales; family Muellerivitaceae; genus CAWKIY01. The sequence continues at coordinate 7,218 of CAWKIY010000133.1, read as the reverse complement.
GGAAATTTACCCAGGATATTCTTAACGTCGCTGGGATTAATGGCGGCGGCTTTGACTTGGACTAAAGCCTCGCCTGCCGCGGGGACCGGAAGAGGGAGGTTCGCTAATTGAAGATTTGAGAGGTCTCCAGTTTTCTCAAAGAAAAGTCCGCGCATTTTCCTCTCGACGCTTTGTCCCATGTCGTCTCTCCCCGAGCCTTCGATTTAAACCGATTCCAATACCGCCGCGATGCCCATTCCGCCGGCGGTACAGATGGAAATGAGACCCCGTTTCTTTCCGCCGCTGGAAAGCAGTTTGGCCAGGGTGCCGGTGATGCGCGCGCCCGTGGCCGCGAAGGGGTGGCCCATGGCGATGCTGCTGCCGGTGACGTTTAATTTTTTCCGGTCAAGAGAGCCGATCGCGGAGCTTCGGCCGAGAACCTCTTTGCAATAGCTTTCAGTTTCCCAGGCCATGAGGTTGCAAAGCACCTGGCCCGCGAAGGCCTCGTGAATTTCGAAATAATCAAAGTCCTGAAAGGTCAGATGATTGCGGGTGAGCAATTGGGAAACGGCCTTGGTCGGCGCCATTAAGAGGCCCGCGCCATGCACAAAGTCCACCGCGGCGGTTTGAACATCCACGATCCGCGCTAAGGGTTTGGCGCCGATTTTATTCGCGCCATCCTCATTGCCGATAAGGAGGGCGGCCGAGCCGTCGGTTAAGGGCGAGCTGTTACCAGCGGTGAGGCTTCCGGCTTGGGGATCAAAGGCGGGTCTCAATTTGGCCAGCTTTTCCAAAGAAGTATCCGCCCGCAGGGTGCCGTCTTGGGTTAAACCCTGAAAGGGATAAACCAGGTCGTTAAAAAATCCCTCTTTATAGGCTTTGGCCCCGTTGGTGTGGCTGGCTAGTGCCAACTCATCCTGGGCCTCCCGAGAAATTTTCCATTCCTTAACCATGAGCTCGCAATGCTGTCCCATAGATAAAAGGGTACGGGGTTCCTGAACGGCGGGTAGTTGGGGTTTAATATCCTTGAAAGAAAAGCCGCTGAGTGCTTTTAACTTTTGCCCGAGCGTCCGGGCGCGATTCAGCCCCAGCAATATTTTTTTCATTCCGTCCGAGACTTCAATCGGCAGGTCGCTGTTGGTGTCCACACCCGCCGCGATGCCCAGATCAATGGCACCCGTGTGGGCCTTGAGGGCAATCTGCCAGGCGGTTTCCAAACTGGTACCGCAGGCTCTTTGCACATTGTAGGCGGGCGTATTGGGGTCCAGCCCGGTGGATAAAACGCATTCCCGGGCCAGGTTATAGTCTGAGGCGCTGTTGATCACCGCGCCCAGGGCTACATCGCCCAGCAACTGATTTTGAAGTTTAAATTTTTTAACCAGCTCATGGAGGGAGGCGATCATCAAGTCTTTGCGGGAAACGTTGGCGTAATGGGTTTGGCTTTTCACAAAGGGGACCCGGGCGCTGCCTAAGACATAAACGGGTTTGGCTGAGGATTTCATATAAACCGTCCTTTCCGTGGGTTAAAGCTAACATGAAGAAATTTTAAAATATAGATTGACAGATTAACTACCTACTAGTAGGATTGTTTTTACCGGAGGCAGTTTATGGAAAAGACAGATACAAAACAAAACATTTTGAACCTGGCCCAGGAGTTTATCCAAGTGCGGGGCTATAACGCCTTCAGTTACCAAGACATCTCGGACCGTTTAAAGATTCAAAAGGCCAGTATCCATCACCACTACCATTCCAAAGAAGATTTGGGGGCGGAAGTGATGGAAGCGGCCAAGGCCCGTTTTGCGGATTGGACTGCCTCGTTAGCGGCTACCCTAACTCCCTCGGAAAAGCTGGAACAATATTGGGAGTCCATGGGGGTCTGGGCCAAGCATAAGGACCGCATCTGTTTGACAGGCATTTTCAGCGCGGAGTGGAATACCCTTCCCCCGAAAGTGCGAAAGAAGGTTGAGGAATTTCAACTGATCCGCCGGCAGTGGCTGATGAAAACCCTGGAAGCCGGGCGGAAATCCGGGGATTTTAAAGGCAGTCAAGGCGTGGAAGACCAGGCGATTTTTATCCAGTCCGCAGTACAAGGCGCTTTGCAAATTGCCCGTCTTCAGGAAAAACCCGCCTATTACCAGACGGTGATTGATCAGATTAAGGAAATGGTTAAGAAGTAAAAAATTTAGTTCAAATACCTACCAACTAGTAGGTTAATGAAAAGAGAGGGCTTAAGTCATGAAAATCATCAAAAGCAAAGTGAGTATTGGATTGGGCGTGGCGGCGGTTTTGATCTTTGGAACATTCTTGTGGATTCAAACTTCCCATTACGAGAGTACGGATAACGCTTATACGGAAGCGCATGTGGCCACGCTTTCCCCCAAAGTGGCGGGATTGGTGACTGAAGTTCTCGTGGAAGAAAATTATAAAGTTAAAAAAGATCAGGTGCTCGTGCGGATCGATCCCCGGGACTATCAAAACGCCTTGAACCGTCTTCAAGCGGAATTGGGCGGCGTAGAGGCTTCCTTGAAGTTGGCGAAGAAAGATTATCAGAGAGCTTCCAGCCTCTTTATCGAGCAGGCGGTGACGGAACAATATCGGGATGACAACGCGACGAAAGTTCTGGAACTCCAAAAGAAAAGGGATGAGCTTCAATCCCAAGTGACCCAAGCGCGGTTGAATTTGAGCTTTACGGAACTGCGGGCCCCCGCGGACGGCATCGTGGGTAAAAAATTAGTGGAGGCTGGGATGGTGGTAAGCCCGGGTCAGCCTTTATTAGCTTTTGTGGATTCCCGGACGCCTTGGATCGTGGCGAACTTTAAAGAAACCCAGCTCAAAAAGATGAGCATCGGCCAAAGATGCGAGATCAAGATTGATTCCATCGGCGGTAAAAAATTCGAGGGCACTCTTGAAAGCTTCGCCCCCGGAACCGGCGCGACTTTCGCCTTGATTCCTCCGGAAAATGCCACGGGCAACTTCACCAAGATTGTCCAAAGGGTGCCGGTACGGATTCATTTCACACCCGAATCCATTCAAGGGTATGAAGACCGCATCGTTTCGGGCTTGTCGGTTGAAGCTAAAATTTATCTGAATTGAGTTTCAAATTATGAACGAAAAAGCCAGTTTCAAACAATGGATCGCGGTGATCGGGTCCCTGTTGGGTTCCTTTATGGCCATCCTGGATATCTCCATCACCAACGCTTCTTTGCAGGATATCCAGGGAGGGCTTAACGCCACTCTGGATGAGGGCGCCTGGATTTCCACCGCCTACCTCGTGGCTGAAATTGTGGTCATTCCCCTCACGGGCTGGCTCAGCCAAGTCTTCGGCCTGCGCCGGTATCTGCTTTGGAGCGCGGGAGTTTTTATCGCGGCCTCCATGCTTTGCGGGGTCGCCCATAGCCTGCCCGCCATGATCTTCTTCCGGGTCGTTCAGGGCTTTTCGGGCGGAGTGCTTATTCCTTTGGCGGTTACGATCATTCTTACCAATCTGCCAGCGGGCCAGAAACCCCTAGGACTGTCGCTCTTCAGCCTGTCAGCGACATTTGCTCCCTGCATTGGGCCGACTATCGGCGGGTGGTTGACGGTGAACTACGCCTGGCCCGCTATTTTTTACATCAATCTGGTTCCGGGCATCCTGCTGATGTTTTTAGTGGCCTACGGGTTGGATAAGAGCCCCTTGAAGTTAGATCTGCTTCCCCAGGGCGATTGGTGGGGAATTGTTTCCATGGGAACGGCTCTCGGAAGCCTTACGGTGGTGCTGGAAGAAGGGGTTCGCAAGGACTGGTTTGGGTCAAATCTAATTCTTTATCTGACGGTCCTGTGTGTATCGGCCTCGGTTGTTTTTCTTTTGGTGGAGATCAAAAATCCAAAGCCTTTTATTAATATCCGGCTCTTATTGCGCCGCAATTTTTTACTGGTCAATTTGGGGGCCCTGGCTTTTGGGTTCGGGGTCTATGGTTCCATCTTTATACTGCCGCTTTTTTTGGCGCAGATTGAGCGCTTTGACGCTACGCAGATCGGGTCCATCATCATGTGGTCAGGCATTCCCCAGCTTTTGATCATCCCCATTTTGCCCGCGCTGGTGAAACGCTTTGATAACCGCATTTTAGCGGGGATCGGATTTCTACTTTTCGGCACCAGCGCTTTTATGAACACGGGTTTGACCAAAGACTGGGGTTATGACCAGTTTTTATGGTCCCAAGTGGTCCGGGCTTTGGGCCAGCCCTTCATTATTACCTGCATGTCGAACCTGGCTTATACGGGTATGGAGCCGGCGGAAGTGGGTTCGGCTTCGGGGCTCTTTAATATGATGCGCAACCTGGGAGGCTCGATCGGAATCGGGGTTTTGGGGGCGGTTCTCAATAACCGCTACCATCTGCATTTCACCCGTATTGCCGAGGCCACCAGCCGTTTTTCGCCGGGCGCCCAGGAGCAACTGGCTAACCGAGCCGGCTTTTTAGCGTCCCGTTCCACGGGGGAGAATCTGCATCAAGCGGTGGCTACGATTTTTAGCACGGTGAACCGGGAAGCTTTCGTGATGGCTTATAGCGATTGTTTTTTAGCGATTGGGCTTATGTTTTATGTCAGTGTGGTTTTAATTGCTTTTGTTCAGAAGGCCAAAGTTCCCGCGGGAGCGGCGGCTGGACACTGATCGGAAAAAGGAGGAAACGATGAGCCTAAATCATTCGTTAGAAACAGGAAACACGACTAAAACGGATTGCGACCGCGCGATGAAAGAAGTAAAGGATTTAATGAGGCGCCGCGACAATATGGTTTCCCGGATCGCTTCGGTTTATGACGGGCACAAAAAACATCAGCTGGCCAAAATGAAATCGAACTGGGTTCTCTAAAAAGTAAAGAGATTTAATTCAAGGAGGCGGGTTATGGCAAAGGATCGTTTCGAAAATAAAGTGATTTTGATTACGGGCGGGAACAGCGGGATCGGTTTAGCCGCAGCCAAACGTTTGGCGGGTGAAGGCGGCACGGTCATTATCACGGGTCGGGACGCTGAAAAGTTGAAGAAGGCGGTTCAAGAAATAGGAAGTAAAGCCCACGGGATTGTGGCGGATATCGCCAAGGCTTCGGATATTGAGGCGCTTTACGCGGAAATTAAAACCAAATACGGCCATTTGGACGGGTTGTTCGCCAATGCGGGTATCGCGGTCATGGGGCCGATTGAACAGGTTACCGAAGCCACGGTCGATGCCTTAATGGCGACCAACATCAAAGGAACTTTCTTTACGCTTCAAAAAGCGATTCCGCTTTTTTCGAAAGGTGCCCATGTGGTGTTGAACGCTTCTGTGGCGGATACCAAGGGTTCGGTTCCCATGGCGGTTTACGGCGCGACGAAGGCGGCGGTCCGTTCCATGGCCCGCACTTTTTCAGCTTATTTGCTGGAACAGGAAGTCCGGGTGAATGTGGTCAGCCCGGGGCCGATTGAAACCCCGATTTGGGGGGGAGTGGACGCGGCAGGAATAGAAGCCCGTGCGCAGGGTGTTCCCGCGAAGCGTTTTGGAACGCCGGAAGAAGTCGCCGGCGCGGTGGCTTATCTGCTTTCCGACGAAGCCTCTTATGTGATTGGCGCGGAGCTTTACGTGGACGGCGGGGTCAGCCAGTTATAACCAGGCGCCCTTGCCATGGTCGCTGCTCCATTGGTTGAGCGCTTTCAAGTGCGGGCAGATGGCGTTGCCCGCCTTGGTTAGGGCGTAAGACAAGTCCTTATTCTTCTTAATCAGGCCGTAGATCTGCAGCTGGGTTAACTGCTCATAGAGGATTTTGTCCGAAATGCCGCCGGGGATGGCTTTCTGAAGAGCAGCAAACCGGGTGCAACCCAGATGGATATACCAGAGAAGGATTATTTTCCATTGTCCGCCGATGGCTTTCATCGAGGCGGAAAGGGGACAGACTTTTTTGAGGGCGGTTTCATTTTCGAAACGGGTCGATTGCTCTTTTCGAGCGGGAAGTTTTGGTTTCGATGCTTTAAGTGTGCCAAGACTTTTTAATTTCATTACCGTCTCCCGGAAACTTACAAACTTGTAATCTTTCGGCCGATCTTGAAGAAAGTATAATGGTTCAGCCATTAAAAAAACTAAGGAGTTTTCTTATGCCCATGATCGATGTTTACGCGGCCGCCGATTTTTTTCCAGCAGGGACGGACCGTCAGTTGGGTGAGCAGCTTACGTTAGCTGTTTTACGCGCCGAAGGCGTCGCGGCTCCGGGGCCTTTCCATCTCAATAACACCGCTGCCTATATTCACCGTATGCCCGCTGAAACCGTTCAAACCGCGGCGACCGCTTTGGCCCGTACGATGCGGATTCAAGTGGTCACCCCCCCTCGGGCACTGAGCCGGGATGGGCAGAAGCAGGTAGTGAAAGAAATGACCGACATCGTCGCCAAAATCTCCCGAGACCCTTCCCAAGCGGGACGGACCTGGGTCATTTTGACGGAGGCCGTCGAGGGTGGTTGGGGAATGTTGAGCACTGCTTTTGGAAAAGAAGAGTTTGCCGCGCTGGCCGCGAAAGCCGCCGCCGCGAAGTAATCCTCTTAGAGCTTATCGCGGGTTTTACCGTTCTCGGCAGACTCTTGCCAGAGTTCCTCTACCCGTTTGTAAGATTCCAGCTCAGCCGTGAGTTTTTGGGTCAGCCGGGGAAGACTGTTGGGGCCGAGCACCAGCCGCAAGGGCGGTTCGGCCATTTCCACGGCTTTTAAAATCACTTTGACGCCGGTGACGGTATCGCCATAAATAAAGTTCACCCGGTATTTCGCCGTTTCGTCATGTAGAAACTGATACTCGGGCAGAGGCGGGGCTGTGGCGATGGAACGGGTAGAGAAGTCCGTGGCAAAGCCGCCCGGCTCGACGATGGTGACCTTGATACCGAAGGATTTTAATTCGTTGGCCATGGATTCCGACAGGCCTTCCAGCGCGAACTTGGAGCCGTTGTAAATGCCCAGCAGCGGCATCCCAATTCTTCCCGCCAGAGAGGAAACATTCAGGATATGGCCAGACTTTTGCCGGCGCAGCGTGGGGAGCAGGGCCCGGGTGACATTTAAAAAGCCAAATACATTCGTCTCAAATTGATCACGGATTTCTTTATCACTCACTTCTTCCAGCGCCCCCGTTAATCCATAACCGGCGTTATTCACCAGTACATCTACCCGGCGAAAAGCTTTCAGGCCTTCCTGAACGGCTTTTTCAATGGCGGTCTTGTTCGTGACATCCAGGGTGAGGGCTTTGGCGGTTTG
>CAWKIY010000132.1:0-14273 GCA_963849245.1 candidate division FCPU426 bacterium | reverse complement strand
CCAATCGCATGAACGCCAAGGATCTCGCCGTACTTTGCCTCGGCCACCACTTTGATGAACCCCTCGTGCTGCCCCAAAATCGTAGCCTTGCTGTTCCCCAAAAACGGAAACTTTCCCGTCTTCACATCGAAGCCCGCCTCGCGCGCCTGCTTTTCTGTCAGCCCAATCGAACCAATCTGCGGTTCGCAATGAAGACGAAGTCGTCATCGCGGAGGCTGAAAACATATGAACCACGAAGTACACAAAGTTCACGAAGTACGACAAGACAATGTTTTGAATTCTGAAAAGAATATTTTTTTAAACTTTGTGTACTTCGTGAACTTTGTGGTGAAGAAGGTTTTGGTATGAACTGGAAATCCAAAGACCTTTTAACTTTAGAAGAGCTGTCCGCCGGTGAAATTCAAACCATCCTGGATACGGCCTCATCCTTGAAAGAAGTGTCGACCCGGTCGGTGAAGAAAGTGCCGGCCTTGAGGGGCCGCACGGTGGTGCTTTTCTTCCAAGAGCCTTCCACCCGTACTCGGGTTTCCTTTGAGTTGGCCGCCAAACGCCTGAGCGCCGATCTTCTGACTGTTCAAACCGCCTCCTCCTCGCTGGTGAAAGGCGAGACCTTGATTGACACTTTAAAAACCCTGGAGTCCATGACCATCGACGCCCTGGTGGTCCGGCACAAATGTTCCGGCGTGCCCCAGATGCTGGCGAACTTAACGAACGCCTCGGTCATTAACGCGGGCGACGGCTCGCATGAGCATCCCACCCAGGGCCTGCTGGATCTTTTCACCATGCGCGAGCACAAGGGCAAGGTTGAGGGTTTAACCGTCACGATCGTCGGGGACATCACCCACAGCCGGGTCGCCCGGTCCAACATTCACGGACTGCTCAAGATGGGTGCGAAGGTTCGGGTTTGCGCTCCGCCGACCTTACTCCCCTCGGCCATTGAGAAAATGGGCGTCGAGGTTTTCCACGATCTGGACAAGGCCCTCAAAGACACCGACGTGGTTTATGTCCTGCGCCTTCAGCTGGAACGGCAAAAGAAGAATCTCTTTCCCACGATCCGCGAGTACAGCATGCTCTACAGCGTTACCACTGAGCGCCTGAAAAGGGCGAAGAAGGACGCCATTGTGATGCACCCGGGGCCGATGAACCGGGGAGTGGAAATCTCTTCCGGGGTGGCCGATGGGCCCGCCTCGGTGATCGACGAACAAGTCACCAACGGGGTGGCGGTCCGCATGGCGGTGTTGTACCTGCTGCAAGGGGAGAAAACGACAATCAGTTAGGAATTAGGAGTTAGGAGTGAGAAGTTTTAACTTCTAACCGCGAACTCCTCACTTCTAACTCGTGAGCTGAGCGAATTGAAAGGGTAGGTTTCAAATGAGCAAAAGCATCTTGATCCAGAACGGCCACGTGGTCGACCCGGCCAACCAGGTGGATGGTCCGGCGGACGTTTTTATCCAGGACGGAAAAATCCAAAAGGTCGGCAAGGGCCTCAAAGTTAAAGCGGACCAAGTCATCGACGCCAAGGGCAAAATCGTGACGCCGGGTCTGGTCGATATCCATGTCCACTTGCGGGAGCCGGGGTTTGAATATAAAGAAACCATCGCCACGGGCACCCTCGCCGCGGTAGCCGGGGGGGTCACCTCGGTGGCCTGCATGCCCAACACCAACCCGCCCATCGACGACCAGGCCATTGTTTACTTCATCAAGAGTAAGGCCGAAAAAGAAGGCCACTGCCACGTGTTTCCCATCGGCTGTATCTCCAAACGCCGGGAAGGCAATGAAATGGCCGAATTGGGCGAGCTGAAAAAGGCCGGGGCGGTCGGGTTATCCGACGACGGGGCCCCGATTATGAACGCCGAGCTGATGCGCCGGGTCATGGAATACGCCAAAATGCACGACTTGGTGGTGATTGACCACTGCGAGGATATGCACCTTTCCAACAACGGGGTTATGCACGAGGGGGAAGCCTCCACGGTCATGGGCCTGCGGGGGATTCCGGCGGCCTCCGAAACCGTGATGGTGGCCCGCAATATCGTGCTGGCGGAGATGACCGGGGCCAAGTTCCATGTCGCCCACATGTCCACGGCGGGTTCGGTGGAGCTGGTGCGCCAGGCCAAAAAGAAGGGCCTTCCGGTGACCGCCGAGACCGCGCCCCACTACTGGAGCCTTTCCGACAAGTCGATCAAGAACTACAACGCGAACTTTAAAATGAATCCGCCCCTGCGCAGCGAGGAAGACGTGGCGGCCATCCGCAAGGCGCTCAAAGAAGGCATTATCGACTGTATCGCCACCGACCACGCGCCCCACTCTTCCACCGAAAAACAATGCGAGTTCGACGAGGCGGCTTTCGGCATCGTGGGGCTGGAAACCCTCTTTGCCCTGACCTACAGTCATCTGGTGGAGCCGGGTGTGGTTTCCCTCTCCCGGGCCATTGAGCTTCTGACCGTCGCTCCCTCGAAGATTGTGGGAATCCATAAGGGAACCTTATCCGAAGGAGCGGACGCGGACATCGCCATCTTCGACATTCAAAACGAGAAAAAAGTGGATGTGAACGAATTTAAAAGCAAAGGCAAAAACTCCCCCTTCAACGGATGGAATTTAAAGGGATGGGCGACGACAACGATTGTCAGCGGAGAAATTAAATACCAGGCCCAAGAATAGTTAGAAGTTCGGAGTGCGGAGTTAGGTTAGAAAAGTTAGAAGTGAGGAGTTAGGAGTTCGAAGTTAAGGTCAAAGGCGCGAAGAGTTATGGGCGAAAGGCGGGGTTGAAAGTTGGCTTCGAAAAGTATTGTTCAGGAGAAAAGTTTTAACTTTTCCCTGAGAATCATAAGGCTTTACCAAGAGCTGCGAAAAAAAGGCGAAGTGGTTCTTTCGAAGCAACTGCTCAGGAGCGGGACAAGCATTGGAGCTAATGTTGAGGAAGCTTTGGCGGCCCAGACGAGAAGAGAGTTTCATTCGAAGATGACGATTTCGTTTAAAGAAGCTAGGGAAACCCGTTATTGGTTAAGACTTTTAGAGGCTTCCAAAATGGTGAACTGCGATTATTCAGGCTGTTTAAAAGAGGTTGAGGAGCTGAACCGGATTTTATCCGCGATTACTAAAAGTACAAAACCAGAAAAGGATAACAAGTAGGGGTTTAAAAACTCCGAACTTCTAACTCCTAATTACTAACTGACTTGAGGGATGAATAGATGAAGAGCAAACTAAAAAAAGCCGTCCTGGCACTCGAAGACGGCGTGTGGTTTGAAGGTCTCGCCTTCGGGGCGGAAGGAAAGTCTTTCGGCGAGGTGGTGTTTAACACCTCGATGACGGGGTATCAGGAAATTTTGACGGACCCTTCCTACCGGGGCCAAATCGTGACGATGACTTATCCGATGATCGGCAATACGGGCGTGAATCCGGTGGATGTGGAATCCCGCAAACCCTTCTTGTCCGGCTTCATCGTGAAAGAATATTGCAAGCACCCTTCCAACTACCGGATGAACACCACCCTTTCAGAGTACCTCCGAAAAAATAACATTATCGGTATCGAGGGCCTGGATACCCGGGCTTTGACTTCCCATTTACGCCGGCATGGCGCCAAGAAGGGCGTGCTTTCGACCACCGAACTGGACCCGAAGAAGCTGGTGAAGCAGGCCAAGGCCAGCCTGGGGCTGGTGGGCCGGGACCTGGTGAAAGAAGTGACTTGCGAGAGACCTTACCATTGGACCGAGCTTCCGTACGACTTGAACAAGTTAGAAGTGGGGAGCGGGGAGCTCGGAAGTGAACAGCAGATGAAGCTGACGGCGTTGGAAGAAGAAACTCCGCGCATCAAGATCGCGGCGATCGATTGCGGCATCAAATACAACATTTTGCGGCGCCTGACGGCCGAGGGGTTTGATGTGACGGTCTACCCGGCGGATACGGTGCCGGAAGCTTTTCTTGACGCCCACGTCAAAGGCGTTTTTCTCTCGAACGGCCCGGGCGATCCGGAGGGCGTGCCTTATGTGGTGGAGACGATGAAAGAACTGATCCGCCGCAACATCCCGGTTTTCGGCATCTGCCTGGGACACCAGGTGCTGGGGCTGGCCCTGGGCGGGAAGACCTACAAAATGAAATTCGGCCACCGGGGCGGCAACCAGCCGGTGCTGAACCTGATGAACAAGCAAATCGAGATTACCAGCCAAAACCACGGCTTTTGCGTGGAAGTGGAGAGCCTGAACCCCGATGAGGTGGTGTCCAGCCACTTGAACCTGAGCGACAACACCAGCGAGGGCATGGCCATGAAGCACAAGCCGGTCTTCAGCGTGCAATACCATCCGGAGTCCGCTCCGGGACCCCATGATTCCCGGTACCTGTTCCGGGTTTTCAAACGCATGATCGAAAAGGGCCTAACAGGCCTGGACGCCTTGAAGGAAGAAGAGGCGGTTAGCGCTATGGCGAAGAAGACGGCGGGGGTTTTGGGCGGGGAATAACAAAAGAGTTCTTGCGGTTGTAGGGATATTGAAAATTTCTTAAAGGGAATTTATGCCTAAACGGACAGACATTAAAAAAATCATGGTCATCGGCGCGGGGCCGATCATTATCGGCCAGGCTTGCGAATTCGACTACTCGGGCACTCAAGGCTGTAAGGCGCTTAAAGAAGAGGGCTATGAAGTCATCCTGATCAACTCCAACCCGGCCACCATCATGACGGACCCGGAGTTTGCCCACCGCACCTATGTGGAACCCATCACCCCTGATGTGGTCGCGAAGATCATTGAGAAAGAAAGGCCGGACGCGCTTTTGCCGACGCTGGGCGGCCAGACGGCCTTGAACACCGCGGTGGCTTTGGCCGAGCGGGGCGTGTTGAATGAATTCAAGGTGGAACTCATTGGCGCCAACTTAGCGGCCATCAAGAAAGCGGAAGACCGCCAGCTCTTTAAAGAAGCCATGCTGAGAATTGGGCTGGATCTTCCCAAGTCGCTCATTGTGACCACCTTAGAAGACGGGCTGGGTTTTGGCGAATCAAACGGTTATCCCCTTATCATCCGCCCGGCTTTCACGCTCGGCGGTACGGGCGGCGGTATCGCTTATAACCGGCAGGAATTCGAGGAGATTCTCTCGAAGGGGTTGGATCTTTCGCCGATCCACCAATGCCTGGTGGAAGAGTCGGCGCTGGGCTGGAAAGAATATGAGATGGAAGTGATGCGGGACCTCAAAGACAACGTGGTCATCATCTGCTCCATCGAGAATATGGACCCCATGGGCATCCACACCGGGGACTCCGTGACGGTGGCCCCGGCCCAGACCTTGACGGACAAAGAATACCAGCGCATGAGAGACGCCTCCATCGCCTGTATTCGGGAAATCGGCGTGGATACGGGCGGCTCCAACATCCAATTCGGCGTGGACCCCAAGACGGGGCGCATGATCGTCATTGAGATGAATCCCCGGGTGTCCCGCTCCTCGGCCCTGGCTTCCAAAGCCACGGGCTTTCCCATCGCGAAAATCGCGGCCAAGCTGGCGGTGGGTTATACCCTGGACGAGCTTTTTAATGATATTACCCGCTATACCAAGGCGGCCTTTGAACCGTCCATCGACTATGTGGTCACTAAAATCCCCCGGTTTACCTTTGAGAAGTTCCCGGACGCGGAGGATATCCTGAATACCTCCATGAAGAGCGTGGGCGAAACCATGTCCATCGGCCGCACCTTCAAGGAAAGCTACCAGAAGGCCCTGCGTTCCATGGAAACGGGGACCATCGGTTATGGGGCGGACGGCCGGGAATTCAAACAGGGAAGCTGGAAAAAGACCGGGGCCCGCAAGCCGGGGCGCATCCCCAACGACGTGTTGAACGCCCAATTAGGCAAAACCACCTCCCAGCGCCATTTCTTTATCCGCCAGGCTTTGTGGCAAGGTTATGACGTGGACAAGATTTACAAACTCTGCGCCATCGATCCTTGGTTCTTAAATGAGCTCAAGCAGATCGTGGATCTGGAAAAAGAGCTGGAAAAGAGCACCGCCAAAAGGGGCAAGCTGAAGTCCAAACTGCCGGAAGACCTCCTGCGACGGGCCAAGTCCATGGGCTTTTCGGATTCCCAGCTGGCTTTTCTCTGCGGGGTCAAAGAAATCGACATCCGCCGCTACCGCAAAGTCCGCAAGGTGACCCCGGTTTATAAGATGGTGGATACCTGCGCCGGCGAGTTTGAGGCCTACACGCCTTATCTTTATTCCACTTACGAACTGGGAAGGTCGTCTTTCGCGGGACAGGATTTGGAATCGGCGCCCACCAAGCAGAACAAGATCATGATCCTGGGCGGAGGGCCGAACCGCATCGGGCAGGGCATTGAGTTCGACTATTGCTGCGTGCACGGGGCCTTCGCCCTGCGGGAAGACGGCTATGAAGTGATTATGGTCAACAACAACCCGGAGACCGTCTCCACCGACTACGACACCTCCAACCGGCTTTATTTTGAGCCGCTTACCTTTGAGGACGTGATGAACATTGTGGACCGGGAAAAGCCCAAGGGCGTCATTGTCCAATTCGGCGGGCAGACGCCTTTGAAACTGGCCATTCCCCTGAAGAAAGCGGGGGTGCCGATTATCGGAACCTCGCCGGAGTCCATCGATATCGCGGAAGACCGCAAACTGTTCGGGGCCATGCTTAAGCGCCTCAAAATCCGCCAGCCGGATAACGGCATCGCCATGAACGTCAAACAAGCCAAGCCGGTGGCCCGCAAGGTGGGTTACCCGGTGGTGGTACGGCCTTCTTATGTGCTGGGCGGACGGGCCATGGAAATTGTCTATGACGAAGATTCCCTCGATGAGTTTGTGGCAAAGGCCGCGGAAGCGGCGCCGAACCTGCCCATCCTGATCGACCATTTCCTGGAAGACGCGCTGGAAGTGGATGTGGACTGTGTCTCCGACGGCAAAGAAGTGGTCGTCGCCGGCATCATGGAACATATCGAGGAAGCGGGCATCCATTCGGGCGACTCCGCCTGCGTGATTCCGCCCTATACCCTGCGGGAAGACCAAATCGCCACCATCCGCAAATACACCAAAGAAATGGCCCTGGCCTTGAAGGTCAAAGGACTCATGAACGTGCAATACGCCATCAAGAACGACATGGTGTTATGTTTTGGAAGTGAATCCCCGGGCTTCCCGCACGGTGCCTTTTGTTTCCAAGGCCACCGGCCTGCCCTGGGCGAAAATCGCCGCCCGGCTGATGTCGGGCAAAACCATCAGCCAGCTCAAGGTGAAAGAAGTCTCCTACCTCAAACATATCGCCGTCAAAGAAGCGGTGTTTCCTTTCAACCGCTTCCCGGGAGTGGACACGGTTTTGGGTCCGGAGATGAAATCCACCGGAGAAGTCATGGGCATCGACCAGGACTTTGGCATGGCTTTCGCCAAGAGCCAGATGGGCGCCAACTCCGCCCTGCCCTTGAAGGGAACGGTTTTCATCTCCGTGAAAAACAAGGACAAGCGCACTTCTATCTTTATCGCCAAACGCCTGTTCGACATGGGTTTCAAGCTCGTCGCGACACAGGGAACGGCGCAGGCCTTGACCAGCAACGGCATGGAAGTGACGGTGGTGCGCAAAGTGCATGAGGGACGGCCCAACGTGGTGGACCTCATTAAAAACGGGGAAGTGCATCTGATCATGAATACCCCCGCGGGCAAGGGCCCCCGGTCGGACGATTTTCAAATCCGCCGCACCGCGGTGGTTTACAACGTGCCTTGCATCACCACGCTTTCCGCCTGCGCCGCCGCCACCAACGGCATCGAGGCTTTGAAAAAGCATGAGATCAAGGTGAAGTGCTTGCAGGAATATCATTCGCTATAAAAATGAAAATAATTTCACGAAGTGAATTGAAATCATTTTTTTAGCCGCAGATGAACGCTGATAAGACAAGATGTAAAAGATTTTCGGCATTATTGCTGAACTAACAAAGACGATGAAGCGAAATATTTGGATGGACGCAGATGGCGGTTTTTTTGATTTTTCCCTATCTGCGTTGATCCGCGTTCATCTGCGGCTCCAATGTCTTATCCTCTGTTTTCCGGAAATCGGAAAATTTCCTTAAAACAGGCCCGTTTACCTTCTGCAACTTCTCTGCTTCCGGACTCGTCTTATAAGCAAGAAGTGATGAACAGACGAACCGGGAGGACGGAAATGAAAAAATTCAAAGTCATTCTAACTTTGGCTCTCTTTATCGGAACAACGGGATTGGCGATGGCGGACGCTTGCAGGCCGGTGCCTTATCACGCGCCGGTTCGCTATGGCTTTTATGACCGGTTTGACCACCGCTACTTCGTGGACCGCTTCGCTTATGACCACTGGGTGCGGTTTCACCACAGGGTCAACCGGTACTGGCGCGGTTAATTTTCCTCCCCTCGTGGAGGAGTAAAAGGGCGGGGACAAGTCCCCTGCCCTTTTTTTATTTCAGCGGGTTTACTAAATCGATTCAATAAACTGATCCGCGAAGACGAAAAAAGTTCAATTTGAGTGAAAATTTCATCGCTAAACTCAAAAAAATCAGTAAAATACGTCACAATTGTTGCGGTTTTATATCGGTCCGGCATTATTTAGGTTTTCCCGCGGAAAAAAACTAAAAGGATGGAACCGTTCTTGAACAACCCGACTGAAAAAAGGCAGTTTGACCGCTTTGGCTATCAAAAATCAGTGAGGGTTTTTCCGATTCTTCCTTCCGCTTCCGGCAATATCTATGAAGTTCAAAAACATTCCTTCGAGGCGCTTGCCCACGACATCAGCGAGGGCGGCATGCGCATGGAGTCTTTCAAAACCTTCGGCTCGGAAATTTTCCTCAAAGTGAATATTGAAGTGGCGAAGAATAAACTGGTGGAAATTCTCGGTAAGGTGATTTGGTCCGGGAAAGAAACTTGCGGCGTCCGTTTTGTGATCGCCGACCCCGAAATCAAAAAAGATATCCGGCTGCTGGCCTCCAAGGGCAACTAGCCAAAGAACTTCAAAAAAACTTTTCACCACGAAGTACACAAAGTACACGAAGTAAGGCAAATGATATTCCATAAAATAATCGATTTTACTTCGTGTACTTTGTGTACTTCGTGGTGAAATTTTGTTATCGGATTTCATTTCCCGGCCTCTCTATCTTCGCCTTTCGCTTTCTTTTACAATAAGCCCATGGAAAACCGTCTTCATATTTACTATGGCTATGGCAAAGGCAAAACGACCTCTTCCATCGGGTTGATCATTCGGGCCATTGGGGCGGGCCAAAAGGCCGCGCTCGTTCAATTTGATAAGGGTTACGACGGCGTCAACGAGCATTATTCCGAACGTAAAATCCTCCGATCCCTTCCGAACCTCCAATTGTTTCCTTTCGGCAAGGAAAGAGTCTTGGGGCCCAACGCTTTTCGGTTTAAAAATGAGCCGGGAGACTTTGAGGAGGCCCAAAAGGGTTTGCGGAAAGCCAAGGAATTACTGGCGGAAGAGGGATTGGGGCTGCTGGTGCTGGATGAGCTTCTGGCGGCGGTGATGTGCAAACTGGTGACCCAAGCGGAGGTCATGGAACTCATCGATCTTTACAACCAAAACCGCCGGTGCGAGCTGGTGATCACCGGTCATCAGGTTTGGCCGGAACTGGCGGAAAAAGCCGACCTGGTGACGGAACTGCGCAAGGAAAAACATTATTTCGACCAGAAGATGCCTTCCAAAGAGGGGATCGAGTTTTGACGAACGAACGCCGCCCCTCGCCGTGGCCCTACTTTTTCATCACGGGTCTTTTGGCCTTAGTCCCGGTTCTGAATAATCAATATCCCGCCGCCTTTTTTCCGGCTCTTTCCCCGGATTGGATTGAGGTCCTTTCGGTTTTCCTGGGTGTTGCGGCTTCGGTTCTGGGGTTCAGCCGTTTTTGGGCGATTTTGCGGCAGCGAACCTATTCCCGAAAATTAATTCAGGAGGCGGTTGAAAATCGTCATCCGGCTGAAAAGCCCGACCCGAACGATGTTGTCGCCGCCGGGCGCTATATCACCCGTTTGACCCGCCATGCGGAAGAAGATTTGAAAGAGATTCATCCGGATTTCACCCTGGAATCCCTTAAGCGGCTGGAGCGTTATCTGCCCCAATTGATGGAAGAGGTTGAGGATGGGGAAAGCGCCGTGATTCGGCTGGGAATCGTGGGAACCTATTTAGGGGAAACCCTCTGCCGAAACCGCGGTTACCAGTGGTTTTTCGCGCCGGACCCTTCCTTAAAACAGTTTGTTTACCTGGTTTCGGTCCTTCGAAAAGGGGATAAAACCTTCGATCCTTTCGCCGCCGCCGCGGATTGCCTGACGGGGCGGGTGAAAATGGCTCAAGTATTAAAGGACGCCGCGTGAGATTGGCTTTCTTATTCTTATGGCTTTGCGCCACGCCATGTTTCGCGCGGGCAATGGATTGCTCCGGCGATCCGCGGTTTAATCCAAGCTCGATCATTCACGTCAGCACGGTGCCGATTCAAACCCGCTATTTTCACAACTTGAGCACCGCCCAAATCGAGCAGATGCGGCATCTCAAGCTTCACAATAAATCCCTCCACAATCCCGGGGTGACGGTGGCGGAACATGAGCTGACCATTAATTACGAACTGGGAGGGCTGGAACACGCCCGGGGGGACGGCTTTTGCGTTTGGGCCGAATCGGTGAGCATCGGTTTTTCCTATAACCAAATGGATGTTTATATTACCAGCCAATATCCGGCGGGAAGCTGTCCCTACACCGCCATTTTGAACCATGAAAACCAGCATGTGGCGATCAACACCCGGACCCTGGAAAAATACCGGGTCTTAATGACCCGGGCGCTTAAAAGCGCCAAAACGATTCCCACCCGGGCCCATCCCTTAAACGTGCTTTCCGAAAAGAACGGAGGGGATATTATCTCGGCGAGAATCAGCCGCATCGTGAATCCGCTTTTGGCGAAGTTTAAAAATGAAATTCAGCGGGAAAACGGGAAGATTGACACCATGGAGAATTACCGAAGGGTCCAGGCGCAATGCCGGGATTGGTAGGCCGAATCGATCAGCGTTTCAGCGGGATCGGAATTTAAGAACCTAAAACAAAAACAGAAGGGCAACCGCGGACTTGCGGAGTAGGTCTGTGGTACAAACCGATTTTTTTAGAATTTGTAAGAAGTGAAGTTAAAAAGCGAAACACAAACTTCATCAGGTTCTACGCCGTGAAGCGTAGAACCTGACCTGGATTTTCAATTAGCGGGTGTGGAAACCGCCGTGGGCGTGGGTTCAACCGCGCGCGCCGCCGCCGATTTCTTGGAAGAGGCTCCCACGATGGTGACCTTTGACATTCTGTCGCCCACCTGGATCAGTTCCACATTTTCCATTCCTTTAATGACCTGGCCGAACACGGCGTATTTGCCGTCCAAGGCGGGTTGGGCATCCAGACAGATATAAAACTGGCTTCCCGCGGAATCCGGAACATTCGTGCGGGCCATGGCCACCGCGCCCTTCACGTGGGTCTGCGGGTTGTTAACGCCGTTTTCGGTGAACTCACCCTTGATGGTGTATCCGGGGCCGCCGCTGCCATCCCCATTTGGGTCCCCGCCCTGCGCCACAAAACCCGGGACCACCCGGTGAAAGGTGAGCCCGTCATAAAAGCCTTTTTTCGCCAGCTTGATGAAATTGGCCACACTCTCGGGCGCGTCCTTGGGATAAAGCTTGATGACGATTTCGCCGCCCTTCGCCAGCTTGATCACGGCTTTAGGGCCGGATGTGTCGCTGCTCTGCGCCGACAGCCTGGAACCGGCCAAGCCAAAGGCCAGCAGGGCTGCCGCGATAACCAATACTCGTTTCATGGGTTTCTCCTTGAAAATGAATAAAAACTATCTCAACTGAAGCGTGGACAAGATAAATCAAAGCCAGGTTTCTAGCAAGACCCCGGGGTTGTTTAAGGGGAGGGCGGGAAAAGGGAAAGATCAACCGATGGTCAACTATTGGAGGGTCCAGGTTCAGTACGGGGATAGGTAGTCTCTTGTTCGGTCAATTTTATTTCAATTCCGGGTGTTCTTGGTTTAACCGTTCTAAGTTTCGTTTGGCCTGGATATGGTTGGGATCGATTTGAAGGGTTTCTTCCCAGAATTTTTTGACTGCGGGAATCACTCCCGCTTCTTTTTTGTTTCAATTCGGAATAAGAATATTCGATGATAGTAGGGTTTCGCATTTGAACAAACGGAGAATATATGTTGGATCAACAAAGTGGAGGGAAAGAAAACGACATTCAATTGATTTCTAAATTTTTGAATGATTTTTTAGTTTTTGAAATTTTTATTAATATCCCTTGTCCGAAAAATCTTCAATATGATTACGAGGATTTGGATGATTCAGGAAAAAAAGAATTATTCGAATATACGTTTAACTACGTTTTTCGTGATGCGTGTATTGAGACAGCCGAGTTTTTAGGCAGAGGCTTAAGATTAATTGAATTAAACTTGATCAGACGCAGAAGTCTGAATTTCCTTAAACAAAATGGTTTGGAATATTATCAGGATTAAGAAATGGACGAAATATGATTGTTTGTAAAGTATGCGGTGGCAATTATAAGTCACTTACTTATATGCATCTCGTTACCCGTCACGATCTCACTCCGGCAGAGTATAAAGTTAAATATAAAGTCAAAAGATTTCATTCTAAAGAATCCAAGAAAAAAATTATCAACTCTTTGCTTGGTAATAAATATGCTGAAGGTTATCGACATAAACTGAAATTCAAAAAGAAATTCTCTAAACGTATTCTTAAACTTTGGTCTCAGCCGACATTTAGGTCTAAGATGAAAAATGCTCGACAAAAATCTTTGAACAAACCAGAAGTTCGTTTGAATTATTCAATATCGAATAAAAAAAAGTGGGAAAGCTCTTCGATGCGAAAAAAGATGTCTTTGAGAATGAAAAAGCTATGGAGAGACCCTAAATATTTAGCCCTTATGAAAATTAGACGTCACAAATAGTTAAGTCGTGATTAAATAAAAAATGGATTGTATTCCTCGCTCGCTTTTAAATAATTTTTTAAACCAAACTTCAAATTGACAAGATGGCCGATTTAGCCGTTGCTTGGACTTTGTAAGATGATGATTGGGACAAAAAAGTTGCTATTTTTTTAAAAATAAAATTCATAAATTGAATTTTTTTGACTTTCTTTTTTCACTTTGCCATTATTCGCCTAACCCGCTCCCCATGGGGGTGAGGCCGTTCACTTTAAGAAATGAATGGGGGAAATAATGGATTCTACAAATATCAGTGAAAAGCCGGGTTCGTCTCATGAAACGAATTACCGTATGGAGACGATCACCCTTTCCGAGATCATGGCCCACCCGGCAAACCCCCGGGGTCCGGTGGATCCCGCCGATGCCCAGGAAATGAAGGAATCCTTGATCGCGGTGGGGCAGAAGACCGAAGTCCGGGTCCGCCCCCTGACGGAGGAGGAAAAGGCCAGGTTTGTTCCTTTTGAGTATCTGCTCTTGGGCGGTCACGTCCGCCTGGCCGGGGCCCTATTGGCCGGTTGGGAAACCCTTCGGGCCGTTGTTCTTCTGAAGCCCATGACGGAGGACGAGGAAGAATTGGAAGTATTGATGGATAACCGCTGGACGGACATGTCCTGGTGGCGGTGGGACTTGGCCATCGAAAGGCGGATGAACCGGAATCCGAAGCTTAGTCAACGGAAACTGGCCATTGAGTTAAAAATGTCCAATACCAAGGTTTATAAGGCTATGAAGATCCTAGGAACTCTTAATCCTGCCGCTAGGGAGGTTGTAAGTCTAAACTTAGCCTCCGCTGTGACCCCGATCGGGGTAGAAAGTGTCAACCCAGTTGACACTCTGGTTCCTGCCGAGGGGGAAAGTGTCAACCCAGTTGACACTCTGGTTCCTGCCAAGGGTGAAAGTGTCAACTGGGTTGACACCCAGCCATCCGTATTCCAGATTACCGAGTCCATTTTGATGGCTCTGGCCGACCTTAAAGACCATCAATTGGTTGAAAAAGCCTTAAATTTGGTCATTGAGCGGAAAATGACCGAATCCCAGGCTGCAAAGCTGGTGGAATGGGTCTTAGCAGGCGGGGATATGGCCCAATTCGAGGTTCCGGTTAAAGCCCCTAGAGCCAAGCCGACCTCGAGGCTTAAGGCGGCTATCGAACACTCAAGCCAGACCCATCCCGCCTCAAAACCCGATGCTCAGGGGAGCGCGCTCAGCCCAGACAAGAGAGGGGATAGGAGTATCCCGGTCATCCCAACGGAAACTCAGACCCCGAAAGCCAGCCAACCACACCAGGCCTTGGCTTCTAAGGTCGGGTACAA
>CAWKIY010000131.1:0-18339 GCA_963849245.1 candidate division FCPU426 bacterium | reverse complement strand
TATGTTTTTTTACTTCGTTCAGTTCCTGTGCTGCGGGGATTCCATTACGGAGTGGCTCAAGAACTGGCGCTTAAGTTTAAGGAATGCTGTCAGGTGATGGCCCACTCTTACTCGACCGCGGATTTCCACCACGGCCCCAAAACCCTTGCGGGGAAAAACTTTCCGGTTTTCCTGCTGGCCCCCGCGGGTCCGACACTGAAGGGAAGCCTGGAATTAATCGATGAGCTCAACGCGCAGGAAGCCACGGTCATCGCCTTCAGCCCCGTGAAACAGGTCTTGGCTAAAGCCACGATCGCGCTCCCAACCGCCCCCGGAAACGAGGAAACCAGCCCCATCGGTATGGCTCCCTTGCTTCACACCTTCGCGCTGGCGGTGGCGAAAATCAAAGGGTTGAATCCGGATACGCCGCCCTTTTTGAAAAAAATCACGCACACCAAATAAGTTTTAAGGTTTTCGGGCTTAGGACGGAAAAGCGCAATCGTTGATATTAAGTGAGATTTCGTCGGGATGATTTTCGAGCGCGTTCACCATGTGCTGCACGCACCGGGCGGTGATGAGCACGTCGCCCCGGGCGTCATGCCGGCGGATTCCCTCGCTGGAGACATTAGACCGGGCCACCACCGCGTCCAGCCCATGGGAGCGGACTTCGCGGCGCCCCCAAAGCTTCCACGAGAGATGCATGGAATCAATGGATTCCAGCTTCTGGATCTTGAGCCCGTACCGCTCGCAAACATTCCGCACAATCGGAATATCAAATGACTGCCCGTTATGGGCCACCAATGTCGATTCTTTGCAATATTCAAAAAACCGAACCAGCACCTCATCCGGCTGAGGCGCCTTTTCCACGTCCTTTTCCGTGATTCCCGTATAAGCGATGATAAAAGAATCCAACGGCTGACGGGGTTTGACAT
This sequence comes from candidate division FCPU426 bacterium, assembly GCA_963849245.1. Classification (GTDB taxonomy): domain Bacteria; phylum Oederibacteriota; class Muellerivitia; order Muellerivitales; family Muellerivitaceae; genus CAWKIY01. Next base: position 17,428 of record CAWKIY010000131.1, on the reverse strand, counting down.
AAGAAAAGAAAGAATCCTCTTCAACAATACGGCCTTCGATCATTCGAACCGCGGCAATTTGAATAATATCCGTCGGCGGAAGCCCCGTGGTTTCCAAGTCAAAAACAACTAAATCATGAAATGGCTTTGTCTTAAAACCGATCTTGTTAACTTTTCTTTTCTTCACGAATCCAAATCGCTTTCAAAAAATTAATTAGCTGTCTATTTTCAAAGGAAGTCTAACATTGTAGTTAGATTCTTTTACTCAAAACCGTAAAAAGAATAAGGTACACTTTTGGAATCGCGAACCGTACTGTTTACGTAAACCGATCCTAAATTACTGTCATACATCCAGCCCACACCCGCAGTCACAGGAACCTCTCCTCTGTTGGCCAGAGTAACTTGATTTCCCCGAGGGTTATTTTCTTTAACATTAAAAGCCCCGGTGACCTTCACCTCCGGAAGAGAACCCGAGTACCCGGAAATGGAATTCCAATTATCACTACTCATTTCTTCTAACTCTTCAACAGTCGCCGGCCAGCGTTTGTTTTTTTGATGGAATGAACCAGCTTCAATAGCTATCTCAGCCCGATTGCAGCGAGTCATAGATTCATTGACTTTCTCAACCATTTGAGAGATTCCTCGCATAGCAGCCATACCCAACAGCCAACCAGAATGCAAATAATTTTCAATTTCCAGGTACCAAGCATCGGGGCGGTTAATACATTTCATAAATTGGAGGTCCGCCTCATATCGGGAAGCCTGATCAAACAATAAAAACGGGTAGTAAAAAACGCCTAATAAAAAACCGGTATCTTTATTTAATCCAGTTAAAAAATATTCTTTGTTAATTCTAATAAAATCCGGCCAAGTAATGGTTTCCAAGGACCTTCGGTACCCAAAAAATTCAAATTGCAAAGCTTCGGAGAAATCTTTATCAAGTTTTTCTTGCTGAAGAAAAGGAAGGATTTCCACCCATGGATACTTCTTCGACCGCGGCTGAGGCAGAATTTCGCGAACCGATGGCGCGATTGTTTTCATAATAGTCGCGTCGATCATTACAGCAACCAAGGTGCGCGTTTGCCCCATTACGTCACCTAAAAAGAGACCCGTTCGAAGACTCTTGACTGCCCCTTCAGTATTCCCATCCATGGCCTGAACGAAAGCCCGTAATCGCAGCAAACGAGCCAAAATTAAGGAATAACCGACCTCTGGATATGGAACAATCCACGAGAATTCGGCTTTATCATCCATACCCCAATCCACACCTTTTGTTTCAAAAGCCCTGTCCAAAAAAAGCAGAGCATCTTCATGCTCTTTTAACAACTTGTGGGCATAGTTTTTTTCCTCCCCGGTCAGGCGGCCCGCCCTTGCGTCTTCATTAAATTTCCACACGAACTCACTTTCTGTTTTCTTTCCAAAAAAAGATTGTTTAGAAAGATCGTTCTTACCCACAAGTGGGCCGTAGAGTCGGGTATTTTCCTCAAAGCGACCCTTAGGAGGTATGTCATATATGGGCAACGGCGAACCAAACTTTCTCATGGATGGAACATTCCAAGCTTGGTTGAATAGATAAACAGCGTTTTTCTCATCAGAAAGTTCGGGCGTTTTTTCCGCCGCGCCCCATTTGTATCCGGCGGCCAACAAATCGCTTTTGGCAAAAGCCAAGTCGATTTTTCCCAAGGTCCGCCAAAAATATCCCATCAGGATGAAACTAGCGACAAAGGAAAAGAAGGAAAACAGGATAAACAACCCACCTGACCGGGCCCCACCGTGCCTCATAGAATCAGTGAACAAGTCAGCATTCCGCGAGAATAGCATTTTCAAAATAAGAAAAAAGCCGACACTTAGAATAAGGGTTGACGGCCAAAACCAAAAAGGCACTCCTCTCCAGAAAATGACCTTTCCGATATATAACCCTGGAACTGTGATCAAAAGGGCTCCTGCTGCCGCAGAGGGCCAAACCTTACTCCAAACACTATTTCTACTTGCAGAGACTGACCGGGGTGCTAAACGCTTTAAAAATGGGATACTGGTCATTCACCATCCACCTGTTCGAAATAATTTATAGCCGTGTTAAAATCAGCCTCTCGCCATCTCTACCCTACCCTCGGGACCAGGCTTCCAAAACTAAAATCGGTAGACCAGGCCCCTTGGTGGTTAACCCCTCGAATTTTAAACCCTGCCTCTCAAAAACCCTTATTTTTGGGGGTTAGTGTCCACGGCGTGGACACTAACCCCCAAAAATAAGGGAAATCCTCATCGGTCGTCCCCTCGGGTATCGGGCATCAGCCGGGTGGGTGAATACCGGGTATTCACTTCCCGGGGCAAAGTGAGTCCCGGGGACTCACCTCTGATCATCCGACTACTGGTGAACGATCAAGGGGAGTCAAATCCCTAAGATTTGGACGACAGGTCCAGTCTCACGTCCAATTAAGTGGAAGGCCGCCTTCCACTTAATTGGACGTGAGACTCCGATCCGTGCCAAGGCTTGGCACAAAATGGACGCAGTACGTCCATTTTTCTGCAAGGCTTGCAGAAATCCTCCCGACCAGAGTCAACCTTGCCCCGCGGCGGGGCACTCAAAATAAGGGTTTTTGGAGGATTGCCCTTTTTCTGGCGGCTAACCCCGGCTTAAAGTGATTTCAGTGATTTCCGACGGGGCACCCAGGCGCATGGGAGGACCCCAATAGCCCGTACCCCGGCTGACGTAAAGCTGGGAGGCGCCTTCCTGGTAATGACCCGCCAGATAAGGTTGAAAAAGGCCGACCAGGTAAGTGAAGGGGTACATCTGACCGCCGTGGGTGTGGCCGGAAAGCTGTAAATCCACCCCCAGCTTTTTGGCCTCAAAGAAAGAACGGGGCTGGTGCGCCAGCAAAACCACCGGCCGGTCGGTCTTTCGGCCTCGAAGGGCCCCCGGGATATTCTGGCCGTGGCCCGCGCCCCGGGCGGAAAGATCGTCCGTCCCGGCCAGGTCAAACCCGCCCTGAATCCGGACGCGTTCGTTGCGCAGGGGCCGGATGCCGATACCCGTCAGCCAGGCCAGCCATTCGTCCACGTCACCGGTGTAATACTCGTGGTTTCCCGTCACAAAGAAGACCCCGTCTTTTGCCCGCAGGTCCTGCAAAGGCGCGGTTTGTTCCTTCAGTTGGGCCACGGTCCCATCCACCAAATCCCCCGTAATGGCAATTAGGTCCGGTTTCAGGGCGTTAACCTTTTCAACGATAATTTGGATAAAGTCATGGCCGATGGTGGGCCCCACATGAATATCGCTTAACTGAACGATTCGGTAACCTTCCAGCGCCAGTGGCAATTGGGACAGCGCGACCTTCACCTTTTTCACCTGAACCGCGTTCGCCGTGGCGCCCCAAAACCCCACTAGCGACAAACCAAAGTCTCCCAGCAGAACCAGCCCGCCCGTGAGCAGGGCCAGAAACCGCCGCCTCTCGGCATCCATCGGCTTTCCTTGGATTTTATTCGGTACGGTCACGACCAGTAATTTCATCAAGTCGGCGACGGCCAAAAACACGTTCAGGAAAAAAGCCATGCCCAGCCAGGTGTAGCAGACCCACGCAAGCGGACCCCCGACCGACCGGGGCATTTGACGGGAGAACATCAAACCCGCGGGAATGAGAAGCCCTAGCAGGATCAAAAGAATCGTTAGTCCCGCGCGCAGGGATTTTTTGAATCCCATGTCCCGGATAAGCCGGGCCCAAATGTAGAAATGGAGTCCAAAAAGCAGGACACAGGTAATGGTGAGAAAAGTAGAGATTCGGTGAATGGAATGCATAGGGGAATTAATCTAACAGAATGAGCGCCTAAAAAATATTCCCCTATTTAAAAAGAAATATCCGGGAGCTAGTTTTTCCGGGGTTTGAGATAAACGCTGATATATTCGTCGTACTGGACGCCGTTGAAGCTATGGGCCTGGGGCTCGTCGGTGAAACCGGTCAGAACAAACCCGCACCGGGTAACGGGCCTGCCGAGAAACGGCGGGATCGCGGGATCAATCTCGGTTCCTACCCGGACCGAAAAAATCGGATCAGCGGTTTGTTCAGGAGTCCGGCGGGCCAAGGCCGCGCAGGCCACCGGCGAGTCCATCAGAACATTCCCAAAGAAGTCTCCTTCGTACAGAATAAATTCTTTTGCTTCTTCCGGGCTGACGTTGAGGGATTCAAAACCGCTTTGGGGATTGCGCATCGAAATAGGAACTTGCTTGCCGAAAAAATTGGTGCGGGCCAGGATGCCCGCCGAAACCCAACGCTGTTCCGTTTCAGTAAGGGGACGGTCTAGCCATTCAGGCGCAAAACCCATTCCGCCGGGGAAGTCAAACCGTTGGCCATCGATGACCACGTAAGCGCCTTGCGTCGGAAGGAGGGCGCAATTAATAAGATATGAGAGAAGCTGCCGTCCCTGTTCATGGGCCGCCATGGCCGCGGCATCCGCTGTCAGTTCTCGGTAGGTTAAAGCCAAAACCCCTCTCCATTCGAAAGACCGCCCTGACGAAAAAAATCATTCCATCAGGGCGGCGCTTTCTCGATCCGGTCACCCGGAGGGTTGAATTACTTCGTCAGCTTCTGCGCAGCGAGACCGCGCGCGGCGATGAAGCCATTCAACTGGACGCCGTTCAACCTAATACCGTTCAGCTTAACGCCATTCAACTGGACGCCATTGAGCTTTACGCCGTTTAACTTCACGCCGTTGAGCTTGACGCCGTTCAACCTGATACCATTCGTCGTTAGCATGCTGATTCGTCCTTTCCAAAAAACTTGCGGCTCATCCCGGCTGAACCCAAAGGCTCATCCGTGGCAGTAGTATGCCATGATCATTCCCTGATGCAAACGGGTCCACCAAACATGATTTCAGACTTCTTCATAAGGAAATTAAAAGGTTTTAGATAAGCGAAGGACCCGCCAAATGCCCGAACACCACCGGCGGCACTGTCTTGAGCGGTTCCAAAAGCGGCGCCAGTCCCTGGGAAAACCGGGACCGGTTCTCGGCTTTTCTCGCCTCAATTTGCTGATCCACTTCCCGGCGGGCCTGACTGCCAAGACCGGTGGCTTCCGAAGTAATCAGGGAGTCTTTGCGGATCCGCCGGAAATAACAATAGCGGTCCAGGTTAACCACCTTCCCCGCCCAAACCGCCCGGGTCAGCAGTTCCCAATCGCCGCTGAAACGCAGGCCTGTGGCGAAGCCGCCTAACTTCGTTAAAAAATTTCGGGAGATCAAACTGCTGGGATAACAAAAGGGATGGCGGATCGCGCTTTCCCGGATGGCGTTCAGATCCAGCGGATACCGGGGAGCGTGAACCGAATTCTCAAAATACATGAATTCCTGCGCGCCGATCCACTCGGCCCCCGTCCTTTCCGCCTCTTGGAGTAACCGTTCCAGCCGGTCCCGGCTGGACCAGTCATCCGCGTCCTGAAATAAATAACCGTCAAACCGGGTTTGATCGATCACCGACTGCAAAAGACGGTAGGGTCCGCCGTTGTCCGGCGACCGCAAAAGAGTAACCTGATTAAATTTCCGGACAATTTCCAAGGGAGGCCGGGAAGAAGCGTCGTCCAGAACCGCGATGGCGTCCGGCGGGCGGGTTTGGCTCGCCAGGGAATCCAAACATTCCTCCAGCCAATCCTCACAGTTGAAATAAGGGACCAAAGCCAAAACTCTTGATTTCCCCGATAAGGCGGGAAGGCCCGGGGATAAAACCGCCCCATCCTGATGCTTCGCGTTCGCCGGCGCTGAAAAGTAAGGGAGATGAATCTTTTTTTCGCGGGAAATCCTCTCCAGACCCAGTAAGCCGGGAAGCTCTTCCAGCGCCAAGGACCGAAAGAGGCCCGAACTGCAAATCCATCCCAAGTCCGAGTTGGTTTGACGGGCCCAGTCGGTCGGGCGCAAAGTCACCGGAGGCACCCAGGGTTGGAGGAAAGGCTCCCCTTCTGTCTTTTCCCTTCCCTCCAACAGCGGCAGGGAATAAGGCGCGTTCGCCGGCAGGTAGGCTAAAAAAGGCGTGGTGATATCGGAAGGAAGAACCCGCGACACCGCCTTGACTCCGCCGGTTCCTGAAAAAGCCGGGAGACCCGCCGGAAGTTTCGCCTCCGAATCCGCCGGAAAAACCACCCGGATGTCCGCGGGAGGCATGTCCTGGGCCTCGACCTGCCTCAACTTGGCCGCCAAAAGCTCCGGGTTTTTCGGGGCTTCCAGCACTAGTGTGATCGGGGATAAAGAATCCTTTGCCGTCATCGAAACAACTCCCTCGCGGAAAGTAAAAAGGCTTCGGAGATAAATGAAACGGAACTATACCGTTTAAAACCCAAATCAACCTGATCATTCAAATACCTAAAATCAGAATTATTCACCACAAGCCCCCTTACGGGGGCCGCAAAGGGCACGAAGTAAGAAAAATACTTTTGATTAAGCCGATTTAAGAATTACTTTGTGAACTTCGTGGCCCCCGCAGGGGGCTTGTGGTGAAAATGGGTTCGCCAAATACATAGTTCCGGATGAAATAATAGCCATTCTTCCAGACGCTTCGTTCGCATTTTAAGTGTTAAACTCCGGATGGTAAATAACCGGCTCTTTTGGGTTTACCCGGCGTCTAAAACCTAATCATTCACGAGGAGAAACGATTGAAAAAGCGGCTTTTAACTGGAACTATTTTGGGATGGATATGCGCGAACCCGGTCTTCGCCCTGGGCTTGCGGCCCACCGAGACCCCTGTTCCTTCCGTCCCCAAACCCCTGATCCTCCCCCTGAAGGAAAGAATAAAGGATTCCACCCGCTATTCCCTTCCCAAGCCTCCTCATAAATATCCCAACGGAACCATCATGGACCTGACGAATGATGAGGAGAATTCTCCCCAAGGCCCAGCCGTAAGAAACCTCAACGACTCCCAGGTCCTTCCGCAAATTCCCCAGGTCAATAAAGAGGATAACCACGGCGGAAAATATTATTGGCATCCTTTCCAGGGCTGGAACTATGTCCACTACCGCGACGGCGACCGGCAGTGGTACGGCTGGCGCACAGGCGAAACATTCCATTGGATTCTTTGGCGGGACGGGCGTTTTTGGTGGTACGACCATTATGCCGAACGCTGGCTGTATTTCGACCGGGGATACTGGTGGTGGCAGGGTCCGAAGGCCGCGAACCAAATCCAGGTCTTCATGGAAGACGGCCATTTTCACGTTTGTGACACCAACGGGGTATTGGGCGATGACCTCATGCAAACCGGTACGGAAGAGGCGGTCACCGATCCCGTCGCCAAACCCAGCCCGAACCCGACCCCTGGCGCGAAACACGGCGGCCGCCACGGCGGACACGGCGGAATGGGCGGCGGAACCAACAGCCTTCCCCCTCCGAGCGGCGGGATGAGCGGGGATTAACAACGGGTAACAATGGGTGCCGGAATGATAAATTCCCCGGCGGAAAGTTAAATCACGGAGGCCCATTAGGGGATGCCCTTAATGGATCAATAAAAGCCGTTTCGTTTTTTTGTCAAAAGGTTCCACCAGGTAAAGAATATAGACTCCGCTGGCGCACTTTTCCTTGAACCGGTTGGTTCCATCCCAAAGATAACTGTTCTGATAAGGCCCGTTGATGGACCGTTTGTCCAAATCGACAATAAATTCACCTGCCGAGTTATAAACCGACAACTCAAAATTACCCGGATATTGGTCCAACGCCACAAAAACAGAAACCGGGTTGCTCGAACTAAAGACATTTTTAGAAACGTAAAAAGCCGAATAAGTATCCGGCGTCGGGGTGATAGTCGGAGTGGCCGCCGGCGTTAGAACGGGTGTCATCGTAGCGATCGCCGTCGGAATAGGTGTGGGGGTCGCGCTACCGACAGGTCCCGGCGTGGCTGTGGGAGTGGCCAACGACAAGGGATAACAGGCGCAAAGTTCGTAATCCCCTGCGATATGGTCGCCGACTTCATCCTGAATCACGATAGTGATGGTGTTGGCACCAGCGGTGAATTGGTTTTGAAAGGTACTGTTGGGACCCGAAATCGTGTCACAGCCGCTGTAAAAACAAGAGGGCAGCCCCGTTCCGCCGCAGGTCAAGGCCGGACTGCCGGTGTTCCCGTTCACAATAACCGTGACCGCGTCATCCGCCTTGGCGGTCAGGGTAAAAGTCGCCGACGCCAGTTGGGCCGCGGTGAGATTGAGGGTTCGAGTGATAACAATTTGGTTGGTGCCCACGCTGGTGGGAGGCGTCACCTTGCCGGCGCTGTTATCCGAGATGAAATTGGAGTTGCCGCAAACCGGAAACCAGCCGGCATAGGGATTAACTGTTACCGGGACCGCAATGGTCCCCACATCCTGCGGGTTGGCGACGTCCGAGGTGATCAAATCCCCTCCATCCCCGCTATCCAGGCAGGTGCAGGCGGTTTGTGAGAAGGAAACCCCGTGAGCCCCCAAAAAGAAAAAAGCTGGTAATAAAAAGAGGTTTAAAAATAATTTAAAAAATTTAGGCATAAGAGACCGATATTATTCCGATACGAAAATAGTTCCTGCTCGTCATATCTGTTCTGAGTGACTACAGCCATACTTTGACCAAAAAGATTTTAAATTCTATCAGAACCGATTCTAGGATTCGTCAAAAACGATTCAATTCCTCAAAAGCCCGGCTTCAAAAACGCCCAGAATTTCAGGCCTTTACTTAGGCTTCGCCAATAACTGCCGGGCCAGGCTTTCAACCGTCACGACTTTAGCGCCTTCCTGCATGGCCTTCGCTTCCGCGGGGGTCACCTTAGCGACCAATTCCGCGACCAATTGGGACGCCTCGACCTTGAGTTCTTTGGTGATCTGCGGATCCTGAAGGATGGCGTTGGAAAGTAAAAGCGCCTCTTTTATTTTTTGCGCCTTCACCTTCACCCCGGCCAATCCCAAAGCCGATTCCAGAACCCGCCAGCGGATTTTTACGTTGAGGCCGTTTTCGATCGCTTGCAAATAATAGCGTTCCGCCGCCGCTAAGTTACCTAAACCCATCTCGGTTTGGGCCATGTTATATTGGCAGGCACCCGCGCCCTCGTTATCGCCCAGTTTATTAAAAGTCTCGATGCCCTTCCGGCCGTAAATTTGCCCCTCGGTAAACTGGCCCGCTTTATTGGCGGTTCGGCAAAGATTGGTATAAACCCAGGCCTGTCCTAAAAGATTATCCATTTCGGAAAAAAGCCGCAAAGCGTCCCGGCCCGTCAACAGGGCGTCTTCCCATTTTTTAGAATTGTAGGCGCTTTCCGAACGGTAATACTGGGCCCAGGACATTCCCAAGGGATAGCTGGAAGCCTGAAAAGCCAGGAAGGCCTGGCCGGCTACGGTGAAAGCGGCGTCATGCTCTTCCAGGTGGGCGTGCATACGGACCAGGTCGATCAGAGTCCAGCCAGCGGAGACTTTGTTGTCATGCCGGTCAAAAATCGCGGTGCTTTCCTTGAAAAAGTTTTTAGCGGCATCGTAGTCTTTTCGCACAACCGAAACCTGACCCAGTCCAAAAAGCGTCCAGGCGATGCCATCCTCGTATTCCATCTTGCGAAACAGATCCAGGCTTTCCAGGAAATATTTCCGGGCTTCCTCGTGGTTGCCGTCTTGTTTGGGCTTCTGAGCCAAATGGTAAAGCGACCAGGCGATACCCCAATCCTCTTTCAAGCTGTTATAGATATCCAGACTTTGTTTCGCGCAGGACTCCTGTTCGACGAACTTTCCCTGGGCCCGGTAAAGCGCGCAAAGAAAATGAAGGCATTGCCCGGTTTCCTTGACCTGTTTAAGCTGAGCCGCCAATTCCAGACCCTGCTTCATCAGGACTTCCGCCTGTTCCATCCGTCCCTGCAGATAGCAGAACCAACCCTGCCGCGCGACCACCTTGGCCCGGGCCAATTCCCGCTCCGGGGTTGAGGCTCCATCCTTTTCCGCCAGCCGCGCCGCGGCGATGCCGAAAGACTCCTCCCCTTCCTGGGCCAAAAACTTGATTTCGTAGAACAAATAAAGGGCGTCGCAGGCTTTTTCCATGGCTTTGGCGTCTTGGTTTTCAACGGCCCATTCCCAGGCGGTGCGGATATTGCTGAGTTCGCGGTTTATTTCTTTCAGCAGATTTTCCTCATTGCGGCCTTTGAGCCCCTTTTCCCGCTGGGCGAGAAAGTCGCAGAAATAATGGCCGTGGCGTACCCGGACCGCCTGATATTCCTCGGGATACTCTTTTAATTTCTCGGCGGAAAACTGCCGGAGAATTTCATGCATCTCAAACCGGCCGGAAACGCTTTTGCGCAGGAGGAATTTATCCACCAGGGCGGAGAGCAGAAGCAGCGAGCAGCCCGCCACCTTTTCCCCCGGTTCTCGTAAAAAGCCGCCGCGGAACACCGACATGGCCCGGATGGCCTTTTTTTCCTCATCCGAAAGCAGGTTCCAGGAATACTCAAAGACCGCCCTCAGGGATTGATGGCGCTCCGGAACGCCCTGGCGTTTGGAGGCGAGGAAGTCCAAATTCTTCTCGATCTCCTCGCGGATTTCCCCGCAGGAAAGGGCCCGGGTCCAGGCCGCGGCCAGCTCGATCCCAAGCGGAACCCCGTCCACTAATTGGCAGATGCGGGCGACTTCTTCCCCCTCTTTTTCCCCCAAGGTAAAACTGTTCTGGGCCCGCTGAGCGCAATTGACAAAAAACTTAACCGCCCCGAAGGTTTCCAAATGTTGGTCGGACTCGCCTTTGGGATAAGGCATGCCTTCCAGCTCCAGCATCCATTCCTCGGACAAATTCAGCCGGCTGCGGGAAGTGACCAGAATTTTCAAGCGCGGGGCGGCCTTCAGCATCTCACCGACGAAAGAAGCCCCCGCCAAAAGATGCTCGAAGTTGTCCATGACCAGAAGCAGGGAGCGTTCTTTGAGGAAGCGTAACAGCTCCTTCGCCATCTCGGATTCGCCGGAAAAAACAAACCCGACCGCGCTGGCCACCGCGCTGGCCAGAGTATCAGAACTTGCGACAGGCGCCAGGGGCACGAAATACACGCCGTCGCTGAAGTCATCCAAATGCTCCGCCGCCGCCTGTAGCGCCAGACGGGTTTTTCCCATTCCGCCCTGCCCCACCAGGGTGATCAAACGGCAGGAAGGATCCTTGAAATCAGCGGTTATTTTTTTAAGCTCCGCTTCCCGGCCAAAGAAAGGCGTGCTTTGCGGCGGTAGGTTATTAGGTTTGGAACTTAAGGAACGCAGGGGCGGAAATTTTTTCTGAGCCATTTTGGGATGCAAAAGCCCCAAAAGCGGCTGGGGTTCGGAGAGGTCTTTGAGCAGATGGGTTCCTAATGGATCAGTGGAGGCGCCTTCCGGTAAATCCACCGCCGCCAGGACTTCCGGCGTCAGGACAATTTGGCCGCCCCAGCCGGTCGCGAGAATACGGGCGGTGCGGTTGATGACCGGCCCGAAATAATCATCCCCCCGCTTTTCCGCTTCCCCGGCGTGCAGGGCCATGCGGACTTTCAACCCACCCACGCTGTTCCAATCGGTTTTGGCGATTTCTTCCTGAAGGGACAAGGCGCATTGAAGCGCTTTTCGCCCCTCAAAAAGGGCGAAGACCCCGTCGCCGGTGTGTTTGATGACTTTTCCGTCAAAACGGGACATGCAGGATAAAAGGATTTCGTCATGGAGGGCGAGGGCTTTGGCCATAGCCTCGCGGAAAGATTCCCACTTTTGCGTCGAGCCTTCAATATCGCTGAACAAAAATACGGGCATCGGACGAGCCCTTCGTTAAATAAAGTGAACTCATAACTACTGAGTTTTTATTTTACACCCCTGGTGAAGCCGGGCGGAATAAAGAAAAGAGGGGTCAGCCTAAGAATGCGCTTTCAGGGAAGTAACTTGAGGGGAAGGCTTCATTCACGGCCAAAAACAATCAAATGAAAAGCCCCTAAAACAAAAAAGGCCCCCGAAATCGGGAGCCTTTTTGAGTTCGAGAAACAAAGCCGCTTACTGACCGGGCATCTTGCCGCCCATCATCGCCGCGCCAAAGCCCATATCCATCTTGTGGTAATCCGAAGGAGGCACGAACACGCCCGGGTCCACGGTTTGCGGGGTCATCTTGGTGGCTTCCATCGTCATCACCATCTTGCCGTCCTTGTCTTTCGAGACCACTTTCAAGGGAAAGAGTCCGTTCTTCTTCACCGCTTCCGTCCAGGCGCTGTTGGCGTCGTTGGGCTTGCTGCTCATTCCCATGAAGACCCCCATGCCGGACGCCGCCCAAATGGAGCTGGTACCCTTCTCGCTCTGGTAGAGCCACTCTTCGGCGGTTTTACCCGCGATCACTTCGGTGTTCCCGGTTTTAGTCAGTTTTCCCGAGGCCAGAGCATGCGCTTGCGCCTTTTGAGTGTCCGGAATGGACATGGCCATGTACATCTTTTGCTGCGGCATCATCATGATCATCTGCTTGGTATCCATATCCATGATGACATCGGAGGCGCGGCCCTTGAGCACCATGTTCATGCGGATCTTTTTTTCTTTGATCATGTAATCCATGGTTCCGGTGCCGTCTTTCATGGTCAGGTTATAATTCACCACACCCTCGAATGATCCGGCGGCCTTAAGCGACCCCGCGCCCAACAGCATGATTCCCAGCGTCAACGCCAAATAACCCTTCTTCATGGTGTCTCCTTAGGTCTTGAGTGATTTTCGGCCCAGCCCGGTTAATGTAGCGAAACCCATCCTATTCGACAACTGATTAAAAGCGCCCCAAGCCCGAAACGGCGAGGGCTTGAGGCGCGGATCGATAAACTCGGCTTATTTTGATTTTTCGGGAGCGTCCTGAGGCCCGTTTCCCTGGGACATTCCGCTCCAAGGGCAGGACTGAAAGGAAGAACATTGGCCATAGCGGGGATGACACAATACCGCCCGGCCCGCCAGACAGAGGCATCCGCACAAGGAGACCCCGATAATGACCCAGCCGATGATCTTGCCGATTTTCTTATTATTATTTTTTTCTTTTTCCGCCAGGGTTAATACCCAATACCCGACCGCCGTGGTCAGTAAATAAACCGCGATATGATGCGTTGCCATAAAGCCTCCTTTAAGATCCTTCGACCGGTCTAGATTAGCTTCTTTTCACCTTCACTATGAAAAAAACTTACGCGTCTTCCTCTTATCTTAATTTAAGCGGACGCCGCCTCAATTCTTCCGCCAGTTTCGCCACGGCTTTTTCCGCCGATTCCGCCCCCATCCAGACCTTGTCCAACTCGGCGTAAACCACATTGCGTTTAATTTCCGGCCAATCGTTGGCCAAAGGGTCGTCCAGAGCGGAAGTCACCGCGGTCAAAAGAAATTTTTTATTCCGGGGGACATTGTGGTCTAAGAAAGCGGACGATTCGGCTACTTCCATTAAAGCGGGCTGAATCAGCCCGGTGGAGGCGAATTCCTTTTGGCCCGCCGCACCGCCCAAAAAAGCGATCAAGCGCCAGGCGGCTTTTTTATTCCGGGAAGAACTGGCGATCCCATAACCCGAACTGCCGCCGATGACCGCCTTCGGAACCCAGGGAGCCCGGGGCGTCGGCGCGATTTCCCACCGAAACTCCTGAATCGTCCGAAAGGCCGGCGTCTTCCAAATGCCCGAAAGGATCATGGCGGCCTTGCCCCTCAGGAACAAATCCGTGGGGCCTTCTTCCCAAAGATGATGGGGCCCCGGCATCACCTTATCTTTTTGAATCAAATCCGCGCGGAACTGGACTCCCTTCAAAAATTCCGGCTTATCGACCAGATAGCGGGCGGGGTGATGGGAATCGTCCACGAAGCGTCCGCCGAAAGCGTAAATCCAGCTTTCCGGCACCGGATAATCCTCCACGATTCCCCAGCGGGAGACCTTCCCGTCCATTTCCGTTCGGGTCAGCTTGAGGGCGCATTCGCGAAAATCATCCAGCGTCCAATCGTCTTTCGGGTAGGGCAGGCCCGCCTCATCGAAAGCTTTTTTGTTGTAATAAATCACGCAGACCGGCGCGATATCCCGGGGCAAAACATAAAGATTGCCCGTCACCGTAAACCACTCAATGGGTCCGGGATAAAAGGCGTCTAAGTTGACCGAAGGATCGGTTTTCACATAAGGGGTCAGGGGTTCCAGAAACCCGCGGGAATAAAAATCCGCGATATTGAGCGAGGAAACAAAAATAACATCCGGCGCCCGGCGGTTCGCCGATTCATCAAAAAGCCGGGTGTTATATTCCCCGTAAGGAATGGCTTCCAGATCAACCTGGATATCGGGGTTTTGTTTTTGAAAATCACGGATAAGATTCTGGAGAATTTGGTTTTCCTGCGCCTCGCCGGAGGAAGAGATAAGAATACGAACCCGGCGGCTTTGGAGCCAGAAGAAGAAACCTAGAGAAAACAGGACGAGGATAATGAGAATCGGCAATATGAGTTGCATAAATGTCCTCTTCTCTATTTTCGCCCAAAAAACGTAAATGGAAAAGAAGAAGATTAAAATAAGGGGGTTGGCAACGACTTAACACTCGTACTTAACACAATTTTCACCACAAGCCCCTTGCGGGGCCACTAAGTAAACGAAGTAAGGCGAAAACATACTTTTGATTTTAAAGATTCTTAAGATTTACTTTGTGCCCTTTGTGGCCCCCGCAGGGGGCTTGTGGTGAAAAGGTTTTTTTAGCCTGTTCAGAATCGTTACTTGGCTTTTTCGTCCATCTTCAAGGGGTGCTGTTTCAGATCCTCCACAATGGCCACGATAGCGTGTTCGGGGGTTTCAACACCAATCCAAACTTTATCCAACCCCGCGTAAATGATACTTTGTTTAACCTCGCGCCAATTGGTGGCGAAAGGCTCATCAATAGCGTAATCCACCGCCTTCAAAAGCATTTTCTTATTTTGGGGGTCTTTGCCGTCTAAAAAGGCTGCCGATTCCGCCACTTTCTTCAGGGCCGGCTGAACCAAACCCGTTCCGGCGAATTGCTTCTGACCTTCGGGCCCGGACAGGAAAGCGATCAATTTCCAGGCGGCGTCCTTATGCTTGGAGATGGCCACGATACCGTAACCCGAACTCCCCCCCACCACCGCCCGGGGAACGCCCTTCACCTGTGGAATCATGGCGACGTCCCACTTCAAATCTTTGCCTTGACGGAACATGGGGGTCTTCCAAATACCGGAAATGAGCATGGCCGCCCGGCCATTCAAAAATAAGTCCGAGGCACCGACCCCGCCCTGCTGGGAAAGACTGGCGGGAGACGGCATGACTTTATATTTGTTCATCAGGTCCGCGCGGAATTGAACCCCTTTTAAAAAGGCCGGTTGGTCCACCATGTACTTAGTTGGATTTTGGGTATTGTCGACGAACCGTCCGCCGAAATCGTAAATCCAGGCTTCCGGCAGGGGGTAATCATCCGCGAAACCCCATTGGGTCACGTTGCCTTTCTCATCTTTTTTGGTCAGCTTGATGGCGTCTTTTAAAAACTCATCGGTCGTCCAACTGTCTTTCGGGTAAGCCAATCCCGCCGCGTCAAAAGCTTTTTTGTTGTAATAAATCACGCAGACCGGCGCGATATCCCGGGGAATGGCGTACATGTCGCCCCTCACGGAAAAGGATTTGATCAGGGTTGGATAGAAGTCTTTGAGATTCACCGAAGGGTCCGCCTTCAGATAAGGCGTCAGGGGTTCCAAAAGATTGCGGGGATAAAAATCCGCCACGTTTTCAGAGGAAACGAAAATCACGTCCGGCGCCAATCCGCCGGCGAATTGAGTGATAAGCTTGTCCACATAGTCGGCGTAAGGCACCCGGTCCAATTGAACGGGGATAGTCGGATTTTGCTGTTCAAACCGGCTGATCAGGTCTTGGAGAATCCCGTTTTCCTGCGTGTCCCCCCAGGAGGAAATATGGATCGTATTGGCTTTTTCCGAATGTCCGCATCCCGCCAGCCACAAACCGCCTGCCATCAAACAGAACACTGCCGCCAAACCCCTGGTCAAAAGCTTCATTGTTAACGCCCTCCTGAATTTAAATCCAATCACTGCGCCACCAGTACCACTGCAGCGGAAAAAGCGAGTCTAACAAACCAGCCGCGGGGCCTTGGAGGCCCAATTCTTCGCTGGGTCTCCCGCCGCCAAATAATAGCCTGACACACTGCGCCTGAGTGAGCGAAATCGGCTGATCGCCCCTGCCCCCGGCCTCAATCTGAAGTTTACGACCCAGGGAAATCTTTACTTTCTCTTGGTTTTCGAGTGATAAAGTCACCGAGCCCGAAATTTTCGACACGCCCTTCTCATACCGTCTTTGAAGTTGAGGCTCGAAGGCTTTTAAAACCTTCCCGAGATTGAAGACTTTCACCATGCAGGAGCTGGTGGTTTTCGTTTGATTGTCATGGTTTTGAAGAGCCCAGGGATAAAGATCGGAACCGGGATAAATGGAGGCCCAAAGCGTATCCGTGGTTTGTTTATGAAGAACCGAGATTAAAAGACTCGCAACATCTTTAGCCGCGCCGCCCCACTCCGCCATTTCAAAACTATCGCTCATTTTAAAAACGATGACATAAGCCGCGACTTTACCGGACTTTTCCAGAACCCAAACCGGATCCACAATTCCCCGGTTAAACCGCCGGTAAAGCGCCTTGAAGTAATCGCCGCTTCTTTCCGTGCGGAAGGAATGCTTCAGGTAAAGCCGTTGGATGGAGGGTCCATCCGAGGTCTTCGCGGGCCGGACGCCCTTACCCGCCGACGCCGTCTTCAGCAGTTTCCGATTAAAGGAAAAGCGGTCCTGAAAGACACCCCGCTCATAACCAAAAGGGCGGTAAAGGGCCCTTTCACCCCAAAGAAGTCCCAGGTCATAGCCGTCTTTGGCCATTTGGCCGTCCACATATTCCATCAACCGTTTCATCAGTCCCCGGCCCCGAAAATCCGGATGAGTCGCCACGGACCCGATGCCGCCGATTTTAAGCTTACGGCCCTCCACCAGGGAGACAAAAGGAAATAGACCCACATGAGAGGCGAATTGGTTTCCGGCTTTGAAAGCCCATTTTGTCTTCAGCTGGTCCGGGCGGGTTCCATAAAAAAAGGAAGTGTCATTCTCAAACCAGCGCAGGTCGGAAAAACCGTAGGCCTGGCTTAAAAAATAAAGGAACGCGGGATACTCTTTAACCGTCGGGTGGCGCGGGCCTTCCATTTTTAGTTCAGAAATTTTCATAAAGTTTTTCTCTTAATTTTTAAGATCAACCGCGGTTAAAAAGCCTCTTCGAAAACCTATTACAGGTTATACATCTGCATTCCACCCAATTGGAAAAAAAACTGATAGGTGAAAGGATTTCCGTCATAAGTCGGGGAATATTCCGGGGGAGTCAAGTCATTGGTAATCGCCAGACCCGCGCGTAATTCCCATCCATCCCAAGCCGCCAGTTGATGGCTGTAACCCAGCGTAATCGCGGTCACCCACCGGCCCGTATTCGGGTTTGGAAGATCGGGAATTTCCAGTTCATTGGGAGTTCTTTTCT
>CAWKIY010000130.1:0-5061 GCA_963849245.1 candidate division FCPU426 bacterium | reverse complement strand
GCTATATCCAGCTTTTTTCATTTTGCCCATGTCCGCCTCGGTGAAATATTGATAACCCTTGCGGAATTTCTCGGGTGTATCCACCCATTCGATTTTCATTTCTTTTCCGATCGCCGCGAAAAGGGCCTTCGATAAATCCACAAAGGTACGGGCCCGTCCGGTGCCGCAATTATAAATGCCGGAGGGTGGATTTTTTTCCAGGCAGAAAAGACAAAGTTTGACGATGTCGTCGACGAAAATAAAATCCCTCATCTGTTCCCCGTCAGCGACCCCTTCTTTATGGGACCGGAAGAGCGTCATCTTGCCGGTCTTTTGAATTTCATGGTAGCCGTGGAAAATCGGGGAAGCCATGCGGGCCTTGTGGTTTTCATCCATACCGTAAACATTAAAAAATTTAAGGCCGTACCAATGAGGAGGAGCAGTTTTTTGTTCCAAAGCCCACAGATCAAAAGCGTGCTTACTGCGGCCGTAAACATTTAGAGGTTTATAAGAAGGGATAAACTGATGCTCATCCGAATAGCCTTCTTCTCCCCGGCCATAGGTGGCGCCGCTGGAAGCGTAGATGAGGGAAATTTTGTTTTCGGTACACCACCGCCAAAGCTTCTTGGTGTAATCGGTATTCATCTTCCACATATAAGCTTCATCATGATTGCCAGTATCAGTGCAGGCGCCCAAATGGATGACCGCGGTCACCTTTTTGAGCTGTGGAAGTTCCTCAAAAAGCTTTTCTCGGTCAATGAAGGGAAGAGATTCCAGACCCTTCACGCAGCCTCGGGTGGAAGCATAATCGGGTTTATCCACCAGAATCAGGTCCTTTTGGCCCTTTTCCAGCAGGGTGTGCGCCACACGGGCGGCGATGAAGCCATAGGCTCCCGTAATCATGATACTCATGGTTTATCCTTAAAAAATAAGACTGGCACGCATTATAGGGGCAAAAATCTCAAAATCTATCAAAGTCCCGCGGCGGCATGGGCCAGCCTATCCAGGGCAAAAGGAGCCAAATCCAAGGCAGTTCTTTCACCCGCAATGAGCTGGGACATCACCTGACCCGTAATAGCCGAAAGAAGCAGACCGTGGGTAAAGTGGCCCGCGGCGACAAAAACCCCTTCCAGACCCGCAACCGAACCCAGATAGGGCCAGCCATCAATTGAACCGGGCCTTAATCCCGCCCAAGTTTCCTCGATCAATTGCTGAGCCAGGGCTGGCACCAGTTGAATTGCCCCCTGCTTCAATCGTTCCATTCCCTCCGGCGTCGTGACTTTGGCAAAACCCTCGTCTTCCAGAGTACTTCCCACATAAATATGCCCGTCTAAGCGCGGAACCAGATAAATGACCCCGCCGGGCGAAGTTTGAAACAAAACATGTTGGAGCGTTCCCGGAGGTGTCCGAAAAAGAATCACCTGACCCCGGTAAGGTTTCACGTCTAATTTTACTTTTAACTTCGCGGCCAAAGGCGCCGACCAGGCCCCCGCGGCCACCACAACTCCGTCTCCTTCAATGATTCCTTTGGACGTGCGAACGCCAAGGAAACGCCTGCCTTGAAGCAGAAAATCCTCGACAGGTTCCATTTCTCGCAGGGGAGCTTGGGCTTTCTGAAGCACTTGAAGCAGCGCCCGGGTTAAACGGGGGGGCCTTACCTGGCGGGTTTCTTTTAAATAGAAAATGGACCGGGCCTGAGGAGAAAGCCCCGGTTCAATCGCAAGAGCTTGAGCCGCGGTCAGCCATTGTCCGCCCAATCCGAAGGTTTTAAGGTTGTTCTCCATTTGGCGGATACTGTTTTCCTCCGCGGCGGAAAAAGCCACATCCAGACTTCCAGAGTTTAAAAGTTCCGGGTTTACCCCGCTGTCTTTTTTAAGCCGATCGGTCCACTCCGGAAACAGATCGTAAGATTTTTTACAAAGATCGAAATAAGCCCCACCCACCCGGGACGCGCTTCTGAGGTCCAAAAAGCCCCCCCCGGCCCAGGAAGCTTCCCGGGCGAAGGGACCTTGGTCCAAGACCAGGGGCTCAAATCCTCGGCGCAAAAGGTGCTCGGCAATTGAAAGGCCGATAACCCCTCCGCCCACAATGATGATACGGCGACGACTCAAATGCGCTCCCCCGAATGGATCAATTTGAATTCCAATTATAGCCCCAAGGTTCCCGAAGGAGGCCTAGGTAAAATAAAAAAGCCTTCCCCTGTTTCCAGAGGAAGGCTTTTTGAAACGGACCGAAATTACTTTTTCTGCATTTCCATTTTATCCATGGAGTCTGATTTAGCCGTAGGCGTGGCAGAATCCATAGCCGAAGCGGCGGCAGGAGCTTCCGAAGGAGGCTTCATGAAAGCCATCACGCGAAGAGCCCGCGCTTGCCAGGCTTTACCGCGGTTTACTACTACCGCGTAAATATGAAATTTACCCGGTTCGGCGTCGGTTCCATCGGCGTTCTTCATGCCGGTCAGCGTCGTCGTCACATCCACCAGGGCCAAATTCGGCAGAACGAACTCGATCGTGTAGTCCGAAAAATTCTGAGCCGTTCCCTTCATCATTTGAAGATCGGCGCCGACCACTTGCTCAATCTCTTTACGGTTGTGAGCTTCCACACCCATCGGATTGATAAAAGAACCTTCCGGAACCCAAAAAGAAGCGATTTTCGCCGCGTCTGCGGAGGCCCAAGCTTCGGAAAAGCTATCGAACGCTTTCTTGATGCCTTCTTCATCCCCGCCTTTTTTGGTTTTTGCTTTTTTGGCCGTCGGCGCGGGCGCATCAACCGCGGGAGCGGCTGGCGCAGCCGGAGCGCCTTGGTCCTGAGCGAAAACAGGGGCAACGAACAGCGTCAACAAACTGAGTCCTGCTAAAAGTTTCTTGATCATATTCTCTCCTTGA
The DNA here is from genome assembly GCA_963849245.1 of candidate division FCPU426 bacterium. Taxonomy (GTDB): domain Bacteria; phylum Oederibacteriota; class Muellerivitia; order Muellerivitales; family Muellerivitaceae; genus CAWKIY01. Next base: position 2,197 of record CAWKIY010000130.1, on the reverse strand, counting down.
ATTTCCGGGACCGTTCTAAAAACTTTCTTAAATTAAACACGATCTTCCGGAGGAAGGCGTCATTATGGACTGGGGGTTTCAACGCGTCAATCATCCTTAAGGGTCCGCGGGTTTATTTTCCGGCGAGCGGCCGGGTATACTCGGTGAACCTTTTCCTTCCGGAGGATCCATTGAAAAACATTTTACGTTGGTTCGCTTTACCGCTTTTGTTATGCCTTTTCCCTGTCAGCCTTTGGGCTTCTTCCTTTTTTATGGTGGAATGGATTCATGGAAAAGCCTGGTTTAAAACACCTGAGGGAAAACCTTTTTTATCTATGGGGGTCAACGCCATCGGCGACCAATCTCTTCGGGCACCGAATGATCACTATTACAATCCGGTTAAAAACCAATATCAGGGAAACAAAAAAAACTGGATCAAAAATACTTTAGACCGCCTGAAAAAATGGCATTTCAACACGATTGGCTGCTGGTCCGATGAAGACCTGCCGGGTCAAAAATTTCCTTTTACTCAAATGCTTTATATCGCCCGGGGCAATCCATGGGAATCTGTTTTGAATTCGGTCTTCAGCGATAATTTTGAGAAGTTAGTCAGGGAAAACGCTCAAAAAGCCGTGACGTTTAAAAATGACCCCCAGCTGATCGGCTACTTTTTGGATAACGAACTGCCCTGGTGGGGCGATTATGGATGGAAAGCCGATGGCCAGAAAAGCCTGTTGGAACGCTATGCCGCGGTCAATCTGGATGATCCCAACAAAGAGGCTCTCGAGGCTTTCTTTAAAGAGCGCTACGCGAACGATATTGATCAATTTAATAATCAATGGAATACAAATCTGAAGTCCTTTGATGAAATGGAAGCTGCGCTCTCCCTTATTCCCCGCACCAAAAATCAAAAAGCCGACGCCAACGCTTGGGCTGGTGTGGTAGCGGAGCGTTATTTTTCAGTCACCACTAAAGTTTTGAGAGAAGTCGATCCAAATCATTTGATCTTAGGCGTGCGCTTCGCGGGAGAAGCGCCCTGGGAAGTCGTGGAAGCTTGCGGCACCTACTGCGATGTCATTTCGGTAAATTCCTATTCCAAATCCGGCAATGTGGATCAAGCGTTATTGGATGACTTTTACGCCAAAACCAAAAAACCGATTTTGATCACAGAGTACTCTTTTAGCGCCACCGAAAACCAAAGCGGCGACCCCAATACGAAAGGCGCCGATGTGTCCGTGCCCACCCAAAAAGAACGGGTGGAACATTTGGATGTTTATGCGCATCAAGCTCTCAATCTTCCTTATCTGGTGGGACTTCATTGGTTTGAATGGGCCGACGAATCGCCTGAAGGGCGTTTTGATGGTGAAAACTCGGACTATGGTTTGGTGGATATTCAGGATAAGGAATATGCAGCCCTGACTCAAAAGCATACCGCCCTTAATTTATTAGCCGAAGCCCTTCACCAAAACGCTACCCATCCTTTGCCCGCTGAATTTAAGCCGCCGCAAGAAGCGGCCTACCGCAAAGCGGAGGAAGGCGCTTTAGTTCCTTCCAGCCGCTCTTATCTCAAGATTGATTCGTCGGCGGTTCTTAAAACTTGGGGAGACGCTTCCCACGAGGGAAAAACCGATGTGGAAGCGGCTTCAGGCGTTATCAACGTCAATTTTTCGTCCGGCACCGGCTGGGGCTGCGGCTTTAGCGCCTCTTCTAACCTGCCGCCTTTCGCGGCGGCGGGGGTTGTGGATTTAAGAGGCTATAACCTTTTTCGGTTTAAAGCATTTGTCCCCCTGGGTTTAAATTTTTATATTTTCCTCACCGAATCAGGAAATCCCGACCCCTCCAGCACCGACCCTACGGGTGTAAACGGCGCCGACGGTGAATCCTATTCTTTCCCGGGTTTTACCGGGACGGGCAAATGGCAGACCTACGAAGTCGATTTGGATGATTTGGAACGCCGTACGGCTTGGGGCAATCAGCATGGTAATAACATTCTGGATTTACAAGGACTGGCCGCGGTGGACTTTTCAATCGCGGGTGGTCAGGGCTCGGGAAAAATGCTGGTGAAAGACCTCGAATTTCGGGTGAAATAAACAAAAGGAAAAAAACCGCCCCTGTTTTAAAACCGTTTAATCGGTTTCCTTGTAATCCTCCCGGGAGCGAAAGGATTACCACTTTTTTATTTAAGCCCAACCCGTTAAGATGTGCGGCGTTTTGCGCT
>CAWKIY010000129.1:0-30414 GCA_963849245.1 candidate division FCPU426 bacterium | reverse complement strand
TTCCCTTTAGCCTCAAAAACGCTTGATGGGTGCACACCCCAGTGGGGCATGTAAAAGCTTTTTAGTTGTATATTGATTATTGCTCTTTGATTAATCCTCTAACATTTATCTCTTGATTAGTTCGTTGGTGACCATCTGGACAGATTCCTTCATTTGAATTTCTCCGGAAAAAACGATTTTAAAATTGCCCAAAAATTAATACTTTTTGATGGCCAAATCATTTCATTTCGCTATAATTCGGCCGTGTTTATGATTCTACTTTAAGTCAAATTATGGAGGTAGTTCTATGAAGAGGCTGATTCTGTCTTTCGTGTTTCTTGCACTCCCGCTTCTCACCCATTCCTCGGCCTATTCCGACACCGACCTGACAGGCCAAAAAATAAAAGACTACACGCCTACTGAAGTCCAAAAAAGCGACTCAATCAAGATTATCCGGGAACAAATTACCAAAGGGATTACGGAAGGAAAAACTTGGGCGGAGGAGCATAAAGGGGAAAAACAGCCGAGTCCCGCGGAGAGTGATACTTACGCCAATGAGCTGATGATTAAACTGGAAAAGTACCAAAGCCGGCTTAAAAAGGCCTATGGCGGTCCGATTATGGACGGGGTATTCGATGACGCGGAAAGCCGGTTTATGAAGGAGGATTTTTCGGCGCTGAATGACCAATTGGGCGGGAAATTGACCCAAGAGAACGTCGATAATTATGTCACGATTTTAAAATTTAATAATCAACGCGATTTGCTGATGGATAACTCGGACAGCTTGGTTCTTTTGATTCATGTGAAGGACGAGGATCTCAAAAATTCCGGCTATGAGCCCGAGGGGGAGAATCCCGCCATCGCGGACAAAATGAAAAAGGTGGTCCTGGAGGACTTTCAAAGGGATCGGGATTATCTGAAAGCCCATCCCGATGAATTTTCAGTGACTCCCACGGTCAACCCAACACCCGGTGTTGAGGAAAAAACACCTCGGGAAAAGGAAGAGGATGCCCGCCGCGAGCAGGTTTACCAGGAACTCTGGGACCAGTATGGAAAGAATGACAAGGCGGACGACGGATTGACGTTGGTGCGCCAATCCCTTTTTAAAGCGGATTACCTGGTTTTGACCAAAGACCGCTACGACTACGAGAAAAAGAACCACTCGCCTCTTTCCCAAAGCTTTGTGGAGGCGAGGTTTACGACTTATATGATGGGTTATTGGGTTTATGGTTTCCGGGCCCGGTTGTTTACGTTTGACATCTCCGTCGGCCAGGTTCTGGGCGACATTGCCGCCAATGCCGCGGTGGATGTGGGGACAGGAGTATTGAAAGGTCTGCTGCATTTTTGAGTTGAATGAAAAAGAAAAGGCCGGAATGGTTACCATTGGAACCGGGTTCTAATCTCAATTCGGGAGGGATGTATGTTTGAAGTGTTTAAAAAAATAGCCCAAAACGCGATGTCAGGAAAAGGCGCTTCGAAGGTCCCGGAAACGTCGAACGAAAATGTCAATCAAAGCCAGATCGACGCTTTTTTGGGGAGCTTTCAAGCTTCCAACGGACCTGAGAGGAAAAAGGAATCCGTCGGGAAATTTCGCGCCGCGTTAGTGGAAATAACCCGAACCACCCCTGCCGACACGCAGGACGCCTATGCGGATTTTATGAACGAGTTAATGGATAGGGGTATGGTGACCCAGTCGGATATAAATCATTGGATGGTTCCATCGGATGTCCGCTTAGACGCCTTTGAACTTTTTACGGAAAAAGATTGGCCTGGTCTTTCCAAACAGCTTAAGTATCCGGAAAAAGTTTTCGAAGGGATTAAAAACGGGGTGGAAACGGAATTTCCGCTCTCCGAACAAGCCACTGTCTTTTTTCAAACCCCTTAAAAATACTTCTTTCTATATATCGGTTGTAAAAGAGCGCCCGGGCTTTTAAAGCGGGCGTCGGTTTTCGCCTTTAAAGCGTTTTTTTCTCTTCTTAAAAGCTTTCCTGGTACCAAGAAGCCTTTTTCCTTTGTTTTCCCCGCTTTCCCAGCCTCTTTGTAAAACCCAGGGCAAAGTTAACCGCTATTTAACATTGGCGAAACGTTCTAACCGGCTTCAAGTTGTAAATTCCGCCTGAAATTTTTCCGATCTGGGTCTTTAACATCTCTCGACACCTACCCCTGTTTAGCCTTGGAAATCGAAGAACCCGGGATCGGGAAAATTCAAAAAACACTAAGGAGATGCTATGAAACGGTTTTGGCTTTTTGCGCTGTTTTTGGCAGGAGCGATGTTGGCCCTGAATGCTTCAGCTTTCGCAGATGAAGGATCGACGACTTCGACGGATACGATGGAAGACGTCAACGCGGCGATTGGAAATCTTTCCAACAAAGTCAACGCGTTGGAAAAGAAGGGTCTGAACGTCGAGATTCATGGTTTCGAAGAAACTGACATGATCAACGATTCCACTCAGTCCTTCAATGAGACGGTTGCGAACAGTGCGGTCAAGCTGCCGGGAACCTATGCCGGCGACAACGGCTGGACCCAGTTCTCGATCCGTAACTCGCGTATTTCCTTGCTGGCGACCGGCGCGGAAGTCATGGGATGGAAGACCAAGGGTTACTTCGAAGGTGACTTTTTGGGCTATGACCCAGGTCCGGGCTACGGAGCTTCACCTTCCGCGCCTACGGCGTCGGATAACAATGAATACAAGTTCTACACACAGCCTACCTTTCGTCTGCGTCACGCCTATTTGGACGCCCAGAATGACGGATGGGAAATCTTGGTCGGTCAATGGTGGTCGCTGTTCGGCTGGAACATGGATTACACCTTGGCCAGCGTGTCAGTGGCTCCTGACATGGGAACCTTGTATGAGCGGACTCCTCAATTGCGCGTCATGAAGACGATTGGTGACGACAAGGGGGCCCAGGTTCAAATTGCGGTGGACGCGGAAAAGCCGGAGCAGAATATTTCCGAGATGCCCAATCTGAATGCGGGTGTGCGTTTCCTTTTGAATGACATCAAGGGCAGCTATGCTCCCGCGACTGGTGCGGCGAAAATGGTGCCTTTGAGCATCGGTCTTTCTGAAACCAACGCCAACTATGTTTGGGCGTACAACTTTGGCAACAACCAAAACTTCAACTACCAGAACGAGTGGGGCAGCGCCATCGCGGCGGATATACTGATACCTTTCTTGCCGGTGGGTGAAGACAAAGATGACTTCAGCGTGGTTGGTACGGGGGAATGGTCTTATGGCGCGGGCGATACCGACGGCTTTAACGGCGGCGGATTCTCTGGCCTGACCGGCTTGACGACCCCAGGTTCTTCTTTTTCTACTTACCAAGCGAATTTGGATCCGGGTGTTGCTGGTCTGACTTCGACGGGCCAATTCCAATTAGTTCTTCTCCAAAACGTGACTGGTCAAATCCAAGTTGCGTTCCCGAAGAGCATTGGAACCCGCGTGACCTTTGGTTATGGCGAAATCTTTTCGCCAAACGACGGTGGCTTGACCAAGACCCCCGGCTACAGCGGAAAGAGCGTCTACAACGACGACAGCAATATGTTCGTCAACATCATGCAGGATTTCACGCCGAACATCCGCGCTGGTTTGGAATATGCCCGGTATGACACGCACTATGTGAATTCGACGACTGCGACCTCTGCTGGCGTGGACGCGATCGATCATCGTATCCAGTTGTCCACTTGGTACCGTTTCTAACCCTGTAGAAGCATAGTTTGTAGAAGTGGAGTTTTTGTAAGCATCCCAAGGGGCCACCCGATACTCAGGGAATCGGGGTTGGCCCCTTCTCCTATCCGAAGGGATAGGACCTTTTTTCAATGTTTTCGCACAAAAAATGGATGTCAAACTGTTTATTTAACTTAGCCGTAACAAACCACAATGAACTGAAAGTTTAGAATTCAAACGACTTCATAATAAAGAGGAGCTTCAAAATGATGAAAAGCTTCAAAAAAATCATGATGGGAGCCTTGGTCACCACCACTTTGGTGGGAGCCAGTGTCGCTCAAGCCGCTTCCCTCAACGGAGCCGGAGCCACTTTTCCGTATCCGATCTATTCCAAATGGTTTTATGAGTACAACAAAAAGGCCGGGGTTCAGATCAACTACCAGTCCATCGGTTCTGGCGGCGGAATTCAACAGCTGATCAACGGCACCGTGGATTTCGGCGCTTCGGACGCCCCGATGACCGACGAGCAGATCGCGAAGGTCGCCGGGGGTGTTTTGCACTTCCCGACAGTCGCCGGCGCGGTCGCGGTGGCTTATAACCTGGACGGCGTGGCCAAGCTGAAATTGGACGGCGCTGTTTTGGCCGGGATTTATTCAGGAACCATCACCAAATGGAATGACGCGGCGATCGCGGCCATTAACCCGGGCGTGACTTTGCCGGATGTCAACATCACTGTCGCCCATCGCTCCGATGGCAGCGGCACCTCGAATATCTTCACCAACTATCTCACCAAGGTCAGCACCAAGTGGGCGACTTTGGCCGGATATGGCACCTCCGTGAAGTGGCCAGTGGGCGTGGGTGGCAAGGGTAACGAGGGCGTGGCGGGATTGATTGAGCAGATTCCGGGAACCATCGGTTACGTGGAATTGGCTTACGCGATCAAGAACAAGCTCTCTTACGCCGCGATCGAAAACCGGGCGGGGAAGTTTGTGGAACCCTCCCTGGAATCCACCACCGCGGCCGCGGCCGGCGCTTTGCGCCGCATGCCGGCGGACTTCCGTGTGATGATTACGGACGCGACGGGCGAAAAGACTTATCCCATCTGCGGTTTCACCTGGCTGTTGGTGCCGAAGACGATCAAGACCGCCGAGAACGGCAAGGCCTTGGTGGACTTCCTGAAGTGGTACCTGGTCGAGGGCGAGACCATGGCGGCGGATTTGTATTACGCTCCTTTGCCGGAATCGTTGGTTGAGAAGGTGAAGGCCCAGATTGAGAAAGTAAAGTTTTGAGTTGAAAGAGTAATCTTATGAGTCAGTCCGCTGATATGACCAAGAACGGGGGAGCCGAAAAGGCTCTCCCGCTTCTTTCAAAATTTTCCGAAGCCGGTTTTGGGGACAAGCTCTTCCAAAAAATGACGGCGTTTTTCGCTTTTTTAATTCTCGCTTTGGCGGTCATGACCGCTCTTACTCTTCTGTTTGCTTCCATTCCCTGTATTCAAAAAATGGGCTGGGGGTTTCTTACCAGCACGGATTGGGACCCGAATAACGCCATTTTCGGCGCGGTTCCTTATGTTTATGGCACGCTTGTTTCTTCCTTTTTAGCGCTTCTCATTGCTACTCCCTTTGGATTAGGTATCTCGCTTTTCCTCACTGAACTGGCGCCGCAGAAACTGCGGGAGCCGGTGGCCTTTTTAGTCGAAACCCTGGCGGCCATTCCCAGTGTGGTTTATGGGCTTTGGGGGATCTTTCTTTTGGCCCCTTTCATGCGGGTTCATGTGGATCCTATTTTGGCTAAAGTTATCGGCGGACCTTTCTTTAAAGAACCATCGACGGGTCTTTCCCTTTTTACAGCGGGGGTCATTCTCTCGATCATGATTCTTCCCACGATTACGGCTATCAGCCGCGAGGTTTTTGAGTCGGTTCCTAACGCTTACCGGGAGTCGGCGAAAGCCCTGGGCGCGACCAATTGGGAAACCATCCAACTGGCCGTCATGAAGCCCTCGAAGGTCGGTTTGTTGGGGGCGGTGATGCTGGCGTTAGGACGGGCCTTGGGCGAGACCATGGCGGTAACCATGGTCATCGGCAACAGGCCGCAGGTTTCAGCGAACTTACTCGATCCTTCCCACAGCATGGCGAGCGTTATCGCCAATGAGTTTTCGGAGGCGGTTGGCGACATTCATATTTCCGCTTTGGCGGAGATTGGGCTTTTGCTGATGGCGATTACGCTGATTTTAAATGTTGGTGCGCATCTTTTGGTTTGGGCGACAACCTCCAAGTTTCAACGATGATTAAAATTTGAACCACAAAGTACACGAAGTCTACAAAGTGAGGCGTGAAAAAGAGGGGAAAGACAAAGATTTTACTTCGTGAACTTTGTGTACTTTGTGGTGAAAAGATTTTTTGTTAAAAGTTTTGAGGAGAAGCTATGTTGAATTATCAAACTTACCGACGCTGGACGGATCGGACAATGGTGTTTCTTTGCGGCGCGGCGGCTTTTATCGCCATGATCCCGTTGGTTAGCCTTCTTCTTTATGTCATCATCCGCGGATTCAAGCGGCTCGACTTTACCTTTTTAACCAGTCTTCCGACGCCAGTCGGCATTGACGGCGGTGGAATGGCGAACGCCATTATCGGAACCTTGACCCTTGTGCTCATCGCCTGCTGTGTGGGACTGCCTATCGGCATCTTCGCGGGGATTTATCTTTCCGAGTTCGGGAAAAAGAACAAGTTCGCCTGGATGGTCCGTTTCACGGCGGATGTGCTTTCGGGCGTGCCTTCCATCGTAACGGGTATTGTGGCTTACACCTTGATCGTAAAACCCATGCATAATTTCTCCGCCCTGGCCGGGGGAGTAGCTTTGGGATTCATGATGATCCCCATTGTCACCCGCACCACCGAAGAGCTGGTGAAACTGGTGCCCCATTCCATCCGGGAAGCTTCCTGGGCTTTGGGAGTGCCGCAATGGAAAACCATTCTTCATGTGGTCATCCGCACCGCCCGCAATGGTATTCTCACCGGGGTTCTTTTATCCATCGCCCGTATCGCGGGAGAGACAGCGCCCCTGCTGTTTACCGCTTTCAACAACCAGTTTTGGCCCAAGGGTATCAATGAGCCCACCGCCTCGCTGACCGTGCAGGTTTTTACTTACGCGATTTCACCCTTTAAAGATTGGCAGGACCAAGCTTGGACGGGGGCGCTGGTGCTCTTAATCCTGGTCTTGGCGGTCAATGTGGCGGCGAAACTATTTTTCAAAAACCCCAGGCAGTTACTGCGGTAGGAAGTTTGAGGAGGGATGGAAACCATGATTGATGAAATTTCGGAAAAAGAACAAAAAGCGAGGGCCCAAGTGGAACCTAAAACCCTAAAAGGGGAAGCGCGCAAGATTCAGGTTTACCATGAGGAACCGAGTCCGGAGAAAAAAGCCCTGAAGGTCAAGGTGGACAACGCCTGCGCCTGGTTCGGCGAGAAACAAGCCCTCTTTTCCGTAAATATGGACATTCTGGAAAAGGAAGTGACCGCCATTATCGGCCCCTCAGGCTGCGGCAAATCCACTCTGATCCGCTGTTTCAACCGCATGCACGAGACGGTTGCCACCGCGAAGTTCGCGGGGGATATCCGCCTGGACGAGAAAAGCATTTTCGCCCCCGAGATGGACCCGGTAGTGGTGCGCCGCCGCATCGGAATGGTGTTTCAAAAGCCCACCCCTTTTCCGACCCTCTCCATTTATGAGAATGTCACGGTGGGATTGACCCTCAACGGCGTCCGGGACAAGAAAGTGCTGGATGAAGCGGTCGAGAAGAGCCTGCGCAAAGCGGCCTTGTGGGATGAGGTCAAGGACAATTTGCAGAAGCCGGGAGCGGCCCTCTCCGGCGGGCAGCAGCAGAGGCTTTGCATCGCCCGGGCCCTGGCGGTGGAGCTGGAAGTTCTTCTGATGGACGAGCCTTGCTCGGCGCTGGATCCGATATCGACCTCCAAGGTGGAGGAACTCATTCATGAGTTGAGACAGAATTACACTATTATCATCGTCACGCATAACATGCAGCAGGCCGCCCGTGTTTCACAGAAGACGGCTTTCATGTTGAATGGTAAACTCATTGAGTATGACGCCACAGAAAAGGTCTTCACCAATCCGGACAATAAATTGACGGAAGATTACATCACCGGAAGGTTTGGCTGATACTATGGAATCCACTGAGGTAAAAAGAATGCAAATATCATTTGATGAAGAACTTTCCGGCCTGAAAGAGAAGATCCTTTTAATGGGCAGTAAAGTTGAAGAGGCGATTCGTCTGGCCATGAAGTCCCTGGTGGACCGCGATTCCCGCCTGGCCAAACGCGTTATCCAAAGCGACCGGGAAATCAACGATATTGAGATTGAGGTCGATGAGGTTTGCCACCGGCTTCTGGCTTTGCATCAGCCCATGGCGGGCGACATGCGCTTTATCACCAGCGCCATGAAAATTAACTCAGACCTGGAACGGATGGGCGATTTGGCGGTCAATATCGCCGAGCGGGCTCTCACCTTGAATGAAGTGGCTCCTTTGAAACCCTTTATTGATATTCCCCGGCTGGCTTCCATCACGCAGGAAATGGTGAAGGTGTCGCTGGATTCGCTGGTGAATAAAGACCCGGAGATGGCCAAGAAGGTTTGCGAAAGGGATGACGAGGTCGACAACTTAAACGACCAAATTATCCGCGAGTTGATCAGCTATATGCTGGAAGACAGGGCCAACATCAAACGCGCCTTGGACCTGATTCTGGTTTCCCGCTACCTGGAACGCATCGCTGATCACGCTACCAACGTGGGCGAGGATGTGATTTACATGGTTCAAGGGAAAGATATCCGCCACCGTCGCGGTTAAACGTCCGAGTAAAATCTTTTTTACCACAAGCCCCCTCGCGTGGGCCACAAAGTATACGAAATAAGGCTTCTTGTTTTTAAATCATTCTTTGATTCACTTTGTGTACTTTGCGGCCCCCGTTAGGGGGCTTGTGGTAAAGCAATAGTTTTTTGATTTTCTCTTTTGCCCGAAATCCCCAAGGTTTCGGGCCTTTTTATTGCCTGAAAAGGGCCGGGGTTTTGGCGTTGACCCCGTCCCCGGCCTTATGGCAATCTCTCCCCGGTTAATTCGCCTTTATCTCAAATCTCCGGGGGAACCATGTTCGACTTTCTCATTCCTAAAGAATTCGGCTTTTTTGACGTTTTCGACCAGCACGCGGCGATTTGTGTGGAGGGTGGTCAGATCTTTATTGAGATGCTGGAGCATTTTGGGGACGCCCCGGCGAAAGTCCGCCGTTTACGGGACGCGGAGCACCGCGCCGACGAGATTACCCACCATACAATGGAAATGCTTCATAAGACCTTTGTGACCCCCATTGACCGCGACCAAATCCATCAATTGATCTCCCTGATGGATGACGTCATGGACCTGATTGACGGCGCCGCCCGGCGCATGCTGCTTTATGGCGTCACGGAGATACCTCCTGAGTTATTGGAATTGGCGAAAGTACTGCATCATTCAACCCTGGAGCTTCAAAAAGCGGTCAAATGCTTGCGGGATTTGAAAAACGCCAAGGTGATTCTAGCCGCGTGTATTGAGATCAATAAATTGGAGAACGACGGGGACGCTATTCGGGACGCGGCGATCGCGAAGCTGTTCAAAGAAGAAAAAAACGCGGTTCAGGTTTTAATTTGGAAGGAAATTTACGAAGGCGTGGAAAACGCCATCGACCGCTGTGAGGACGTAGCGAACATTCTGGAAGGCGTGGTGCTGGAAAACGCTTGAAGGGAATTTTCGAATTTTTAACTTTGTGTGTTTTGTGTACTTTGTGGTGAGATGGATTTTTAAAATATGCTTGGTTGGGAGAGGTGTTTGGTGGGCCATGAATTGATGCTAACCGGTTTTATTATCGCCATCGCTTTGGCGTTTGACTTTTTAAACGGCTTTCATGACGCGGCCAATTCCATCGCGACGGTGGTTTCCACCCGGGTCTTGAGTCCGGGCCAGGCGGTTTTGTGGGCGGCTTTTTTTAATTTTGTGGCGGCCTTTACGGTCGGGACTCCGGTGGCGAAAACCGTCGGTAAAGGATTGGTGGAGCCTGCGGGAATCACGGTGTACGTCATTTTGGCGGCTCTCATTGGAGCCATCATCTGGGACTTGATCACTTGGTATTACGCCCTCCCGACCAGTTCCTCGCACGCCTTGATCGGCGGCTTTGGGGGCGCGGCGGTGGTGAGCGGCGGCTGGAAGGTGCTGATCCTGGCGGGATTTCAAAAAACGATCCTTTTTATTTTCATCGCGCCTTTTTTGGGGATGTTTTTAGGGTATTTTTTAATGGTTCTGGTTTTGAATCTTTTCCGCTATTTTACGCCGTCCGCGGTGGACAGCATTTTCAGGATCGGACAGTTTTTTTCGGCGGCGCTTTACAGCTTGAGCCATGGGGCGAATGACTCCCAAAAAACCATGGGAATTATCGTGGCGCTTTTGGTGGCCGCGAATCAATCACCCTGGGCTTACCGGTCCGGGGGGCAGGAGATCGCCTGGTGGATCATCCTCGGCTGCTGCGCGGCGATGGGGCTGGGAACCATGACCGGCGGCTGGAGGATTGTGAAAACCATGGGACAAAAAATCACGAAATTGAAGCCGGTCGGCGGTTTTTGCGCCGAAACCGGAGGGGCTATCTCCGTCCTTTTCGCCACTTTCCTCGGGGTTCCGGTTTCGACCACCCATACCATTACGGGCGCGATTATCGGGGTTGGAAGCACCAACTCCTTTTCCTCGGTACGCTGGGGTGTGGCGGGGCGCATTGTTTGGGCCTGGATTTTAACCATTCCGGCGGCGGCTTTGGTGGCGGGACTTTGCGAGTATCTTTTCCTGTTGGCGGGGTGGGGAAACTAAGCGGATCGAGGTTTTCTTTCCATGAATCCTGATTTGAAAATTCACCTTACGGTTTTAAGCGATGACTTTGGCATGTGCCCGGCAGTCAACGAGGGAATCGTTCAGGCTTTTACCCGGGGCCTCTTGACGGACGCCAACCTGATGGCGCCCTGTCCCTCTTTTGACGAGGCGGTCCAATTGGCGAAAGCCCATGAAATTCCCGTGGGCATCCACCATACTTTTACGGCCGAATGGGACCATCTGCGCTGGAAACCTCTTACCGCTCTGAAATCGATGGTTCAAGCCGACGGTACTTTTCACAGGACAGTGAAAGAAGCTTGGGCAAAAGCGGATATTGAAGAAGCTGAACAGGAGTTCGAGGCTCAGTGGTTAAAAATAGAGTCCACGGGACTCAAAATCGGGCATTCCTGCGAGCATATGGGGGCCGAAAGCATGCTGGCGGGCATTTTAAGCCGGACGCTCAAACGCAAAAAAGTGCCTTACCGCAATTTTTCACTGAAGGGCTCCCAGCACGATATCCCAAGTTATCAATGGGACTCGGTCTTTGTTTCCAGCGACATGGGAGTGGAGCTTTCCTTTCGGAAGGCCAAACTCAAAGCCTGGATCGATTCCCTCAGGCCCGGTTATCACATTTGGGCCGCCCATTGCGCGGTGGATCATTCTTCGTTGGAAAAAATGTGTGAGCCCAACAGTCCGATTCTTTCCTGGACCCGGCTTTACCGGGTTCTGGACCAGGCTTTGATTCTGGATCCGGAAGTCAAAGACTGGATCGACCAACGGGGAATAGAGTTGGTTCCGATGGCGCAATGTCCCGCGGCGGGATTTTAAGAACACCGTTTTACCGCGCGTATTTTCCCTGTTTATAATTCAAAACGAAATTATCAACCAGCGTGGAGGGCTGGCCCTGGTCCTCGTTGGGCCGGGGCACGGAATAATAGCTGGCCGTAATCGTGCTGTTGTCCACTTCCAGCCTCATGAAACCGTTGTGGGTGTCATCGTAGGATTCCAGGGTTAGTTGAGCGCTCACGGTTTCAGGCGTGCTGGGTTTGTTGCCATTGGGGTCTTTGCTCATGGCGTGCAGGTTGTGATAACCGCCGTTGCCCGCGACGATGCAGGGAACCTGCTGGCCGTTCCAAAGCCGGGTGAAGCGCTGGTAATTATGGACGTGCCCGGAAAAAATAATATCAGGCGTCCGTTTGGCTTGGGTAAAGGCGGTTTCCAGCATAGTCAGCATCTTTTGGCTTCCCGCGTGAAACACATCCAGCGAATAAATGGGGTGATGCAGGCTGAAAATGAGCGCCTTGTTTTTAGGGGCGTTCTTGAGTTCATTCGTGAACCAGGTTTGCTGATCGGGCTGAACCTCGCCCCCTTCGGGCACGTTGGTGTAAATACCGACAAAGGTGGCGAAGGGAGTGTCCAGGGTCCAGTAGCAGTAGGGCTGGGTCATCGCGGTGCGGTTGGCCTCTCCCGCGTCGGACGTAATGACGGGAGTCTTGGAGCAAAAATTCCGCATGAAGGCATCCAGACTGGGGGCTCCGTCGGGATTGCCTGGCACCAGCTCGCCGTCGTGATTGCCGGGAATGGCGAAAATGGGGGCGGGGTAATGCTGATAGGGCTGATAAAACTGCGGAAAATATTCGGCCGCCTGCCCGGTGAAATAAACGATATCGCCTACCAAATACATGAAGCTGGGTTTGGAATCCGCCGAGGCGTCGGTGATATCGATTTCCATATGATCGGCCACGATTTGCTGGGGATGGGGATCCTGAATGCCGCCGACGTCGCCGTTGAGATGAAAAACCAACTTCCCGTTTTTTTGAATGGCGCTCATTTGAGCGGGCGGCAAAACCGAGGCTAAATCCAGATGCAGATTGGTATTCGCGGTTAGAGGGGGAAGGGGCTCGAAGCTGGTATTGCGGTTGGGCGCGGCATGCTTAATCGTCGGTACCCATTTTTTGCCGTCGTGGCCGATGGGCCGGGCTTCGTGAAACTGGCGGGGAACATAGGCTGTTTTCCGAGCCGTGGTGGGTTTTTTGGATGCCGATTTTTTTGCCATTTGATTTCTCCTGAAAGTGCGGATGATAGAAGGATTTTAGAAGCCGATGAACTGGCCCACAATAAGGTTTTGCGGTCCTTGTATTGTTTCTAAAATAAAACGGCTTCGTAAATCTTATTCCGGTTGAAAATTGTGCAGTTAAAGTTTCGGACGCGAGGATAAAAGGTTTTTGTTCGTGTGTTTTGAATTGTGCGGGTAACGGCTTTCCATAGTTGGAAAAGTAAAAATAAAACAAAAAACGGATTCATCCCGAATGGGACCGCTTTTTTGAGACTCATATCAATCCGGTTGGACGGGTTGGACGAAAAGGGCCTGTTTCGAATCCTTTTCTAACTGGTTGTCTTCTCTTTTGGCTTTTGTTCCGCCGAGGGAACCCGGGAAAGCCATTGGAATATAAAGGTTTTTATACTAAACTTAAATTACATCGTTGGAAGCATCAAGGGCGGTGGGCTTGTTGAGTCTGGGGCATCTTTTTGGCATCCCTGTAACAGGAACGCGACAGAGGGAAGCTACTAGGGCTGGCAAGGGTAACAACCGATGCGTTATTAGAAAGGATCGGAAAGATGCCAAATGGTCGAGTGAAGTGGTTTAACGCCGGTAAGGGCTATGGATTCATCGAGCAAGAGGGCGGGGAAGATATCTTTGTTCATTTCTCGGCGATTCAAGGCGACGGATTTAAAACTTTAACCGCGGGACAAGAAGTGACGTTTGAGATTGTACAAGGCGCAAAAGGAAAACAAGCCGAAAATGTAACGAAGGCTGGTTAAATCGACACCCTAGAAAAGGCTTCCCTGAAAAGGGAAGCCTTTTTTGTTTAGCCTATTCTTGTAAGAGGCGAAATGAAAAACTCCAAAAAGAAAATTCAAACCTTTGAAACGGTTGCTCCGGGCGGGGCCTCGCCCCCCGGATCTAAAGTGGATGTGCTGGCTTTTGGGGCCCATCCCGATGATGTTGAGATCGCCATGGGGGGGACGCTTCTTTCTTTAAAAGCGCAGGGCGCCAAAATAGTGGTTTGTCATTTAACCGATGGGGAGCCGACCCCTTACGGCAATCACAAGACGCGTTTGAAGGAAGCGGAAAAGGCCGCGCGGATTTTAAAACTGGATGACTATTTAATCCTACCGCTCAAAAACCGGGAGCTTCAAGACACCTTGCCCGCCCGCCGAAAAGTGGCGGAAGTGATTCGAACCTACAAACCCAAGATGATCTTCGCGCCCTATTGGGTGGACGCCCACCCCGATCATTGGGGAGCCTGCCAGTTAGTGGAAGCGGCCCGCTTCTGGGCCAAGCTGGTGAAGACGGATATGAAGGGGGACCCCTGGTATCCTTCCAAACTTTACTATCACCTCTGCTCCCATCTGCGGCCTAACGTTCAGCCGTCTTTTATCGTGGATACTTCCGCCTATCACTCCCAAAAATTAGCGGCAGTCGGGTGTTATGAGAGCCAGTTTATCAAGAAGCCCGGAAGCAAGGCTTTGGAATATATCAGCAAAGCGAACGCTTATTTTGGGTCGATGATTGGAACCGAAACGGGTGAGCCTTTTTTCTCCAAAGAAAATCTCGGGCTCAAAGATCCCCGGGTTTTGCTCTAGAAAACCTCTCGTTTAACCCTTTTTTGCCCCTGTGTTAAGGCGGTTCTCAATATAAACCCTGTGGTTTGCTTATCTGGAAACAACTTACAAAGCTGGTTTTATTTTGATTTTGCCTGTTTATTTTTTGATAAGTATTCCAAAACTTTTACTTGATAACAATAATCACAATAATTGTATCCATTTGCACAAAGAGCGTTTCGATCGCAAATATCGCCTTGTTTTGATTTTATGTTTTCATCGTAATATGATTTAAGCGAATCACCTGTTTCAAAAATTCCAGCATAGGAGGGTTGAATAGATTGAAATATGCTTTCGCTCCATTCTCTTAATTTTTCGGAATCTTCCACAATAACTCCATCTTTACAATTGCAAGTTATTTTTGAAAGTTCGGATTTCCATATGTCGTAAAGTTCTCTCGGCGTTTTAAATTTATTGAAAATTAAACTGTCTGTTTTTTCATCATATCTAAAATTTTCTCGTCTTTCGTAAAACCTTTTATTTACATAGGGTTGAAAAGCAATTCTCTTTTGTTCTTCTGTGTCGGTCGGTGGAACAAGAATTGCGTTTAAAAAATCTCGATAAAATTCATCTTTTAATTCGTAAGCTTTCTTTTCTGCTGTTGTTTTATCTGATGGATTTTTATAGTTTGAATAACTATATCCCCATTGAAAACCGCAATAACCAATAAAAAAACCTACCACTAGAATCCAATAACCAATTCTTAAAGTCTGTTTAATAATCCAAAACCAAGAATGCGGTTTTATTGGAGCAGGAGGGCCAATAAGATTATTTCTGGTTCTCATAGAAATAACCCATTTAATATAATTATAAAAAAAGTCGCCAATAACGGACGCCGAAACCAAAATTTCCATAAGTAATGAAAATGGGGTACGGGCAAGCCCATGGAGAATATAGATAAATGCATTTGATAAAACTTGATGATTAAATAAGTCGATACCCATGCCGAGATTTTAGCCTTTTCAGAGGTCATTTTGGACCCCCAAAAAATGACCTTTTTGTTGAGGGAGTTAAGTTATAAGTTGCCTTTGTCAAAAGTATACAGCTGTATACTTTTTTCTTGACTCCACCTCATTCACCCTTTAGGATAAATCTCGAGTAATACGAAGCTTAAATTGAAGGAGACGGACATGGCGAACGAGAAACAAAAAGCGTTGGATATGGCGATTCTGCAGATTGAAAAGGACCACGGCAAAGGGGCCATCATGAAGTTGGGTGAGGCCAAGGTTCAGGATGTGAAGGCCATCTCCACGGGAGCCATTTCAGTGGATCTCGCTACCGGCATCGGGGGCGTTCCCCGCGGCCGTATTATTGAGATTTACGGCCCGGAATCCTCAGGTAAAACCACTCTCACTCTTCATATAGTAGCGGAAGCGCAAAAGGCCGGCGGGACGGCGGTCTTTATCGACGCGGAACATGCCATGGACCCGGTTTACGCCAAGAAATTGGGCGTCAACGTGGATGAACTGCTGATTTCCCAGCCCGACTCCGCGGAAGAAGCCCTTCAAATCGCCGATACCTTGATTCGTTCGGGTGCGATCGATGTTCTCGTGATTGACTCGGTCGCGGCTTTGGCCCCCCGGGCGGAATTAGAAGGGGAAATGGGCGACGCCCACGTGGGTTTGCAAGCCCGCTTAATGAGCCAGGCCTTGCGTAAATTGACGGCCCTGCTTTCGAAATCCCATACCAGCGCGGTTTTCATCAACCAAATCCGCGAGAAGATCGGGGTCATGTTTGGAAGTCCCGAGACCACCCCAGGCGGCCGGGCGCTGAAGTTTTATTCTTCTATGCGCTTGGATGTACGCCGGGTGGAAGCTATTAAGAATGGTGATCAGAACATCGGTAATAAAGTTAAAATTAAAGTCGTTAAAAACAAAACGGCCCAGCCTTTCCGGGAAGGCTTTGTGGATATTATCTTCGGCGAAGGGATTTCGAAAGAAGGCTCCTTAGTGGATGTGGGCGTGGAAATGGGAATTCTGGATAAGAGCGGAAGCTGGATCAGCTACGGCGAGAATAAAATCGGTCAAGGCCGGGATGCCGCGAAAACTTTCTTGAAAGAACATCCCGATACGGCGGCGGAGATTGAGAAGAAGATCAAGCAAAAAGCGGGATTGCTGCCGCCCGCGGTAGTCCCTGTGGATAAAAACAAGGAAAAGAATGAAAAGGCTGTAGAGGCCGCGGAAGTGAAGAAAACACCGGAGACAGCTTCGGTTAGCGCCGCTCCAGCTGCTTCGGCGCCAGTGAAGCCTGAGATCAAGCGGGAAAGTGCTTTTGTTCCGACGGAAAAGGCTAAGTTAGCTTTAAAAAAGTAATCAGTCTCAGTTAATTGAACAAAAGGGAGGGGCTTTTCGCCTCTCCCTTTTGTTTTTCACCTCCATTTGTTTCAAAATTCCAGCCGGTTTGCATACAATAGGGGCCACTCTTTTAAAGAAAGGCCCTTTCATGTCTAAGAAATCCATGAATCCGTTTTTGAAATTTGTTCTTATCGCGGTGGCGGCGGTTGCCGTCCTTTTCGCCGTTCTTTTAGGCGCCGTGGCGGTGATTGTTCCAATTAAGTTTCCACCTGAAAAACTCAAAGCCATGGCGACGCAGCAGTTGTCTGATTCGCTTAAACGAAAAGTGACTATCGGGGATGTCCACTTCAGCGTTTTCAGTGGTTTTGACATCTCCGACCTCAAGATCACGAACCGCCCTGGTTGGGCGGAAACGCCATTTGTGACGGCGAAAGATATCTCTATCTCCTACCATTTGATCCCTTTAATTTGGGGAGAGCTAACGTCGGGCGCTACAAATCTTGGGGAGATACGCCTCAATGAACCGCAAATTTTGGTCGAAAAGCGCGCCGGGGGTCAGTTCAACTTTAGCGATATAACCGGCGGGGCTTCAACTTCAGCAGTTCCTCCGCCGGCGGCAAAACCAGCCGCTAAAGGTAAAGCCAAACCCAAGAAAAAAGCCAAGAAGCACGCGGCGCTTCCTGTTCCTGTCGATCCTCCCGCGACTTCTTCCTTCTTTGTGGATCAAGCCTGGGCTGAATCGCCGGCTTCCGCGCCAGCGGCTAAATCGGGTCCCGCGGTCTCAGTAGATGGAATTGACATCCTCCATGGAAAGATTGTTTATAAGGATGAAAGCGTCTCACCCGCCCAGCAATCCATCATTAGTGACCTTAATTTTTCCGTGAAGAACCTTTCATTGACCGGCGGTAAAACAACTTTTATGGTGAGCACGCCTTTTAGCGTGAATAATGTGACTTATCAGTTCGCGTCGAAGGGGACCTTGCGCTATGACCAAGCCGGTCAATCCGTGAAGGAAGCGGCCATTGATGGTACCTTGAATGACCTGGGTTTCCGGATTTCGGGAAGCGCGGATCACCTAACTGATAACTTCTCTCCCAATATGGACGGGGAAGCCAGTTTGGACATGCTGAAACTTTCGGGGCTTGTTCCGAAGAACCTGGCTTCTATGCCTTCCGGATTGACGATGACGGGTCCCGCGAAAGTGGACTTTCATTTGGCCGGTTCCAAGCAAAAGGGTTTGGAACTTTCGGGTACTGCCGATGCCTCGGGTCTAGCCATTACCTACAAAGACTTGTTTGTGAAACAAGCCAAAGGCGCCTGCAAACTGGAATTTAAGAGCGTCGTGGGGCCTGATTTTTATGATCTGCCTTCCTTTAAAGCTGTATATGGCGACTGGGAATTTACCGGGTCTTTCCACTATAAGAATGGATCCGCTTATTCTTTTGAGATGCACTCCAAAGACCTTCCTCTTTCCGGTCTTTCCACCATGGTGCCGCGTTGGAAAGGGCTCACTGTCGCTGGGACCGTGGGAGTTAATATGACGGTTTCAGAACAATTGAACCAATTGAAGACCCTGAAAGTGAACGGGCTTTTCAGCGTCAAGGGATTGGATGTTTCTGATGCCGCGGACGGCCATTTTATTCCAGATCTGAGCGGAAACTTCACGTTGAAATCTTCCCCAACCCATATCCCGTCCGTGGATATGGCGTTCAATATGAATGGTTTTGGTGGAACCTTATCGTCCTCAGTGAATCTCAATATGGCGTCCCCGGTTTTATCTTACGCCTACGCCATTAATATGAAAAATGTCGCCGCCCAGCCGGTTGTCAACGCGGGCGTTATTCTTTATGGGGATAAAGCTTTTGATACTTATAAGAATTCCTTTTATGGCAACGCGAATTTTGATTTCAAAGGGACAGGTTCGGGAACCGCGACGGAAGTGATCGAGAAGACGATGGCGGCTTCAGGTAATTATAATCTGCAAAATGGGAAGCTGAAGATGGCGGCCATCAAAACGATGAACAGTTACATCGGCGATAATAGCGATGAGGTCAGTTTTGAGACCATTAGCGGAACCCTAGCGGTGAAGAACCGGTTGATCAATATCACCTGTAACACCCAGGGCAAGGTGGGCAAAATCCAAGCCGCGGGCGGTATTACCATGGACGGAAATTATCAGCCCGAAATGAAAGTCATGTGTGATATTCATAAGGAATTTATCAATTCGGACGCGGTCAAATCTAAACTGCCTGACGCGTTGAAGGGTCAATGGGACGTGAACCGGGCCGCGGATTCCAATGGATTGGTGCCCATTGATTTCCATTTGAGGGGTTCCGTTTCCAAGACCCCCGGTTTGGATTGTGTGGATATCGGCCGTCTGGCGAATAACATTCTGCACAGCTATACCAAAGATGCTCAAAACAAGGCGCAGGACGCGGGCAAGAGTTTAATTAAGGGTCTGTTCGGACATTGATTGCTCCATTTCAGCGGCAAGGAAGAGGTAACGAGTGATTTACGCGATTGGGGATATCCACGGCTGTTTGAAGCAACTGAAAGAGTTAATTGGTCAGCTTCCATTAAAATCAGAGGATGAGCTGGTTTTTTTGGGGGATTATATTGACCGGGGACCGGACAGTAAGGGTGTTTTGGATTTTGTTTGCGAAAATCAAAAACCTAACTGGCATTTTTTAAAGGGCAATCATGAACAAATGATCCTGGAATGGCTGGGAACACCCAATTCCCTGGCGGCGGCGAACTGGCTTTTGAACGGGGGACACCAGACGCTTCAATCCTATGTTCCGAAAGAGAAGCTGGATGAGGTTCGGGGCGAGGGTGCCCATATTCTTCTTCAGTCCTACATTCCCCATACCCATGTGGAGTTTTTAAACGCGCTGCCTTTAACTTATGAGACACAGGACGCGTTTTTCTGCCACGCGGGCGTTAATTTGGATAATCCTTTGAACGCCCAAGCCGCGGATGATCTGCTGTGGATCCGCCGCAAGTTTATTCAGGATCCCCGGCCCACACCTAAGTTGATCGTTCACGGCCATACGCCGGTGGAAACGGTGGATACGACCCGAGACCGTATCAATCTGGACACGGGCTGCGTTTATGGCAATTACCTGACGGCTATGTCTTTGCCGGATAAAAAGATTTATCAAGTGAAGAGCTGAAATAACTAACGTTTTGTTTTTGCTTTTTTCTTAACGGAATTCGCGGGACTGTTTTCTTTTTCCCATTTTCGGAATTGAAGATCGAATTGCCGGTTAGTTTGGCCCAGGGCGGTTTCGGCGTTCAGTTTCTCTAGGTGGGCCAGCCATGACAGCCGAAACATCAATTCTCCTAATTTTTCCTCAATTTGTTTCTTGTTTTTCATTCTCAACGATTTTTGAAGCCCTTTCCATTCAGAATCAATCGCTTTTTGCGCTTGGGCGGGAGTGGTGGGTATCAAGCCGTAGCGGGAAATCTTGTCCTGCATGCGCTGAGCCCTTAAAAGGGCGGGAAGAGACTTGGGCAAACCATCCAAAACAGAGTTTCGCTCGGGCTTTTCTTCTTGTTTCAACTCTTCCCATTTTTTGAGAATGCTGTCCATTTTTCGGCTCGATTTTCCAAAAACGTGGGGATGACGGCGCACCAATTTATCTCCGATGGTTTTGGCGACCGCTTGTAGATCGAATTTCCCTTTTTCTTTCTCCAGTTGGGCGTGAAAGACGACTTGGAGGAGTAGATCGCCCAATTCTTCCCGCAGATGGGAGGGGTTTCCACTATCAATGGCATCCAGAACTTCGTGGGATTCCTCTAAGAGATAGGGTTTTAAGCTCTTATGAGTTTGGCGTTTGTCCCAGGGACAGCCTTTTTTGGAACGTAATTGGGTCATCAATTTTTCGAGACGTTTTATGAAATCCATGGTTGCCTCCCGAGTGGGGGGACTTTAACATGAAGCGGTCTCATTTCCAATCCTGAGCTTTATTTAAGAGAGAACTATGTTTTCAAGATTATGGACAGACCGGCTTTTAAAAATTCCAGGCGCCCGGCAAGTGAAGAATCATTTAGAGGGACAAGGCCATACGGTTTACGAGGCCGAAATGGGCGGAGTATTCTTCTCTGGTTTGGTTATTTTCCTGATGGTGATCTTGTTTGATACTTTTCTTTACGGCGTGATTCGAACCTTTTTTAACCAATTTTTTCAATATTGCGCTGACAATCCGATTGAGGCGACCGGAATCGGCATTTTCTCCACGGTTCTTTTTCTCGCTGTTGTTTTTCAGACTTTGCGCAAAAGCTCAGTTCAAAAAGCCGAAAAAGAAATGGCCCACCGCATGATGCGCCACAAGATTGACGAGAAACGCGAATTCTTGCGCCGGGGGGCCATGGGGAATTTTGAGGAAGTTTTTCGGTTTCAGTTGGAAGAAAAGTATCCGGATGTGGCGATTAAGACGATTCACGTCGTTGACGCGGTTCCCCGAATCCGCTTTCAGGTCCAGCGGTTCAACACTGAAATGGGTGGCGAGGTTAATAAAAATTACCAGCTCTTTCGGGACAATCTCTTTGGCGACACGCTTCATATTATCGAAACGGCTTTTGCCCAGTCCGAGAACATTCCTTTTGTCATCGTGGACGCTCTTATGAATTTTATCAACCGAAAGGCTGAATATTACGACGGGGTCGTGATGAGCGTGAAGGCTCAAAAAGAAGTTTATAACCGCATTGATAAGGTCAAAAGTCCACCGTTCAAAATCCTAACCTCATTCGATTTACGCTATAACGACGGCATGGAAGTGGAGGCGATGCCGCAGGAAGAAAGTAAAAATGCCCGGATTATCGAAAAAATCAAGGAAAACGCCCCGAAACTTCATGTGCGTTACGAAGAGGCTAAAACCAAAGTCGACGACGGATGGGAAAAACCCCCGGTGGTGGAGGATACGACTCCTTTTCAGGAAACGATCAAAGGAAAAGAACTCAGTTCAATGCCGCTGGCGCAGTTTCAGGATATGGTCGTCGGATTAATGGAAAAGATGAGCTTTCAGGTTCAGGCGGTCAAAAAAGTTCCCGGTGGTACCATTCAAGTCCTCGCGGATTACCAGCATCCGGTGATCGGCGGGAATTACATGATCCTCGCCCGCCAATATCCCGAAACCGCCCCTGTCCACGCGGATCTAGTGCGGGAACTTGATGGCTTGGCCCGGGAAGAATCCTGCAAAAGGGGTATTTACGTTGTAACGGGCAGGTTCACGGAGGAAGCCAAAAATATCTCCCGCAAAATGGCGGTGGATTTAGTGGACTTCACCAAGCTTTTTCAACTGTTGGAAGGCCCGGCTTACGACGGCCGCTGGACTTTTAGAATGGTGGACGAAAAAGGCGTTGTGAATGATTTGAGCCGGATGACCTTGATTAATTTCCAGGAGGAAGTCAGTCTGTTCTTGAAAAGTATGGGTTTTCGGGTGGAAAAAAGCCGGCGGGCCATCGGCGGAGCGATTGTGGTTGTCGCCGAACATCCTCATCCCATTACGGGCGGCAAATTCACCGTCATGGCCAAGCAGTTTCCGGAAGGGGAGCGTGTCCCGGCGGAATTAGTCAGTGAGCTGGGCCACATTATGACGGCTGAATTTTGTTACCGGGGTTTATTGATGGTGACCGCGGACTTCGCGCCGGACGCCCGGGCGCTTTCCCGTTTCTCGAATGTCGATTTGGTGGACCGCACCATCTGGGATAATTTAAGACGCCATCTATAATCCGGGAACCCCTTGACAGATAAATGAAGTGGAAGTATTTATGGGGTAACTTTTTACAGGAGGGGTACCTTGCCGCGCAAAAGCCGTCATGAAGAAGATGATGAAATGGAAGATGATGACAAAGGAGCAGGCGCCCGTGATGATGACGAGGATGATGATGACGAAGACACCATTGATTTAGACACAGCCAAAGAAGAGGAAGAAGACGACGACGATGATGACGATTTTGAGGATGACGACGAGGACGAGGAAGATAAATCCCAGTCCGCCGAAGACATCGAGCGTCAGCGTTTGTTCCAGGTGGAAGCCGAGGAAGTCCTCGAAAACTTGACTCTGGATGACGTAAAGGAAGTCTTGAAGGATAATGATATGGACGCTTCCCACGCCTCCAAGTTGAAGAAGCTTCTCGTGGAAGTCATTAACGAAGGTGAAGTTGATACAATGGATGACGCCTGGGACGAAGCGATCGAGCGGTTAGAAGACTAAGAATAGCTATGTTTTTGAACCCCAAGAAAGGATTCTTTCTTGGGGTTTTTTATTGCCCAAAAGGACTGGGACCGGTTTTTGTTCGCCGAATTTATGAGAAGGGTATGTTAAACTCTAGCCCATTATGATGAAAGATTACTTTCGAAAACTGAAACTCTTGTGGTTCCATCCGGCGGAATTTTTTGAGGCCCATTTCAACCGGGCGGATGATAAAGAGGCGATGCGTTTTTCAGTGCTGACCAGCTGTTTAGTGGCTTTGGAGTTGGGATTGGCCGAGGCTTTCTCAGGCGGTTCTATTTGGATTATCACTTTTGTGACGGTGCTAATGCTGATCGGCCTGCCTTTCGTCGTGACGGTTTGGATTTACCTGTGGTCGGCTTTCATGAAACTTTGCGCCAATCTGATGGGTGAAACACTGCCTTTGGCGCCTGTGCGGCAAGTGGTGGCTTATTCGGTAGGGGGACTGGTGCTTTTAGGGCTTGGATTTGGGTTAGGAACTTTTCTGGCTTTGGCTATTTTTGTTTTTCAGGTCTATGGCTTTGAAAAAGTACTGCGCTACTCGCGCTGGACTTCAGTGGTTTATGTCGGGCTTCCTTTCTCTATGGTCGCTGTTTTGATCGGGATTTTTACCCTCATGTTTAAGGTGTTCAAATGAAATCAACCGCCATCCGCCGAACCGCCCCCCGCCAAAATTCGTCTGTCTCGACCGAAATTGAGGCAAATCGTAATTTGATTACAGCCTACAGCTGGGCCTGGTACGGTTTTTCCTTGATGGTGCCTTTCGCCGGTATTTTTGTGGCTCTCTTTTTATATGACCAGGATTCCAGGGAAGTGCGCAAGGTGGGTCGGGCTTGTCTTTTAATCAGTTTCGTGGTTTGGGTGGTTTTTCCCCTTCTGGTGCTGATGAGTATCCTGATTTTGAGTACCTTCGCTTTGATGAGTTGGATTTCCGACATGATCCCTTCGGCTGACTAAGAATCATAATCTTTGAACCACGAAGGTCACAAAGAGCACTAAGTGCGGCCAAAGCGTTTGGCCAATCATCGATTTTGTCCCGTCAAAGGAAATGAATCATGCCTTCCGTTTTAATCACTGGTGGAACCCGCGGTATCGGCCTGGCTTTAGTAAAGGCTTTTCTTGGAAAAGGCTGGAAGGTCGCGGCCTGCTATCACCTGGATGAGATAGACGCTCAAAAAGCCCTGGAAGAATGCTCGGCTATTTCAGGGGATTTTTTTCTTCAGAAAATCGACGTTTCCCGGGAAGCCTCTGTCGGGGAGATGATCAAGGCGATTATCGGCAAGTGGGGAACACTCGATTGCGTGATTCATAACGCCGGTTCCACCCAAAATGCCCGGATGATCAATGTGGAAGAGTCCCAGTGGGACGAAACGTTAGGAGTTCATTTGAAAGGCGCCTTCCTTCTCGCCAAGACCTGTCTGCGCCCGATGATGAAGCAAAAGTCCGGAAACTTTATTTTTATCTCCTCGGTGGTCGCCACCACGGGGAATGTCGGTCAGGTCAGTTATGTGGCAGCAAAATCAGGGGTCATTGGATTGGCTCGCAGTTTGGCCCGGGAATATGGTTCTAAAAATATTCGGGCGAACGTGGTCTGTCCCGGTTTCCACAAAACCCGGCTATCCGGAAATCTATCCTCCGAGGCCGAACAGGCGATCCGGGAAAAACATTTGCTGGGTTCTACCACGGATATAAATGAGGTAGCTGATTTCATGCTGTGGCTGGCTAATAGCCGAACCATTTCAGGACAGATTTTTAACCTCGATTCACGGCTTCCGGGCTGGCTATGAAAAATGTCATTTTGAGTTTGAAAACACGATGAGCCAATCGATTGTTGTCACGGGTTGGGGGATGGTCTCTCCTTTGGGTTGCGATTCCCGGTTTGGCTGGGAAAGACTCATGGGAAATGAAAGTCCCTTTCGCCTTTTGTCGGGGCCGGAATGGAAGGGTTTCAAAAATCCGCGGGCCGCGCAAGCGCTGGAAGTTTGGGTACCGCAAAAGTTGATTCAACGGGACCGTTCCTTGCAATTGGCGGCGGTCGCGGCTCAGGAAGCCTGGAAATCGGCGGATCTCTTTAAAGTCGCGCCGGACCGAATTGGAACAACCTTTTCTTCGAGTAAGGGCGGGGTGACTAGTCTGCTTTTGGCCAATGCCGATCTTTCGAATCCTTGGGATTTTTTAAATGATTACTTTCCACACGCAGGCGGGCAACTACTCCAGGAGCGTTTTGGATTTAGCGGGCCGTCCCTTTCCGTTTCTTCCGCCTGTTCGACGGGTATTGGGAGCTTGGCTTTAGGAGCCCGGCTCCTTCAGGATGGAGAGTGCGACGCGGTCGTGACAGGAAGCACGGAATCCTCCATCCATCCCCTCATTTACGCCGGGTTTCAAAATATGGGAGTTTTAAGTGAACGGTCCGAAGGTCCCGCTCCTTTTGATTTGGAGAGAGACGGATTTTTAATGGGCGAGGGCGCGGCAGTGATTGTATTGGAACGTGAAGAAACCGCAAAAAAAAGAAAAGCTCCTATTCGGGCTAGGCTTTCCGGTTGGTTTCTCGGGGCTGATCCCACGGGGCCGTTGGAAATGGAGCCGAAGGGTCACGCGATTGTTCCGGTGATCCGACAAGCGCTTAAAAAAGCTGAGTTGAATCCAACTGATATTGGCTATATCAATGCCCATGGTACGGCGACTGCTCTGAACGACCGGGCTGAGTCCAGGGCGATTTATGAGGTGTTTGGCGAGAAATCGGCTTGGGTCAGTTCCACGAAGGGTGCCACAGGGCATTTGCTGGGAGCGGCGGGCAGCGTGGAAGCGGTTTTGACATTGATGGCCTTGGAAAAAGGCGTTTTGCCAGCCACCCGGAATTTAAACCATCCCGATCCTGGGTGCCAAGTGAGGCAAGTGGAGAGAAACGGCATGAAACAAAAAGTGGATCATGTTCTTTCCCTTTCCTATGGGTTTGGGGGACAATTAGGCGCGGTTATATTCTCAAAGGTTGCTATATGAAGTTTCATAAAGCCACATTAAAAGACAGTCAGCTTATCGCTGAAATGAATTATCAAATGATAAAGGATCAAAAACACCGTAATTCGATGAATGTTACACAACTCAATCGGCGGATGAAAAAATGGCTCGCCGGAGACTATGGCGCTTACTTGTTTTTGAACGAGGGTAAAACAATCGGTTATTGTCTTTTTCACAAAACAAAAGAGTTTATGTATGTGCGTCAATTTTATATTGAGAAAACATCGAGAAGGCGCGGGTTGGGGTTAATGGCTTTAAACTGGCTCCGGAAGAATGTTTGGAAGAAGGAAAACCGTTTTCGATTGGATGTGCTGGTTGGAAACGAACGCGCGATCCGTTTTTGGGAAGCGGCGGGTTTTACGAAATATTGTTTGACGATGGAGTTGGAAAAATAATGGGGTCCGCATGAGCTTTCTCGATGATCTTCACAAAGAACTGCACGAACTAGACGACGATGGTTTGCGCCGTCGCCTAAGGGTGGTGGATTATCTAGGCGGAATGCGCGCTTCGGTTAATGACAAAGATTGCGTTCTATTTTGCGCGAATAATTACTTGGGTTTGGCGGACAACGCTCATGTTTTAGAAAGATCCCAAAAGGCTTTATTGCGCTATGGGGCGGGGGCACAGGCTTCTCGGTTGGTTTCCGGCAACTTTCCGATCCATCAGCAATTAGAAGAGAAGACTGCCCTGTTCAAGGGATCGGAAGCCTGTTTGGCTTTTCCAACGGGTTATATGGCGAATCTGGCGGTGGTATCCGCTATGGTGGGTGAGGGTGATGTTATTCTTTGTGACCGGCTCAATCACGCCAGCCTGATTGACGCCTGCCGCATGTCGAAAGCTAAGTTCCTTGTCTATGAACATATCAATTTGGAGGACTTGGAAAAGCAATTACAGAGGGCGTCGGATTATAAACGCCGTCTGATTGTGACGGATGGTCTTTTTAGCATGGATGGGGATTTAGTTCCTTTATTAAAGGTTGCGGATCTCGCTAAAAAATATGATTCACTCTTGATGGTTGATGACGCTCATGGGACAGGGGTTTTGGGCCCGAACGGGCAGGGAATTATCCATCATTTTCCTCTCAAACACTTTCCGGATGTGGTGGTAGGCACTTATAGCAAGGCCCTGGGGAGTGTTGGAGGCTTTGTCTGCGCCTCGAATATCTTTATCGAATCCCTCTTAAATAAGGCCCGCACTTTTATTTATACCACGGGTCTTGCGCCTGCCGCCTGCGGGGCCTCGCTCGGGGCCATTGAGGTTTTGGAACAGGAATCCAGCCGGGTGGACAAGCTTTGGGATAACTCGAAGAAGATCCGCGACGGCCTGCGGGCCTTGGGCTATGACATTCCCCGCGGTGCCGGGCCTATTTTGCCCGTGGTGATCGGTGAAAATGACGAAGCGTTAAGGATGTCCGAAAAGCTGTTGGAAGAGGGGATTTTGATCGTCGCCATACGTCCTCCTACTGTGCCGAAAGGGACTGCCCGTTTAAGACTTTCGGTTTCGGCGGCCCATACGGATGACGATATCAAAAAACTTTTGGATGCCTTTAAAAAATTATAGAGGGTTCTTTTGCGAACAAAAGGTCTGTTTATAACCGGAACGGATACCGGCGTGGGAAAAACGATTGTGTCCGCTGGATTAGCCCGGTTACTGGTCAATCACGGGGTCTCAGTCGGCGTCTTTAAACCGGTGGCGTCCGGCGGTGACGTCAGTGAGGATGGAAAGCTTCTTCAAAAGGCCGCTAAACTTCCGGATTCGGCCTATTCCAACATTGTTCCCCTCCATTACAAACAACCTTTGGCGCCGTGGGTGGCGGGTTGGAAAGAAGGGGCGGTTGATCTTGCCAAGGTTCATCAAGCTTATCAAAAGGCCAGGGCTTCCTGTGACTTTCTCGTGGTAGAAGGGGTTGGCGGAGTTCGAGTACCCATTACCCGTGATTTCTACGTGACGGACTGGATTGTGAAGTGGAAACTTCCGGCTCTCGTGGTAGCCCGGGCGGGATTGGGAACAATCAACCATACTTTGTTGACGGTTGAAGCCCTGCAAAAGCATAAGATCAAGGTTTTCGGCGTTTTGATCAACGGATATAAAGGGAAGGGCATCGCGGAAAGGACGAACGCTTCGGCGTTGAAGAAACTTTTGAATGTCACGGTTTATGGCCCGTTAAAACAGAACCCCCGGTATCCAAAAGACTTGGATTTGCTGGCGAAGGATATAGCACAGCTTGGCTTGCCACTCCATTAGTCTACAGAAAGAAGAATTCTACGAAATATAAAATTACCAAACAGCATAAGTGCCGCTATTGCAAGGTGGGTGATTTGGCCATCCTCAGCTATTCGCACGCGGCGGTTAAAGGTGAAGTTGATTTTTTATATATGTGCGTCAATAAAAACTGTGAGCATTTTGAGATTCGGGACCAAGAACAGGGTCCTTATTCCATTTTTCGGCTTCCTGAAGAAGAACGGCAGTCGTTAAACCAATAAATGACTTTGACTGTGAACTGGGGCGGGTTTCTTGCGGAATTTGAGCTTGGTCTTGGATCGCGGAGATGATCTGAAATGACAATCAAAACCTTTTACAATCTTTTACTTGGGTTTGCTTTCTTCGTGATGTTTTTGATTTTGGAGTATTTTCTTTGTGGGGTTTATTTTCGGTTTGCCCGAAGCGGGGATTGTTCGAGAGTGAATCTGATCTGCTGCTTTCTTTCCTTGGGTTTGTGTTATGGGGGCTTTCGTAAACTGATGAAACTGGCCGTGAAAGAGGGAGCGCCAATTCTGGTGGTCGCGGTTTTCTTTTTGATTTTTAGTTTTTTGCTTGGCCTTTTTCTTAGGTTCAATATTCAATTAGCGAATGGATTATTCGACGGGTCCGAGGCTGAAATGAGAATGGCTTATGTCACGGACAAGAAAATCTCCAATTTTGGCGGCAGTATTAAAGATGGGATCAATCCAATGGCCCACCTTGTTTATTTTCAGGAGGGGGACGACAAAAGCCAAAGTTACGAATTGTTGACGCGGCTTGATTTTTATTACTCTGTCGATTTGGGATCTAAGGTGGAACTCTCCGTTCGAAAGGGTTTCTTTCATATGCCATGGATTGAAGACTATTGGACTATTCCCGCCAAATGAATTGATTTTCGCCCCTTTTCAGGTTAAACCTTGTTAATTTTTTTGCCGTTTTTGACTGTGAAAAATGGTACTTTCTTGTGGATTTTGACTCTGTAACAACGATCTTTTGGCGGCAAACTTTCTAAGGAGTCTGATGAAGCGGTATTTAGTCGTTACTTCGTTTTGCGTTCTGTTAGTTGGAATGATGTTTTTTTTCTCCGCTTGCGGTTTGAAAAACTGCGCGGTGAATTCGCTTGTCATTAATCCCGTAGTGACCCCGGCTTGCGTGACTTATTCGGATAATTTCAGCAATGCGGGTACCCTCTCGAACTACGATTACTTCCTCAACAGTACCGAGGTCGCCAGCAACGCCGCGGGGTGCGATTATCAAATCACAGGCGGTTTCCTGGAAGTGGATCCAACCACTTCCCCCAGCACGAACAACGGTGGTTTGGCGGTTGTCGACAACGCTTATTTCAGCGACAGCCTTACGCACTACACGATCACGGCTTCTTTTGAGATGGACAATACCACCGATGGCGAGGGACTTTGGGGCATCGCTTTCCGTACGGGCACGAACGGGTCTTTTTACTGTTTTCAGTGGAATGGCAATGGGGGGACGAATGCGTGGCAAATTGAGGAAAACACCGGGTCTCCCCTCGTTAACTTTTCTTATCTAGGAACCAATGTCTCGACCCCCGCCTATGTTTTGGGCACTACGGCTACGCTGCAGGTGGTTGCTACGGGCGGTAATTTTATTTGCTATGCTAATTTGAATGACGGCACGGGAAATCATTTGATTTACAACGTGATGGACGGAACTTACACCAACGGGGGCGTGGGAGTTCGGACCTATGGGGTTCACGAAGGCAATAAAATTGCCGTCTCGAATTTTTCGGTCGATACTTGTCCTTGAACAAAACTTGAATTTTCATGAGAGGTCCGATGAAACTGTTTTTAGCCGTGGTTGTTTTTAGCGTTTTACTGATCGTGACGGTATTTTTTATCTCCGCCTGTGGTTTAAAAAATTGCTCGGTGAATTCGCTGGTCATTAATCCCATCGCGACAGCGACTCCCAACTGCTGCCTATCCGTGAGGACTCTTACGGGCCCCAGCGGTGGCGGAACCTTTGGAAGTTCCCTTCCTGCCGCCGCGGTGGATAACGCACGGGGCCGGTACTACGTGGCGGATGGAATTAACAACTGTATTCAAGTTATTCAACTTAATGGTACGAGTCTGGGGACGATTGGGGGGGCGAGTCCGACCTGGGGAACCACTGGTGAATTCAGTGACCCCAATGCCCTAGCTCTGGACGCGAATGACAACTTACTCGTTGGGGAATATTCCGCGGCCCAAGTGATTAAAGTTAATCCCGCTACAGGAGCGGCATTGGGGAACTTTGGATCGGGGGCCGTGAGTTATGTCCGGGCGGTGTTTGTCGACACGAATGGGGATGTTTATTTGGGCACCGAAGGCGGAACCCTCTATGTTTATCAGCCGGTTTCGGGAAGTCCCAATAGCTATAACGAGGTTGGAGATTTCGATGTCTCC
>CAWKIY010000128.1:0-8955 GCA_963849245.1 candidate division FCPU426 bacterium | reverse complement strand
ACCGCTCTCTCGGAAGCAGTCCCGAGCTGGTTTCCAGTATGGCCCTGCAAATTATCCGCGGTATGAAAGCCCAAAATATCATCGCGACCGCCAAACACTTTCCCAGCCAGTCCGTCGTGACCGCCAACACTCACGAGGAAACCGCCGTCACTGAGATTTCCCTTCACGAACTAGAAACCGAGGACTTCATGCCTTACCGCAAACTCATCGATAACCACTTGCTGGACGCGGTCATGCTTTCCCACGTGATCTATAAGAACGTGGATCCGTTGTACCCCGCTTCCTTATCTCCCGCGATGATCCAAACTTTCCTCCGGCAAAAGCTGGGCTACCAGGGCTTGGTCATTTCGGATGATTTGCGCATGGGCGCGATTAAACAGAATTTCCCTATCGACATTTCGGTGGTTCAAGCGGTCAACGCGGGTGTGGATGTTCTTTTGGTCACGGATAACTTCGAGAGGCGCGTCATGGATACCCTGGTCCGCGGGGTAGTCAGCGGAAAAATTCCGGTAAAAAACATTGACGACGCTTATAAACGAATCATGTCCATTAAAGCGAAGTACGGCATTTTGGCCCGTCACCCACAATCCCCCAAGTTTGCCCAACGGCCCCCCATCTCAAAGCCAAATTCTTTGATGACCGCCGCGCCAAAGCTTCAAGTAGAAACCCATGCTTTAGGTATACCAAACCTGTAACTCAACGGTAGACCATTCAGAAATACTGGCGTTTTGCGTGTCTTTTAAGCAACCTATCTCCTGGCGAGCCGGTATTAACAAAAGGTAAATTGATATTTTGCCAAGACCAACACCCTATAGCTGGTAGTTACGTCTGAAGAAACGATCAAGTTGAGTGAATTTTCTCGAAAATAACTGGGGTTTTCTTTACTATAAAAGGGTAACTTTACCCTTGTGATAACATTTAACCAACGCAAAGACGGGGGATTTCGCTTCATGAAAAAATCTTTTAGTTTTAATTTATTTGCCCTAACTTTAGGCCTTTTCACTTTCTCCTTTTCCCCTCTTTTTGCCAGTAATTTCTCTCTCAATGTCGACGGCGAATATTCCCGCCATTTTGATTTAACCACCAACGATTTTTCCCATAACGGTTTCGGCGGAGCCATTTCAGCGGAATTTTCGCCCATTGATCTCTTAGCGATCGGCGTGGGCTTCAGCGGAGCGGATTATTTTGGCTTAAGCAGCGCCGGCTACAAAACCACCGCTTTAGATGGCATTCTTCGATTAACCCCCTGGTCTGGCCAAATTGTTTCTCCCTATCTCATCGCTGGTTTTGGAATCAATCCTTTCGGCACGACCGAACCCGCCATCTGGCCCAATAAATTAGACGGTTTCGGGGGCGCGGGTTTACGGGTTTTTGTGACTCCCCAATGGGCTGTGGATTTTGGCGCAACCTATAATTATTTTGATCCTTCGTCCAACCCGCTTTCAGCGATCAATGCCCGCGCGGGTTTAAGCTTCTTCTTCAGCCCCGCAATCAAGGACTTGACTCAATTCGCCTCCATCACCACTGGCGAGTCCATCAAGGACGTTGCCGCCCGTGAATACGGCGATCCGAACCTTTATCCCATCCTCATCGACGCTAATTATAAAGATAAGACCAAGCCCTTCTTCATGCCTTCGGAAGCCAACATGATTATTCCTAAAAATCCATCCAAGGAAACCATCGCCAACGCCCGCGCGGAAGCCCGCTTGCCCGAATACATTAATATCGCCGCTACCGCGATGAGCCCAGTCGCGAACGCCCAATACCGCTCCGAGACTCAATCAACGGAAGACTTGGCGAACATCCAGGAAGAGTCGCGTTCCGGAAAACAAGTCATCGAAGGAACCAACCGGGTGCCCACGACTCCCGTTTCCAAAGAAAAGCGCACGGCTTATGTGTATCACTCCGACAATCTTTGGTCCATCGCCGCGCGGCCGGATGTTTACGGCGATCCGGAACTTTATTCCTTGTTAGTTGACGCGAACTTCTCGAAATTCTCGACACCCCTTATCCTGACGCCCAATACCGAGCTGATCATTCCCCGCGAGTTGACGAAGGAAATGATCCGCAAAGCCCGCATGAAATCTTGGTCCCCCGAGTACATGCGCTGGCGCGGAGTGGATATGACGCGCAAAGAATACGAGAGATGGCGTAAAGCCCACGGCCTCGCGCCCGAGAACACCAACGTCGAGGGCGCTGAAGACGCAGGTCAATAAGCCGATGTCGAAACACCCCCTTTGCCCCCGTGTCTCTATTTACAACCGGGTTTTGGCGTTCACCCGAAAGACCTTCTGCCTCTTTCTAGCTATGGTCCCCTTCACCTGGGCCCCTGTTTTCGCTCAGTCAATGTCGCCCACTCCGCAAACCAAAGTCTCTAAAAATAAAGTCAAACTTAAAACAACCGTCCCCGTTACCGAAGAAGACATTAAGTATCCCCGGCTTTTAATCGGCCCCGGAGACCTTCTCTTTATTACGGTTTACGGCGAAAGCGGTTCAGGTGGAAGCGGTATGGCGGGTATGGGTGAAGGCATGAGCACAATAGGCGCCGTCACTGGACTGCCTACCGACTACCAAGTTGATTCCAATGGTGTCATTACTTTCCCTTTTTTGGGAGAAGTACAGGTGGCAGGTTTAACCCCTGCGGCGGCCAGCGCTAAAATCGCTCGTCTTTTGGACAAACCCCGTAAAGTCTCGGTTCTCGTCAAAGAGTCCAACACCTATTGGGTCTCAGTCTTGGGTAACGTTGGAAAACCCGGAAAGTATCAAATTAAAGGAAGCCCTACTCTTTTATCCGCCTTGGCCGAAGCCGGGGGCCCCTTACCTGGAACTGACATGGGAGGCGCCATTCTTCTGCACGAAAATATAAAAACCAAAATCAGTCTAGATGAATACCTTCAAGGAACTGGTAGCACAAAGGCGGAACCTTATTTGTATCCGGGTGACGTATTAATGGTTCAAAAAAGCCCTTGGCCAGACCTGGGAGAAATTGCCATTGTCGCCAGTATTTTAGCGAGCGCCGCCGTTCTCACTGTCGAGCTCAATCAATTGCATCACTAAGGCAAAACAATGGAATCTTCGCCGAATACCAATTTAACTTTTTCAAATAATCAAGCTCATTCTTTTTCCGAAGAAGATTTGAACTTGCACGATCTCATTCGAATTGTCATTTCACACGCTCGCTTTATTGCTTATGTTACTTCAATTTGTTTATTCCTAACTTTGGTTTATGCTTTTTTCTGGCCGCCGACTTATGAAGCTATCACCACCGTCAAGGTTCCAGATGCCTCTCAAACTACAATGGGCATGTTGCGTGAGCTGGCTCCGAATACAGGCAGCGGCGATCCTTTAGAAACCTATGTTGAAATTTGCCAATCTGAAAATGTTGCTTACAGAGCATCAAACTCCTTAAATTTGATGAACCAACCTGAATATAAAAACTTAACAAGCCAAGAACTTATCAACAGCCTTCGAAAAACAGTTATTATCACCAATGTCAAAAAATCAAACTTACTTTCGATCCAAGTACATTCCCATAATCCCCAGCTAGCTTCCGATCTCGCGAATGCTTGGGCCCAGGCATTTATCGATGTAAATCTTGATCTCTCTCATCAAGGTGCTCGTTCAAAAAGAAAATTTCTTGAAGAACAAGTAACTGAAGTTAAACAAAGGCTTCATAATCCCGATCTACGGCTCGACGAGGAATCCAAAGCCGATGAAATGATTTATAATCTGTTATTGCAAAAACTTCAGGAAGCTCACATTGAGGAAAACGTGGATGCTTCAGGTATTGTTGTTGTTGATACCGCAGCAAAACCTGAAAAACCCATCAGCCCCAAGAAAGTCCGTTCACTCGCCTTGGCTCTTATTCTCGGCCTCGCCTTTGGAATTCAACTAGCTTTCCTTTTAGAGCGTTTGAGAGATCGGGTAAACCAAGAAGATCAATTGAAAAGAGTCACCAGCTTGCCCAATTATGCAGTTGTGCCCAATTTTCACGAAGATTATCCGGAAGGCTTGGCTCCACCCGCAATTGGAGAACGTTTCAGCCCTAAATCCCTCATCCAAAATCCTATTTTCCAACATTCCTATTACCGAGAAAGCTTCAAGGTTTTACGCACAAACCTCACTTACGCTCAGGCTGATAAGCCTCTTAAAGCCTTAGCGGTTCTTTCGCCTGGTCCCGAGGAAGGTAAAACTCTCGTCAACGCTAATTTAGCGGTATCCTTAGCTGAGAGTGGTAAAAAAACCCTCTTGGTGGACGCCGATTTTAGAAAATCCTCCGTTCGAAAAATTTTCGGATTAGAGAATAGCTCTGATATAGGCTTACCAGTAGCCCTAACAGGTCAAGGGGATTGGAAATCCATGGTTCAGCCTTCTGGCATCGAAAATTTATACCTTTTACCCAATACGGTAACCCCTCCAAACCCAGCAGAGCTATTAGGAAGCGAAACTTTTAAAAAGCTGCTGATCGAGATGAAGAAGGATTATGACTTTATTGTTTTTGATGGCGCCCCAATTCTTCCAGTAACAGACTCTGTCGTCCTTTCTACCCATTTGGATGGGGTTGTTCTCTTAGCCCGCTGGGATAAAACGCGGTCTTCCGAAGTGGAAAAGGCCATAGAGCATCTGAAGGCTGTCGGCGCTCCAGTATTGGGAACACTTTTGAATAACGTAAAGTTGAAACAAGGCTTATATGGGTACGGTTATGGATATGGCTACGGGAAATATCGTTACGGCTACAAAGAAGACAAAAAAAGCTGACGATTCCCGGAGGTTCACATGAGAACAGAACAACTTTGGCTTTTATGTGGCGCCGGATTAGCCGTCTCTTTCCTTTATACGCCTCTTTTTATACGTTTAGCTCAAAAGCTTGGGATCGTTGATAAACCCGCTCACCGTAAAATCCATCAGCAACCCATAGCCTATTTTGGCGGTCTATCCGTTTTCGCTTCTCTTTTCACAGTTCTTGGTATCAGTCTGCTGCTCAGCTGGAGTAGTTTCTCCGACGCAACCTCTACTCACTTACCTTTCAAAAACATTTCAGTTTTTATAGCTGGAACCCTTATGGCCCTCTGGGGTCTTATTGATGACATCTATGGTTTGAAACCCCGCGGAAAATTGATGGGACAACTTGTCATTGCCTTATTGTTTGCCTCCTTAGGATTTCGTTTTGAGGTCCTTCACTTGCCTGGTTTACATCCTTATGACCTATCCCCTTTTATTGCTATTCCACTAACAACCTTTTGGATACTTTCGATCGTCAATGCTTTGAATCTCGTTGACGGGATCGATGGCCTTGCAACCTCCGTCACTATAACGTCCTTTTTGTTGTTAGCCGCCGCCTCGGCGTTATTAGGACAAGGAGTTTCATTAGCTCTTGCCTTGGTTGTGATTGGAGTTTTAATCGGTTTCCTTTTCTATAACTGGAAACCGGCCCGTGTTTATTTAGGCGAATCAGGTTCCAGCGGTTTAGGAATGCTTTTGGCCGGATTTCTGCTGGCCTTAGGTCGCGAAACTCCTTTATTATTTCGAAACCAATATCCAGACCATACTCATCAACCCTTCTTTTATCAAATTATCATCCTCACCTTATTTGTGGCTTATCCGGCTCTTGAAATAACTCTCTCAGTAGCCCGACGCCTTTTCCGCGGCAAACCCATTCACCGGGCGGATCAAGGCCATGTCCATCACCGTCTTCTAAAAAAAGGATGGCCAATTTCCGCCATTGTCTTTACAGCTGTCATTTCCACTTTATTACCCGGATTAGTCGCCTTGGCCACGCTTATGAATGAACACGGTTTAGCAGCTTGGTTCTTCGGCTTTAGTTGTCTTATTTTAGGAGGAGGACTGACATTGTTAGGTTTTCTAAATTTTCTTCAACCACACGCTATTGCCCATAGCCGCCCCCACTACCTGATTGCGAATCACTTTATCGGAATGCAAAAACTCAAACTTCAACTTTCGAACGATATTGGGGAAATCATCGCTCTGGTCAACCAAGCCTGTAATGAATTCGGTGTCCAAGGCTACAAACTTTTCGTCCCACCGGATGAAAAAGGCCACGGCGGATGCCATTACTATTGGGAAAGATCTCCGGAAGAACACCGCGAACACTTAAGCTATCTTCAAACAGATAAGATTTATTCCAATCTCATTATTTTTAAGGATCACATAACCATTAACAATCCTCAGGGAGAAGCATTTTGGATTTTCGAACCCCACACCGAAGAAGAAGAATTGGACGTGGAATATCGTGTTCTCATCAGCGAATTCATGAAGGAATCTCTCACTAAAATCGCTGAACTCAATATCGGTTCTGCCCGGAAAATCGATAAGATAGTGGCTCTTAATCTTTCGCCTCGCAAGAACGTCAGTTCAAGCTCATTAAGACGCCGCAATCATAAAAATCACTGATTTACAAGAAAGACCATACCGTGAAAAAGATCATCGCCAAAAGTTTTTACGATTCTGGATACCACTTCATCCGTCATAAGCAGCTGATCGAAGACGAGGAGTACTATTGGGCTAGGGCTGAGGCAAGTGCAAATCTATACTTCAGTAAAAAATTACAAGAAAAACGAATTTTAGACTATGGTTGTGGAATTGGTCAAAGCATAGCATCTCTGCCAAATGCAGCGGGTTTTGACGAAAGTAGCGAAGCCAGAAAAAATAGCGCCCTTCGCGGCATAAAGGTTTTCGAATCTTACAAAAAGATACCCAAAAAAAAATGGGATATTATTTTTTGCCGCCACGCCCTCGAACACATCGAAGAACCCTTTAACACATTGAAATCCTTACTTCCTCTCTTAGCACCGGACGGTTTGTTATATCTAATCCTTCCAAAAGAAAAACATTATCAATCCGGTTTTGAACCTGATATAAATCAACATTTATTCTGTTGGAATTTCAGGACGATCAACAATCTTTTAAACCGAGCGGGCTTTCAAATCATCCAAAACCGCGAAGAATATGTCTTGGGTTATAGAGTGCTTTTGCCCATACGCCGTTTCTTTGGAAAAAAAATTTACGCCATCTCTGTTAAGTTAGTTGGGCGTATCCTTCGTAATGGTGAATTAATTATTCTCGCCAAAAAAGCCAATTAAGAAGACCTATTTGAAAGCACCTACAAGGCCGATTTTCAAGCCCCAGACAGTAACGTCCCCAAAGCGTTCATCCTATACTTATATCAGTTCAACCTTTAGCGCTTTTACAACTTTATTATTAGGTGTCATAACCGGAATCATAGCAGCGAGGATTCTAGGACCCCGCGGAAGAGGTGAATTAACTATTTTTTTCTTTTTGCCCAATTTACTGGGTTCCATCAGCAATTTGGCCTTGCCACAAGCCTCCGCTTATATTCTCTCCAAGCCGAAATCAAACAAACCCAGGGTCATAGCCGCCGCCACAACCCTTGGACTTATAATTGGAGTTATTGGATCTTTATTTTTCTTTGCTACCGCATCCTTTTTTCTTGGTTCTGAATCATCGGAAGTCGTCCAAAAAGCACGTTGGCTATGTCTATTTTCTACCACAATGGCGATAATACCCACCCTTTGGTCGATTCATTTAGCAGTAGGTCATATCATCTGGGCGAATCTCTCGCGAGTCTTAAACGCATTTTTGTACCTTCTTTTTTTGGTTTTTTATTACTTCAATTCAATTCCATCCGCGTTTACTATTGCATTAGTTTCTTTATTAATCTCATCCACTGTTTCAATAACACACTGGTTATTTTTAGGAAAAGCCGGAAGACTAATTCCACGCAAAAACGATCTCGTGAAAATCAGTTCAAAGGCAATGAACTTCTTAGCCCCAGGGATTCTCTTTCTTCTATTTGATTATGCAGACCGCGGTATTCTGATCAGAACAGTGAACCTAGAGGATTTAGGTTTATATGCAGTAGCTTTTTCATTGGCATCACCTCTACTTGCGATCATTGAACCAATATCACAAATTGGATTTATCGATATCGCCGCCGGAAAGGACATCCAAAGTTCAAAAAAGCTTCTTATCGAACGATTCCATCTGATTCAAACAGCTCTCTTCCTTTTTGGTATAACTATCGCAATTATTTCACCATGGGCTATTCGTTTTTTATTCGGTCGAGATTTTAAAAGTGCCGCTCTTCCTGCCCTCGTCATGATCGCTGCCATGGTCATACACGGATCCACTCGTGCCTTAAACGGTTTTCTACGCGCTTGTGGCCAAGCAACCCAGTGCGCTATTTCTTACAGCATCGCACTAATTACCCTTACCGCCCTTGGATTCTATCTTTCTA
Source organism: candidate division FCPU426 bacterium (assembly GCA_963849245.1). GTDB lineage: Bacteria > Oederibacteriota > Muellerivitia > Muellerivitales > Muellerivitaceae > CAWKIY01. The sequence continues at coordinate 680 of CAWKIY010000128.1, read as the reverse complement.
CTACACATGGATTAACCGGATTCACAATAGCTTTTTTTTCGGCCACTTTTTTAAATCTTATCGGTCACCTCATCATCGCGAAAACCTGCCTCAAAATTGATTTTTTACACTTTTGGACTTTCACCCCTTCACGACTTAATGTTGTATGGCGAACATTTCGGGGGGCTAATCCTTCTTCGGATAATACTTTATGACTAGCGAAATTTTATTTCTTATTAGCTTGGCCTGGGCCGGACTAAACGCTTTTGCCGGACTTATAGGACCTTTTCAAATCATTCAAGCCGGAACTTTTATTCTATGTTGTTTGCTTCTTTTTACATTTGACCCACGTTCAGGATGGATTTGGGCACAATACAAATCCGGGCTTTTAATCGCATTCCATTCTTTTGCGGCCCTTGTTAGCTGGTCACTTTGCGATGAAAAACAATTAACTGTTCTTCGATATTTGCTAATCTTACCAGCCTTTTCTATCATGCTTTACGCCCATTTAATGAAAACAAAGTCACAGTCCAGTTTCTTGACAGGTCTCGTCTTGGCCGGGGTTGCTTATACCTTTTATTCTTTCTTTTTTATCGATTTCAGCCAACTGCTGGATCCCACCTATCGGATCGAAACACCCCTGGGCTTTCCAAACGGAATCGCTTTTATTACGGCCATGACGACTATGTCACTTATTTGCT
>CAWKIY010000127.1:0-11066 GCA_963849245.1 candidate division FCPU426 bacterium | reverse complement strand
TTCTCCAACCTCACAATCATGTCCGAAGGCTTTCTTCTCTTTATCGCCGCTCAAACCGGCTTTATCGACGGCCCCAACGTGCTTTCGAACTTAGCCGTGGATTCCTGGCTCCCGAGACGTTTCGCCAATCTTTCCCACCAATTGGTCCGCAAAAACGGTGTTCTTTTTATCGGCCTAGTGTCGCTTCTGCTTTTGCTTTTATCCCGAGGCAACGTGGATTTCCTGATCGTCCTTTTTTCAATTAATGTTTTCATTACCTTTAACCTGTCTCAGTTATCCATGTGCGTCCATTGGTGGAAAGCTCGAAAAGAGCGGAAAGACTGGTGGAAACGGTTTTTCATTAACGGTCTGGGTTTTTGTCTCACGGCCATCGTTTTGGTGGCCACCCTTCTCACCAAATTCATGCAGGGCGGATTTATCACCCTCTTAATCACCGGCGCCTTGATCGCCTTTTGTTTTCTGATCAAAAGCCACTACCTGGGAGTTCAGTTGGCTCTCAAACGCCTGGATGACACCCTTACCAACCTGCCCCTTCCCACCCTGGAAGAAGTCCCCCACTTGGGCCCCTGCGACAAACAAAAGCCTATTGCCGTATTGATGGTGGAGAAATACAACGGTCTCGGCATCCATTCCATCTTTACCCTTCAGAAAATTTTCTCGAATAAATTCCAAAACTTCATATTCGTCTCGATTGCCCGGATTGATTCGGGCAAATTCAAAGGTGTTCAGGAATTGGATAATTTGAAGCGGGATACCGAGGAGAATTTACAGAAGTATGTCGACTTAGCTCAGCGCATGGGATACAAGGCGGAGTACCGTTACCGTGTGGAGGTTGACGCCATTGAGGGAACCGAAAAAATCTGTGAGCAAATCGGAAACGAATATACCGACGCTACTTTTTTCGCGGGTAAACTGATCTTCGCGAAAGAATCCTTTTGGACATCCTTTTTACACAACCAAGCCGCCCTCGAAATCCAGCGCCGGTTGCTTTTCAAAGGCATGAATATGATGGTCGTTCCCGTGAGAGTTCTATAACTCACTTTTCTTTCCGCGCTTTGCCCCCGCTTTTTCGGCCACTTCTCGTTCAAAAAAACAGGAAAACATTTTTAGTCGGTGCCCTTCTTTTGTCCTTTTTGATCGAACTGAAAAAATAAACAAAAAATTAATCCCGGACCAATTGAATTATGGTCCGCGCTCCTCTATGACAAGGGTATTGGGAAGGGCTGAGATAATTATTTTAGCCGAGCTCGAACAACACTCACCGTCGCCAACACAAGGAGGAAGCAAATGGATAGTTTAAAAACAAAGAGCGCCGTCAATTTTAAGGAAAGGGAATCCGCGGCCGCACTTCATCTGAAAAAACCGAATCTCGTTTCAGCGCCGATCGCCGTGGACCTTTGCGCTCATTTCTCTGACGCCCTGAATCAATTCGGACCCTTGTCCGTGTCCAAGGTGGAAAGCAACAGCGGGCGTTTTCTCGATCTGACCCATGAAAGAATTGTCCGTCTCGAAGGCGCGAAATCTTTTATTTGCGTGGTGAGAACCAATCATCAATTGGAACAATCCCTCATCGCTATCGTCAAAAACATCTCCAGGCCCGCCGAAGGTTGGTTTAATCAGTTGGTGCTGGAATACGCCCAGCGGCTCACTTACGCCGTTTACGGCCCCATTTCCCCCAAAGGCGACACTTATACCATCCGTCCTTCCAACCCCAAATACTGGCCCCCCCGCGACCCGGGAGCTTCTTGCCGTCTTTTGGCCGGCACTTCCCCGGTGGAAATCCGGTTTTGGCTCAATCTCCAGGCAAAATCCAACTAAAACAATTTCCCAAAAGGCCGGGAGCCGAAAGGTTCCCGGCCTTTTTTTATTTAATTCTGCCCTCCCCATCCCTTGCTTTCGTCTTTCAAGACCTCCAAAATAAAACCCCTTATTCCTTCGAAGCGAGGTCTTCATGCGGTTACAAAGCTGGTTATGTTTTTGGTTTTTTTGCCTTTTGACCCCGCAGGTATTCGCCGAAAACCCTTCCCATTTGAGTGTTGAACTCATTAGCGAATTTTCCGCCGTCCATCCGGGCGAGGTCTTGCAGGTAGGACTGCGTTTTAAAATAGAAAAAGGCTGGCATATTTATTGGCAAAACCCCGGCGACGCGGGACTGGCCCCTTCGGTAACCTGGAATCTGCCCCCTGGCTTTAAAGTCAGCTCGATCCAATGGCCTATCCCTAAACGTATTCCCCTGCCTTCGGTCATGGATTACGGATATGAGAACGAGATCCTATTACCCGCAACCGTGATCGTCCCCCGTCATTGGGATTCCTCGTCCCCGGTTTCTATCAGCGCCCAGGTCCATTGGCTGGTCTGTAAGGAAACCTGTATCCCCGGCCAAGCCGCTCTTCATTTGGAAATCCCGACCGAAACCGGCAAGCCCCTGGACAGCCGGTGGAAAAAACTGTTTGAGCAAACTCGACAGACGCTTCCCCAGCCCATGCCATCCCCCTGGAAAATCCGAGGCTCCCTGGATAATAAAGCCTTCTACCTTTCCGTTTCGATAGGCTCCGATTTCTCAAAAGGCTGGTTTTTCCCGCTGAAACCAAATCAAATCGACAATACGGCGGAACAGGAATTTAAATCATCCGCGGGCACGGTTCAATTGACGATTAAACGGTCCGATCAGCTTTTAGAGAACGTCAAAACCCTGCAAGGTGTTTTAGTTTTGGAGGATGAAGCGGGGCCAAAAGGATATTGGGTCAATACGCCCATATCTCAATGAAAAATAAGTAGTTTTAAAATTATTCGAGGGAGGTTATTCATGAAGCAGTTTAAGCAATGGAGTTTAGTCGTCATCACACTGGTGGCCTTAGGTTTAAGCGGTCTGGCTTACGCGGCCAAAGTCGGCTCCGCGGCACCGGCGTTTACGGCCACGGACAGCAACGGGAAACAGGTCAAGTTATCGGATTTGAAAGGCAAATGGGTCGTCCTCGAGTGGCATAACCAGGGATGTCCTTTCGTGAAAAGTCAGTACGTGGGGAAAATGCAGAAACTTCAGGCCAAATGGACCGCCCAGGGAGTCCAATGGTTTACGGTCATTTCTTCCGCTCCCGGAGCCGAAGGCTCCGTCACCGCCGATTCGGCGAATGACGACGTGAAAACGCACAAGGCCAACGTGACAGCGGTTTTCTTGGATCCCCAGGGTACCATCGGACACGCCTATGACGCGAAAACGACGCCGCATATGTTCATCATCAACCCCAAAGGGGTTTTGGTTTATAACGGTGCCATCGACAACGCTCCCCTGACCGACGACGCGGTCACCAAGAATAAGGATGGGGACGCCTATGTGAATTATGTCGACCAAGCCCTGCAGGAATCGATCGTGGACAAGAAAAAAGTGTCCGTTCCTACGACCGCTCCCTACGGCTGCCATGTGAAATACAGCGAATAATTTATAGTTTTTTAGAAAAAGGGCCTTCGGCTTAAAGCCGGAGGCCCTTTTTTGTTTTAGGATAAAAAATCAGATAGTTTAAGAGGACTTACTGGTTGGAGAATCCCTCTTTATTTGGATCCACTTTTTTGTTTTTATACTTTTTTAAGGGATCTTTTTTCGGAACGGGCGTTGGACGGGGCGCTTTCGGCTGGGGAGTGGGCCGGGATTGAGCATAAACCAGTCCGGACGTAATCACCGGAGTCACAACATAAGGCGCCGTATGAATTTGCATTACCTGGGAAGGAACCGGTTTGGAATTAAAATAAGAATCAAGGTCGATATTAAAAAAATTCACTAAAATAATTCCGGCGATCCAAATCGCCAAAAGACCCGCGGCCGAAAATAAAAGAAGTCGCTTCATCCCGCGCCTCCCAAGGTTCATCACTTTAGAATGAGACTCTGAATTCCGTCTCTTTATTTTACCTTTTCAGTGCCTCAAAGTTTTAGCGATTTATCGGGGGCTCTGCGCGCTTTTCCCGGCAAAACCGGATATTAACATCCAGCCGCGCCGGACCCTGAATAAATCCCGGCGGCCCCCAACCCATACCAAAACTCCGGTGATCCAGGGTGGTCTGTCCCGTCAGTTCAAACACCTCCTCGGAAAGAGGCCATATTTTCGCGTTAAGGAGAATTTTCTGGTCTTGTCCGCGGGCATTGATCAAACCCTTGATGAAGAGATGCTCGGGTTCAAGCGATACTACCGTTTCGGGCCAAAAAGTAATCCGGGGAGATGAACTCACGGAGAAAAAATGTCCCGAGCGCAGCCGCTCGTTGCGCCTGGCACTGCCGGTTTCCACGGTATTCGCGTCCAAGCTGACCCAGGCGGAAACCTTGTTTTCAGCCAGTTCAAATTTTCCCTCGAACTTTGAGAAAGTACCGCAGACCGATCCCAAACCCCAAAAATGCTTGATCGAAAATTGCATTCTGGATTCTTTTGGATCGACTACCCAAAGCCCCTCGGCGATGCGGGGCGTTAAGTCCCCGAGCGGAACCTCGGGCGCGCCATTCATGTATCGTTGTTTCATTTTCGCTCCCCCTTTAGGTTCCTATCGTTATAGAAGAAGCGAGCCTGAATTGCTTTTCAGGCTTGTATCAGCTTGTAACAAAATGTAACGTTTGGTTCGGATTGAAGAAATTTTGGAAAAAAGCGGATATTCATCGAACTATAAAGAGAGGAGGCTTAACGGGCCAATTCCCGGCCCAAAACCTTTTGAATCCCGGCCAGAATCTCATACGAACGCAGGCGCGCCGCGTGGTCGTAAATCGCGGAGGAAACCATCAGCTCATCCGCCCCGGTTTTCTCGAGAAAGCTTTCCAAACCTTTTTGAACCGTCTCTTCCGATCCCACAAAGGAGCAGGAAAGCATATTCGTCGCCTGAATCTTCTCAAACGGCGACCAATAGGCTTCCATATCCTCGATGGGAGGCGGAAGCTGGCCCCGGGTCCCCCGGTGGATATTCGTGAAGCTTTGTTGAATGGAGGTGAATAACTTGCGGGCCTGAGCATCGGTATCAGCGGCCACCACATTGACTCCCAGCATTACTTGGGGCTTATCCAACTGGGCCGAAGGCTTAAATTCCGAGCGGTATATTTCCAACGCCTGCGTTAAAGCGTCCGGCGCGAAGTGGGAAGCGAAGGCATAGGGCAGTCCCAAAGCGGCGGCCAATTGGGCGCCGAACAGGCTGGAACCCAAAATCCAAAGTGGAATTTTAAGCCCGGTCCCTGGAACGGCTTGAACCGATTGTCCCGGCAGAAAAGGGCCTAACAGCGCCTGAAGTTCGATAACATCCTGAGGAAAATTTTCCGCGGCGGAAGCGTCTCGGCGTAAAAACTGGAGGGTCCGCTGATCCGTGCCCGGCGCCCGGCCCAAGCCTAAATCGATGCGGCCCGGATAGAGAGTTTCCAAAGTGCCGAACTGTTCGGCGATCACCAGCGGTGAGTGGTTCGGCAGCATAATGCCGCCCGACCCCACCCGGATGGTTTTGGTGCCGCCGGCCACATAACCAATGACAACAGAGGTCGCGGCACTGGCAATGCCCGCCATATTGTGATGTTCCGCCAGCCAAAAACGCTTATAGCCCCAATACTCGGCGTGCTGGGCCAGGTCCAGCGTATGGCGCAGGGCATCCGCCGGCTTGGAACCCTGCGGGACAAACGCTAAGTCAAATACGGAAAAATCAGCCATACGCTTCCCCTTACCTTTAGTAATCGGTTTCATGGATTGAACCTACGTTTTGAGATGCTTGAAATCAAGGCAGGGGAATGAATCAAAATAAACCTCTTCACCACAAAGTACACGAAGTTCACTAAGTTAAATTCTTGGATTCTCTAGAAGCCAAAAGCTTTACTTTGTGAACTTCGTGTACTTTGTGGTGAAAAGTGGTTCCCGACTTTTAATAAGCGCTGGCTTCGTTGAGTTTATCGATCGTCGCTTTGTCCAAAACCAATTGAACCCCTTCGACCAAGCCTTTGAGCTGTTCCAAGCTGGTAGCGCTGGCGATCGGCGCCGTAATACTGGGCCGGGAAACGATCCAGGCCAAAGCGATGTGGGCCGGGGTGGAATGCTGATCTTTCGCCGTTTGATCCAGGGCCTTGAGAATGCGGAATCCCCGGTCATTCAAATATTTTTTGATCCCGCCGCCCCGGGGACTTTTGGATAAATCCGCCTCGGACCTGTATTTGCCGGTGAGAAATCCCGCCGCCAGGGAGAAATAAGGAATGACCCCTGTTTTTTTCTCCAGGCATAAGGGTTCCAGTGTCTCTTCGTAATCTTTACGGTCATAAAGGTTATAAAGCGGCTGTAGACTTTGATAGCCGGGAATGTTCTTTTTCCGGCTGATCTCCAGGGATTCACTGAGCCGGTCCGCTTTGTAGTTGGAGGCGCCGATGGCCCTTACCTTTCCCTGTTTTACCAATTGAGCGTAAGCCTCCAGGGTTTCTTCTAATGGGACGCTGAGATCGTCCTGATGAGACTGATATAAATCAATATGGTCGGTTTGCAGGCGTTTGAGGGAATCTTCCACTTCTTTCAAAATATAATTTTTAGCCAGCCCCTTTTTGCCTTCCCCCATGTCCATGCCGACCTTGGTGGCGATGATGACCTTGCCGCGATGACCGCTTTGTTTAAACCATTTACCGATAATGGTTTCCGATTCCCCGCCCTGGTGGCCCGGAATCCAGCGGGAGTAAGTATCCGCCGTGTCGATCAGGTTGAATCCGGCGTCCACGAAAGCGTCTAGAATTTTAAAGGAGGTTGGTTCGTCCGCGGTCCAGCCGAATACATTTCCCCCCAGCGCTAAAGGAGCCACTTCGATTCCCGAATTGCCTAAATTACGTTTTTGCATGTTTCCTCCTGGGTGTCATTCGGACTTGATTCTTTCATTGAAAAGACCTCAGGAACAAGTCCCAAGCCTAAAAAAAGCCCGGTCCTTAAAAAGAACCGGGCTTTCAATGAACTCGTTTGAAAGGATCGGCTTAGGATGGCTTCTTTTTATAGACGTTGAGGCCGACTTTTTCATCCCGCTCGGGAACAGTGATATTCCCCTCAGTGGAAGCCACAATAATGGTCTTACCTGAGGAAGAGGGTCCGTATTCTTTGGAGAGATCGACTTTGATCGTCAGGATGTTGCCTTCTATTTTCATTTCAACATTTTTCATGGTGCGGCTCCTTGGATTGATGCCTCTATTCTATCCTTCCAGAGCCGTTTCAAAACTTCTTTTACCACAAAGTACACGAAGTTCACAAAGTGAAGCATTGAACCTATTTAAAATAATGGGTTTACTTTGTGAACTTCGTGTACTTTATGGTGAACATTTTATGTTTTCGGGATTTTAGTTTTTCCAGCGGGAAAGCCAATAAGAACCGATACAGATAGGAAACACTAGAAAGAGAATCATCGGCAACAGGTGGTTCACCAAAACATGGGTGCATTCCCAATGCGTGCAGTGCATTTGAACCGTGCCTGTTCCCAGAAGAAAGGCGGAAATTCCAAGCCAGGCGGCGGTCCAACCGGGGTGATAAGAGGCGTTGCGCGAGGCCGTCCAGGCCAACATCACCCAGTAAGGCACCGCCAAAATGACCACCGTCCTGAAGCAAAACCATCCGCTGGACTGGTCATGCTCCAGAACCGCCTTTAACTGATCCGGGGTGAAAAAGAAAAAAGGAACGGCGAAGATCGCGATCAAGAGGATTCCCATAAAAGCTTTGGCGGGGGTTCCCGGCTCCTCCCCCGGCATACTGGAAGCGATGCCGTTCCAGGCGGCGAAAGCGGAACCAAAAAACAGAAGCGCTAAAAAAATTCCGAAAGGAAGTTGAAACAACCGGTGAATTAAATCTGCCTGAGCGCCAAGGATAGAAACCGCCACCGCCGCAACTACCCCGGCCAAAATCAACCAGGCCAGCCATTGATTGAAAACCGAGGGCACGGGCCGATAAGGCCTGGTTTCGGACAGCAGTTTTTCCACGGTTCGCTTTTCGATTCCGGATAGGTTTTTCAAATGTTCTCGGAAAGAAGGATTCTGTTCCATTTTAATTCTCGCTCATCAATAATTTTCGAAGCTGAAGATATCCCCGGTGAGCCCGCACCTTCAGCGCGGCCACCGAAATTTCCAACTCCTTCGCGGCGCTTTCCAAATCCATCCCCCGGATTTTCAGCATCTCCACCGCCCGGCGCTGATCTTCAGAAAGACTGTTCAAGGCTTTATATAAAGTGTCATCCAGTTCTTCGTCCAGAGGGACGCGGGCCGGAATATCAGGCATCTCCCCGTGAAAGACTTCCCGGTCCGTGATCCGGCGGCGTTTTTTGAGGGCGCTCCAAACCGCGTTGCGGACTACCGTGAAGAGCCAGGGGCTGAACGGCTTGTCCGTCTGATAAGTGTGCCTCGCCTTGTGAAAGGTCATCAGAACTTCCTGGTAGACGTCGTCCACATGGTCAGGATTGAAGACCCGCTTACGCACATAGTTGAGGATGATCGGGCTTATTCCGGAAAGCAGGCGCGCGTAGGCTTCCAGATCCCCATCCTGGGTTCGCGCCATCAAGCGCGTCCAGTTCACCCATTCCTCGCTCGAAAAATCCAAGAAGCGGCTCCCCTGTCTCATTTGGCTACACCCCTACATATTCACCCGGGGGCTGAATAGTTACCGCCCCGGCTGGCGGATGGGTGTAACTTTATAAGGGACTTGAAAATACTAGGGCTACAGACAAGCATGGGTGTTTCAGCCGGCGCCTCAAATTCCGGTCAAAAAACCTCCGGCTTCGTCGGAAATTTCAAAAAAAGCGGCCGAGGAGTTTTTATGGACAAGATTTATAAGTGGTTTTTAGAGGTTCCCGAGGAGACGCCTTCTTCGGTCCTGTTAATCCGGCTGATGGCCGGTTTGGTGTTTTTCTGGGAGGGTTTGATTAAGTTCGTGTTTGTGAATCAAGGGGTTGGCCGCTTTACCAAACTGGGCATTCCGTTTCCGGAGTTTTCAGCCCATTTCGTGGGTGGATTGGAGATTGTTGGAGGCTTACTGCTGGTCTTTGGTCTTTTTACCCGGTTGATCTGTGTTCCCTTTATTTTTCAAATGATCGTGGCCATCTTGACCACCAAAGTTTCCCTCTATTTGGGCACCTATCCCTTGGCCCCGCCTCCCGTCCCCCCGCAAACCGGCGGCTGGGCGGTCCTGCACGAAATCCGATCGGATTACGCCCAGATCATCTGTTGTATTTTCCTGTTAATTGTGGGACCTGGAGTTCTTTCGCTGGATCGGATTCTCTTCGGAACCAAGAAGGCAGCAGGAAAGCGGAACTGATTTTTAGAATTTCAGGGGGAAGCCGGCACCCGGATCAGGACGATCCGTTTTAAAAGGGTTCCATCTTTAAAAAGCAGGGCGAAGTAAGTGCCAACGGGCATCACCGTTCCGTCTTCGTCGGCGCCGTCCCAATAAATCCAAACGCCCTTGTCCCCCATTACTTGCCGGTCAAAAGGCGTTCTTAAGTGGCGGCCCTTCCCGTCCACAACTTCCAACTGGTACTGCCCCGGGCCGTCGGAAGGAGTCAGGTAAATATTAGCCGGTGGGTTGGAATAGGTGATGGTCTGTGGCGCTTCAGCGGTTGTTTCGGAGCTTCCCGAAGACATGGGGGTCCGCGTTGGAGCCGGATATTGATAGTGGGCCGGTGTCAGCGTGGCTGTGGGGCTAAACGTCACAATGGGATATCGCTTCACGACCCATCGGAGCGTCGGGGTCGGGGTGGGAGTAAAGCGATACCCGTGAAAAGGCGTCGGAGTCACCCGGGGTGACCAGGGTTTCGAGGATGCGGAATCGGTCACGAATGGAGTAGGAGTCAGGGTTGAAACCCGCACCGGGGATTTCAAAACGGGGCGCGAAGTCGGCGTGACGCCGGGGCAGCCGGAGCCCAGCCATTCCGCCGCGGCCCAGATAAACTTTTCAGTGATCGCGCTTATTTCCGTATAACTGAACTTAGGATAGCGGGAGTCCAAACTTCCCAATACTCTTCCATCCCAGCAGTCTTTCTCCTGGGTCCATTCCAAGCCGCTCTCATCCCAGATCACAAAAAGTTTTCCCCGGTAAGGCAGCGAGGCCGTGATAAGCCCTCCCATTTGGTCCCCCGACCAGCCTGACACGATCGACCGGTCCACCCGGTCCGGCTTCGGCCAATCATCAGCTGTATCTACAAAATTAGTTCCATTCAGATAGAGGAGAGGGATTCCTCCCGCCCAATCCCCAAAGAAGGACACCGGCCCCAGGCCATTCATCACCGGATACAAAGCCGGCCCTATGGTTTGATTGCTCCCCTGAGGAGAAGGCGAACAATGGTTAAAATCCGGCTTCACACCCTGGATATCCAGCAAAAACTTATAGACTCCCTCATTCCGGTTCACCACTCTCCCGTCCTCCAGAAGAAGGAAAAGTTTTCCGCAATGATTCAGGTAAGACACGGCGTTTTTTTCCCAAAACGCGGTGAAATAATCCGGCGACTTTTCCGAACCGTTGCCGCAGTACCCCGGGGGTGCTTTCGCCATGCGCGCGTCCCAAACCTGGTCATATTGCGACCAATTGTCGGGAGTGGGATCGTAAGGCGCTCCCTTCACGTCAATGACCGTAACGTGATTATGCCCTTCCGTTAGAAAATCCGCGCCCTTGAGAAGGCATCCACCCACCGGATCGGGGCCGTTGTAATAGTAGAGAATGTTATAGGCCTGGGCCGGAAGGACGGAAAAAGCGATAAACCCAAAGAGAAACATTTGAAGGGTTTTCAAGCGGAAGGCGCGCGATGCGAATGGGAGTGGAGCCATTGTGGCTTTATCTTACCGCAAAACACTTTCACCGGGAAATGCGGATGGAGCCGGCCCCTATTACGAAACGAGGAGGGCCTTTTCGATTTTGTCCAAATGATCCTTGCGGTGCAAGGCCCGGTGTAAATTGCGTTCAAAACCCATCTGGATCAATTTTTCCGCCTGGGCCGGAGCCAGCTTCGCTACCGCCCGGTCAATGGCTTCCGACGCGTCGGTGACTAACTTGACAATCGCCTTCGGCGGAATGGCCGCCGAAAGAATGCCGACCGCCTCATTGATCGCCTCCGCC
>CAWKIY010000126.1:0-36391 GCA_963849245.1 candidate division FCPU426 bacterium | reverse complement strand
GACACCGGTTTCCACCTTCGTCAATTGCGCCAGTCTTCCGCTTTGGTCTTCCAACGGAAGCCTTTATACGGTCGGCGAGCTGGTCTATTACAGCCCGAACAATTCGGTCTATAAGGCCCTGGTGGCGGTTTACGGTTACGCCGTCTACGCCCCGCCCGCCGTGCCCAACGTGTGGCAGTTCGTGAGCGTCTGCGCCACGCCGACGCCCACCTTCACCCCCACGGCCACCTTTACCTTTATCCCCACCTCGACGCCCACGCCCATCGTCGTTTCCTGCGGGAACGCTCCCCATCCCTACACCCTGGCCGTGCCCCTTTACGGCCAGCAGAATTCCAACTGGTGCTGGGCCGCCAGCAGTTCCATGGCCGCGAAGTTCGTGGGTAATGTGGATATCACCCAGTGCCAGCAGGCCAGCGTGGGCACTACCCCCACGGCCAACTGCTGCACCATCAACCTGTGTCCCAATCCGGACCAGAGCCTGCCCTGCAACCACGGCGGATTCCCGGATGTCACCAGCTACGGCTTCACCGACAGCCAAACCGCGGACGGCACCGCCCTCACCTTTCACCAGCTGATCGAGCAGATGTACTGCGACGGCAAACCGGTGATTTTCAGCTGGCATTGGACCGGCGGCGGCGGACACGCCATGGTGGCGATCGGCTATGACGAAACACCCGACGGCATCCAGTGGGTGAACGTCAACGACCCCGAACCGGTCTGCGGAGGCACCAACACCCTCTACGCCTACCAGTGGTACGTCGGCGACACCAGCTTCGGCCATACCCATTGGTTCGATTATTACAACATCACGAAGTAACCCAAATTCAACAGGAGGAAAATCATGAAACAAAGATTCGAATTCAAGCAGTGGCTTATCGCGGGTCTCATCCTGGCGGCGACCGCCGCCCAGGCCAAAACACCGGCGGACCAAGTGAAGTCCCTCGCCAGCCTGCCCCAGTCTTCCCAACTGGACCAGGCCGCGGCCAAGGGCTTGGGCGACTTCGCCTACCTGACCGCCGGGAATAAACATCCCCAGGTAACCCTGGCGGCGAACGCGACCGCCAAGGATACGGGCGCGCCCATCGGCATTTACAACGTGGGCCTGACCTCGCTCCAGTCCTACACCGGCCAGAGCGCCGCTTCGCTCTTGCCGCCCCTCACCCAGGTGGTTTATCCCATCACGGGCGACGGCCGCGTCACCAGTTCGGAGACCTTCTTCTACAATGGCAGTCAATGGCAGTTGATCGCCATCGGCGCCCCGAACTGGATCGTGACGGTCACCACCCTCATCCAAACCCTGTCCCAGTCGCTGGGCCTTCCCACGGGCAATTTCTTCGTGGTCAAGATCCCCGCGCTCAACGGCGAGTTTGTGGGCTATTACGATTCCAACGGCCTGCTCAACCTGGCCGCGGAACAGAACCTGCCGTCCCTGAATCTCACCCAGGGAACCCCGGTTCCCGCTACCCAGGTCTTTTTAGCGCTGGTCCCCCTGGCCCAAGCGGTGGACGCGGGGTCAATGGAGTAAGGTTAGGTTAGTTGAGTTTAATTGGAAAAGGAAAAGGCCGAAACCCCTAGGGGTTTCGGCCTTTTTAAAAACTATAAGTCCGATCTTTAATTTCACTCTTAATCAAAAGCCGGATTGCCATTTTCAAGACTTGACCCTGATTATCTATAACAAGACCTAAAGTGTTGGATGTTAACTGATTCTTTGTCACAGGACATGAAAAAAAGGGTGCTGCCCTCATCTCTGCTTGTGTGTGCGGTTTCCCGCCCTTCATCTATAACAGAAGACAAAGTAACCATCATAAAACGTCTATGACGTATAGAGCGCTATCGAACAACACCCAAGATATATTAAGAAATTTAGTATGTAGGTTGCAAACGTTTCTTTTGTAAAACATTCAGAAGATCGATGTTTTTCCAATCTATAAACCAGTAATTCTGTTCGGCTTCGGCAATAGTTTTCTCTAAATCATTGTTAGTAAAATTCCTAAAATCTATATCGCCATAAAACTTCTCTAAAATTCTTTTTCTGAACGCCATGTCTAAATATGGACAAGATATGGAATCAAGAAAAATATAAGCCTTTTCAGATTTTCGATCTACGTCTTTTAAATCACCTAATTTTTCATCTATTTTTTGGACAATCCTTGTTTTAATTTCAGAATATTCAGAATAATCCTTTATATAAAAAAGATAAGTCATTATTTCAAAGTAATTAAAACTCGAAGAATTAACATCAAATAAAGACTCAAGAAATTTTTTTGACAATAGATGTTCTTCTCCGAGTTCCGTCAAAGCTAACAAAACGTTTATTTTTTCCAAAGGAATTAAACTTTTATTTCCCTTCGCATCATTTACCAAATGAACTTCCAAAAATTGTTTAGATTGCTCGGCAATGAACGATTTCAAATAATCCGCAGAGTAAGGAAACTCTTTTTCAAAAAACCTAGTGGTCAAAACAATCGACTTCGACAAATGGTAGGAAGAATTAACTGTAGGACAAATCGAATAAAAATAAAACATAGTTTCAAAAATCAATAAAAAACAATTTCTATAATCCCCCTCAACAATTTCGTCAGTGTTCAAAACATCAAACCCTTCCACCAACAAAACAATCCTTTTCGATAAATACGAAACTAAAATTGTCGAGGCAACTCCAAGAGCAGAATCATTTTTATAAAACGAGGATTTAATTGAGTTTATAAAATCTAATTTCAAATCCTCAATTTTTCTTCGTATTTTTTTAGGTTTTAAAAACTTTCCAACACGATCTGAAATCTGACTAATAAAGACCTCGTGTTTTTCTATTACCAATCGCGCTATATGGGATTTATCTGTAAAAAAAGGTCGGGAAAATTTCTGTACTTTTCTGTCGTTAACGTGAAGATTATATTTCGACAATTGCTCCGTGATTTCAGCTGCTACTTGTCCGGCAACGTCTTCGGTTACCGGAAAAATTATAAAGTCATCAACATATCTATAAAAAACGTACTGTTTTCCATAAATCAATTCTTTTTTCGCTAGTTCAAGAATCGCTTTCTTATCAACATCTTGCAAAATTACTTCGGAAAAAATTCTACTAATTTCCGGCCCAATAATTATTCCATTTGTTTCTCTATCATTACAATCTTCCATTAAATCGTCGAAATCACAGCCAAAGCTCTTATTCCTTTTATGTTTTTTCGCAAATTCTTTTGTTTTGACAGCCCATGAAATCGTATGCGTATATATGCTTTCAAAACATCTAGTCACATCCAACATCCACATAAAGGGATACCTTTTTTCTGCATTCAAAAATTCGGATCCATCAAAAATTTTATAAAACCGGTCATATTTGTAATAAGAAAAAAATGTACCTAAAAACCTAGTGTTCTCTTCTTGTCCAGCAATATCTAAAGTTTGACTTTTATACTTATTTATCTTTTCCTCTGCATCTTTGATATATAGAGTACTCGCCATTTTGACTGGCGCTCTCAATGAAGCTTTCCCATTCTTGCAGTGGTAGACAATGACATCACAATATTCTTTATAAAATTCAACTATCGACATTTGAGCTCTGGGATGAATTAACGCCAATTTTCTAGAAGACAATTGATCTTTCTTAATTTTGTAACTGAAAGGAAGGGTTCGTCCTTTACCAGCTTTAATGATTTTTTTAAATATCTCCTTTTGAAAATTAGTCTTGCCCGCATCAAACAAAACACAATTTCGATAAAATCCATCGTTGGCGAATATCAATGGCACTTCATTAGGTAAAGTTTCAGTCAACACAACTCTATTAAAATCTTGTTTTTTTATTGGTTTGTATTTACGCATACAACCAACATTTGTGAATTTCGATTATTCGTTCTTTATTAAAACGATAAAATAATTTTTTATTAAATCCCTTGAAAAACGAATACTTTAATAGCTCTCGCTTGCTAGTTTGCCCAAGATTAATGCCGTGTTTATTAGCAATTTCATCCGTCACTTTTGAAAGAAAAGCCGAACGAAATTTATCCAGTTTTTTCAGAGAATCACATCCCATTGGATCTAAAAAACGATAGTTATAGTAAATCCCAACCTTACGTACCAATCCCGTTTTGTAATCCCAGAAGTTGTAATTTCCCGTAAGCACGCGAATTCTGTCTTTTAAGAGTTCAAAATCTGGATTTTTACAATATGCAATAAAAGCTTCATTCATCCTTGTTTTGAACTTATTGATTTTTTTATTTGCTATGTTAAGCGTAATAAACCTTTCGTCTCCTCTCCAAGCACCACCATACTTTATGTTTATTTCATATCCCAAATAGTTGATTGTTTCATCACATTGTTGATCGCACAAAAAATCAATTACTTGTGTTTTTTTACTATTAAATTTGAAATCTGTCCCAAGCGCATTTTCCAATTCTCTTTTGAAACTCCACCGCTCTTCCTTCGAACTTGTAATAATTATTATGTCATCTACATACCGAGAATAGAAAAACACATGTTCCTTATCACGAACAGCCTCATCGAACTTTTTCATAAACCACTCCGACAATACAGCCGAGATTGAAAGTCCGCGGGGCAAACCAGAACCTGAAAAGTTCTGTAAAAAAGTCCTCACAACCTTCAATGTCGTGGTGGAAAAAAAATTGATTTCGGACAACTCATTTGTAAGTTTTTCTTTAGAAAACGACTCGTAAAAATCTTTTATATCCAACCTATACACGCGGTAATCGATCCGTTCTTTTAAAAAGCAAATCAATGTAGAAATAATTTCATTTCTGTCATTAATTTTAATCCGCGCAACATCTCTAATGTTCATCATTGCTTTTCTAACAACCAGCTCATCAGATAGATCGGAAAATTTATAAATTTCCTTGCCTTTAACTTTATTTGAGATCATTTGTGGTGTATTGATAAAGCCCAGTCTTGATCGTTGAAGTGCTCTCTCAATCAACTCTTTTCGATAATTTGGATCTATTTTTAACAAAGGATCTTTCACAACGTCTTTTCCACTCAATACTTTAAAATTTAGATTTTGATAGCTAAAAGTTTGGTCAAACATTTTTATCCTAAAAAAGAATATTGTCCCACGAATATAAACAAGGGACCAAGCAGCAATTAGCTTCTTAAGACTTTTATTGCTTCTTCTGCATTTGCTTTTCGAACTGCCTCAGCCACTTCTTTCGTAACAATCGTCATACCAATTGGCGCCAAAGAGATTCCGGCTAACTTTAAATGCTGAATACCAAATGGAATCCCGATGATCGTGATAAAACACAACGCTGCCGCGCAAACATGTCCAATTGCTAACCACAAACCTGCAAAAATAAACCAAATGATATTCCCAAGTAGACCCAATCCCCCCGTGCCAACGTCGTCTTTGTTGTGAAGTTCTTTTCGATTAATGGCTTCTTTTCCAAATGGAAAGAACGTGAATTCACCGATAACAAAACAAGCTTTCCCCCAAGGAATACCGACAACAGATACATAAGCCAAACAACCAACAAACCACCACCCCAGACCCATAAAAACCCCGCCCAAAACAAACCAAAGAAAATTTAAAATTGTCCGCACAAATTTTCCCCTTCGTATTTATAAAGAATATTTTGCCAACTTAATCAACAATCCCATGTTTTCTTTCACATAGATGAATATTTTTTACTCGCCACAGTAATGATATCGCCTTGTTCAAAGCTATAGCCTTCTAGATGTCCAATTTGTTTTTTTACATTCGGATCTAAGACTAAACGAAACATTTTGGATTCTTTTGAATCCTGATGGACGTAAGAAACTAAAACATCTAGTGGGTTTGTTGATGTATTGTTGAGAATAATGACAAGACTGTCGGCCAAAAGTGCTTTTCGATAAAACAATTGAACTGGGATAGGCGGTTTCACAACCGTCTTTTTCACAACATGAAAAAACTTTAAGTCAACTACCAGTAATACTAAAACCGCCAAAATCGCCAAGGCAGCTCTCTTTTCCCAAGGCGAATTTTTTTTCTCAACTGTATTTGATTTTTTATCCATGGGATGCCCGCACTTGGGACACTGAATTGCTTTATCGGATATCTCTATGTGACATTCAGGACAGGGTGTTAAAGCCAATTTCCGGTCTCCTTGTTCGAAAACAGTTTCTGAAAACGACTTTTTAAAACTAACTCACATTAGTGATGATGGATTTCCTTCAAAAGAAAAAGCGCAATAATTGCTATTGCGATAATCACTGCTAAAGAGTTGGACGAGCTTTTCTTTTCACTACTTTTATCCTCAGTAGCCGCCTCACCAACCGTCGATTTAAACACCTTGAACAATTTAAATAGATGATGGACCGGGAGAATTGGCATAAGAACTCCTAAAAAATAATATCGTTTTGATAATTTTCTAAGAAAACTTTAAAGGTAATCCGTTACCCGGTCAATCGAGACGTTGTTAAATTGAATATCTGCCTAATAACTGTCTTGTTTTAAATCTTAAGGATTTTCAAGCGTCGGCTGAAAGCTTCTTAGACTGGCAACCAAGACCACTCCCGCCCCGTGGTTGCCCGTTAGGACATTCCGCAAAGGCGGCACGGGGGGACTTTTGGACATTTTGTTACCATTAGTAACAAGAATCCAAAATCATTGGGAAAATGGGACTGGGAAGGAACTCCACGAAGGCAATTAGGAGTGCGGAGTTAGGAAGTGCGGAGTCTAAAGCGGGCCTTACGGCCCCAAAGGCCCCCAAAGCTTACCAATGGTAAGGAATCCAAGGTAGGGACGGCCTTACTTTGAACAAAGTTGTTACCATTAGTAACAAGAACTCCAAATCATTGGGAAAAACCCACAAAAGGACTGTCACGCCGCGTGACACTTCCCAACCCCAAGGGGAACCCGGCGTTCCACCTGGGCCCCTTCCCGACCCCAAAATCTTCAAGGCTTGAAGATTTCCCCCTCATCCAGCACCCAAATCTGCAAGCCTTGCAGATTTACCCCCCGTCCGCGTGCAAGCCTTGCACGCCGGCCCAAGCCGAGATACCCAAAAGGCTCTTACACAGGGACTAACACCCCTTCTCCCACCCAAAATCTTCAAGGCTTGAAGATTTCCCCCTCTTCCAGCACCCAAATCTGCAAGCCTTGCAGATTTCCCCCCCCGTCCGCGTTCAAGCCTTGAACGCAGGCTTCGGCCCAAAACCAAGGGACGGCTAAAATGCCAAGATTCCACATCTTGACCAGGTTGGGGGTGGACTTTATCGAAGGCCAAAACTAGCCTCAAAGGCCTTTTTGCCCCATTTTCCAATCAGGCGTTTAAAATACCGGGATCAAATTCACGGAAAAGAGATACCTGATGAATAACCCCGAAAACCCCAATACCGCGGCTGAAGTTTATCCAGTACAGCCCATAAAAAATCATGTCTGGAAACTTGTTCTCCTTTGGGGCAGCTTCTACCTATTGTTCGTGGGTTTTAAAATTGGCTTCAATCCCCAATCTCCCCAGGCCATAGCCTTTCTCCACAAATCGGAATTCGCGATCGTCTGGATCGTTTCCATGACCCTTTTCACTTTCTTTACCCTTTCAAAAGCCAATGACAAATTGCCAAGGCGCTTTGAACTAACCGCCGAAGGCATTACCCAAATCGATCGCTATGACAAGCGATTGACGATTCAGTGGGAGCAAATTGAAAACCTCACCCGGGGCAACGGTCCTCGGAAATTAGGGATTGAGGCCCCCTCGATCAAAGAGCGTATTTTTATCCCAGGCCACATGACCGGGTTTGACACCCTCTTAAAACGAGTTAACCAGGAATTTCAGACCCGAAAAGGCTCACCCGAATCCAGAGGCAAAACCTATGGTCCGGCTGCTTCAAAAAAAGGGGAATATTGGTTTGTGATCATCTTTTTTTCGTTGTTTGCTTTGGCATCCCTTATTGGATACATCAGTATGAATCTCTCAAAGGATAACCCTGGCCCCCACTTTCCCATTTTTATCGCGACAATCATTTTCACGGTATCTTTCCTCGTATTTGGGGGCGGGGCTTATTATTTTTTCCAAGAGTACAGGAAATTCTTGGGAACCAAATTGGAGCTGAGTGAAGAAGGCATCACCCAATGGGATAAAACAGGAAACCGGGTTTTTATTGGTTGGAACGATATTGCCAGTGTGGAAGACGGATTAAATGGCATCAAGCAAATTAACGTAAAGGATTCTCAGGGTCAAAATAAAATTATTTTGTACAGCAATTATGAAAATTATGAGGAACTGAAGGAACGCATTTGCGAGGACTATATAAGCCGGTTAAAAGCCCCACCCTTCCCCGCTGTTTTAGGAAAAACTCAGATTTGGCGGCCCCTCATCGCAACAGTTTTCGCTCTCGCGATAGTTCTTTTCGTCGGTTACGCCGTACTCCACACTGACAACTCCATCCCCGGAAACAGAATGACGGGCTATTGGGTATTGGGAGTTTTCGTCGCGCTCTTGGGCACCGGAGTGAGCTTTGTATTGCGCCAAATTGACCAAGCCACGCTAGAAACAAATGGACTCTTCTTACACCGGTCTATCGGCGACCGGTTCATCCCCTGGGAAGATTTACGAAGCGTGGAATGGACCGCGCCTAAAGAAAGCGCTTCAGGCGCTTCCTCTTATGTTTTTCTGCAAATAACGGATATCAAAGGCAGGACCTATAAAATCATCCGAGGCCTCAATTTCCAATTGAAGCTCTACGCCTTCTTGAGCCGGCGCTTAAAGAAATCATAAGCCCTCCACTTTAACTACTACCGTGAACCAAAAACGTCAGGCCACCTTTATTTAGAAGCTTGAAGTCGCAAATTGCGACTTCAAGTCATTACCCTAAAAACAAGCCATAATCAAAGTGTTGCCAATAGGCACACATTGGAATAAACTAAATTAATGAAAAAATATATTTGGGATGAAAAGAAAAACGAAAAGCTAATTCAAGAAAGAGGGGTTTCATTCGAGGATATTGTTCAAGCTATCGGGGAAGGTAATCTATTAGGAGATACTCCTCACCCTAATTCCACCCGATATCCCAATCAATTTATATACGTGATCCAGTTGGCGGATTATGTTTATTTAGTTCCTTACGAGGAATCAAGCGACCAAATCCGCCTCATTACCATTATTCCCAGCCGCAAGGCGAGACGGAAATTCTTTCCAGGAGGGCATCCATGAAAGGTAAATTAAGCAAAGAAGAACAAGAAATTTTAACCGCCTACGAAAAAGGCGAATTAAAAAACGTGAAAGATTTTGAAAACAAAAAAAAGCGCCATGTAAATTACGCGAAGGATTTTTTAAAAAAAGATTATCGGCTCAATATCCGCATATCCAAGCACGATCTTAAGGCCATTCAAGCCAAGGCCATGGAAGAGGGCCTTCCTTACCAGACCTTCATTGCCAGCGTCATTCATAAAGTCGCCCACGGCAAAGCGGTTCATCATCCTTAAATCACAATATAGAAAATCATGAACAAAGGCCTAGACCCTTTGTTCACAAAACGATGAATGATTTCGCCTAAAGGACCCATACCGTGGAAACCACCTCCAAAACATACAGCCCCCCCCTCTCTTCCATCCTCTTGCTGGTTTTCTTCTGTCTCCTGGGGGTCTTGATCGGTGCCTTCTTGATCGGTTTTCCTTATCTTCTTTCGATCCCGCTCCCTTACGTTAAAGGTTACAGCGTCTGGTGCTCGATCGGCGGCCTGTTTACGCTCTTCAGCCTTTATATGCTCCTTCTTGAACATCCCCTGGTATTCCTTCGCGCCTAAAAACCAATAAAGAGATGAACAAAAAAAGCGGCTGAAGTTTTGAGGCTTCAGCCGCTTTTAGGTTTAATCCGTTGGAAAAGGGTTACTGAGCGATCTTCGCCAAGGCTTGGGCGAATTCAGGACTCTTCAAAAGCGAGTCGATCGTTCCGCTGAAATTTTCGTTCACCCTCTGGAAAGAGCCGCCATCCTGCTCAACGGTTTCGTACGACAAGGGCCCGCCAGGAACAGCCTCATAAAAGAGGAATTTCACCTTTCCCGCGTCCAGAACGAACCGAATGTGGTGTAAGTTTCCACCGACCGCCGCCAGATACCTTTTCAACTCATCCGCGGTCATCGCGGCGAAAAATTTCTGAAGACGCTCGCGGCTTTTAGCCCCAAAAAAAAAGGGGTCAGGCCAACATTCAACACTTTAAGAGTTTGCCTGCCAACTCTTTGTCCTCAGCCAACCGTTTTTTGATCTTCAGCCATTGGTTCCCTACCGCGCTGGCCCCAATCCCCATTTTTAAGCCAATTTCTTTAGAACTCATTCCCAACCTTTTTTTCAGTAAATAAAAAAAGGGGTCATTAAAAAAAGGGGTCAGGCCAACATTCAACACCTTAAGAGTTTGCCTGCCAACTCTTTGTCCTCAGCCAAACGTTTTTTGATCTTCAGCCATTGGTTCCCTACCGCGCTGGCCCCAATCCCCATTTTTAAGCCAATTTCTTTAGAGCTCATTCCCAACCTTTTTTTCAGTAAATAAATCGCCACGCTTCTGGACTCAGATTCTCTTCGACCCGCCTTCAATATCTCTTCCGGGTTCTCTTTGTAAATTTTACCTACTTTGGCCAAGACTTCTTCCAGTTTTAATTTCACAACCTGTTTCTGATATTTCGGAACATCCAAATGTTTATGTTTTTGACCCACTTCATGCACATGATTCAGAAATTTTTCACTTCCTAAATACACTTGAGAAAAAAGATCTTCCCAAGGCGATCCTTTCAGACCCATCCCATCCGCGACAAAGGCCATATAACCCTTTCGGGCCATTTTCCCGTCTTTTCCAAATTGTCCTAAAATCCAATCCACTTCCAGCCAGGATTCAGGCTTTTGCAGACCTGCGGTCGCACGGTAACTGCTCCACTTCCAATCCTTTGCCTGTTTTACCATCCGGGCTCGAACCGGATTCAAAACCAAATATCGACACAATTCCTTTAAATAAGTTTCCTTTTCCACCGCGATGGATTTGTAACGGCCTTGAAATAAATGACCTACCCGATGGTGCTTCTTATTGAATTTCTGTGTGTACAAAGCGTTTAAGTGTTTCATTGCCGATGACAGATTGGCCGAGGGGGTTTCCAGTAACAAGTGGTAGTGATTATCCATCAGCACCCAGGCATGACAGATGACCTCATTTTCTTCGATCATCTCCCCCAATAAGCGTACAAACATCCAACGATCGGCATCATCCGCGACGATCTTTCGGCGCTCGTTCCCTCGGGACGTAACGTGATACACCGCGCCTTCATAATGGATTCGTTTTGCTCTTGGCATACCCACATCCTAAAAGATAAATCACTTACTGTAAAGTGTTGAATGTTGGCCTGACCCCTTTGTTTTGATGATGGTCGAGAAAGCCAACCCGACACCCGCTAGTAACCTGGCTGGGATTCAAACCACACCGCTGGCGCAAACCGTAGCCACGAGTCAGCCTTCCCCGCAAGCCGCCTCAAAACCCACGACCGTCGCCAAACCCAAACAACCCGATGTGGCCGGGCAAGTCGCGGGTTCGGTGGCTCAACAGGTGGGAGCCGGGGTGGTGGGAAAGCTTTTTGGGCTCTAGGCCTCTTTTATTTCCCTTCATATTTCCAGTAAAGTAGCTTTAAATTTATACTGAACCCTGGGTCTAAAAACGCTAAAAGCCTTTTCCAAAAAGGAACCGTTTTGAAAAACTTTTTCATTCTATTATTACTGGCGGGCACTACCCTTTCCTTCATCCTATTCCCGACGGCTTGCGGCAAGAACAGCCCTGTCAACCCCGACCGTCCGGTCACGGTGGTGGAAACGCCCACTTACCCGCCTTGTATCATCAACGGCTTCACTTGCACGCCCAGTTTCACACCGCCCTTCACGGCCACCTCCACCGCGACGGCCACCAACAGCTCCACAAAAACCATCACCTTCACGGCCACCCAATCCTTCACCCCCACCATCACCCGTACGCCCACCAACACCTTCACCGCGACGAATAGCCCGACGGTGACAATAACCCCGACGGTGACAATAACCCCGACGGTCACCAACACCGCGACGAACGCGCTGACCCCAACCCCCAGCAGCAGCTCAACCGATACGCCGACCTCAAGCTTTACGCCGACGAATACCAGCACCTTCACCTTCACTCCCTCCTCCACGCCCACCATTACCCATACCAACACCACCACGTTCACCCACACTTCGACGCCGACCACGACCTACACCCCGACCAGCACCCCCACCGCCACAGCCACCTGCGCCGAGGTGATTGGCAATTACACCATTTACTCCACCGTCAACGCTTCCAGCGCCAGCTGGTACTTCACTCAAATCCAACCGTCTTCTTCCCAGGCGGTCAGCTACCTGCATTACTACACCACGAACCATTACGGTGCCAGTTCAGGGAACGTGGTCATGTCTCTCTACACGATCGATGGGAGCGGCTTCCCGAACACCGTCATCGCGGCCACCAATGCCGTGGCCGTGGGACTGAACGGCTGGTATTCGCTTCCCATTACCAGCAACGGCAGCGGCTCTTCCATCTCCTCCACCACCCTGTCCGGCGGGGTTACCTACATGCTCACCCTTCAATGTTCCGGTTATTTTTATTTCACGGACCAATCCGTCTCGAACAACGGCTATCTTATCTACCAATCCTCGGCGGGCATTCCCTTTGATACCTTCCCCGCCGAACCCGTCATATCGGCCGGCTCTAATGGAACCGGGAGCATAATGGATTACAGCTTCTTCGCCTCGCCCTGCCCCTAGGGGAATGGCGGGGAAAGCGTCTTGAGTGTCCGCTAGGCTTTGACCCGCTTGGAGTGCTTTTTGAAAAACACCGCGATTTGAGGTTTGTCGACCTTGCCCTGGGCCGTATCCAGTGTTATTTCTTCATAAGCCTCATCACTCGCTGTAACTTGGATCCCGTTGATTCTCAGAAAAACGTAGGACGCGACAAAGCCAACCCGCTTGTTTCCATCCACAAAGGGATGTTTTTTAACCAGGTGGAAAAGATAAGCGGCGGCCATTTCATAAAGGTCTTTATGAAAATAGTCATCGCCATAGCCTGCGGAAGGCATGTTCAAAGCGGATTGAAGAAGACCCAGATCGCGCATACCTGAATCGCCTCCATAGAGTTTTAACTGATTTTCATGAATGAGAAGAATCTCATCCAGCGTTAAAAATTGAGGATCCATGGGTTACGAAAGCCTCTTGAGAGCCTTGCCGTATTTTCGATTCACTTCGTCGAGCGCGCTTTCGACCTTCTTACGGCGTTTGACGTCGTCCGCCGGGGACAAAATGAGGTTCTTGCCGTCGGTGGTGACATAAAGGGCCGACTTTTCGCTGATGTGAAGCAAATCCATAATGCTCCGGTCGATGACCAGGGCGTAGCTGTTGCCGTGTTTCGTCAGTTTTTTAATCATGTCCGCTCCTTGTATACGATGTATATACAATGTACTAACGTTTCTTTATCACGTCAACGGAGCGAAGCCCAGCCCTTGGCAAAAGCCTTGTTTTAAAACATTTTTATTTTATCGGTGTCAATCCGTAGTTAAAAACTACTCTTCGGAGGATTTAAGGCCGTACTTTTTAATTTTGACGTGGAGGGTCTTGTAGTCGGTCTTCAGAATCTTCGCCGCTTGGCTTTTGTTGCCGCCGGTGGATTTCAAGACGCTTCGAATGGCCTGTTTTTCCGCCTCTTCCACGGCCTTCTCGCCGATTTGCTTGAGCGTCTGCCCCGGCAAGACCGGCACTTCCACCGGTCCCGGCGACTCTTGCGAGTCGGAAGCTCCCCGCAAAAGGGACCGGACTTGATCAGCGTTGATAATCGAATCCGGAGTTAAAAGCACCGCCTGGCGCACCACGTTCCGCAACTCCCGGATATTACCCGGCCAGGAATGGTCCATCAGAAGCATCGCCGCTTCACCGGAGACTGTGCTGACGGGTTTGTGGAATTCCCCGCCCGCTTCGCCCAGAAAGTGCTTCACCAGCGCCAGCAGGTCTTCTTTGCGAGCCCGTAAGGGAGGCAGTTGAAGGGTAAATTCCGCCAACCGGTAATAAAGGTCCTGCCGGAATTTTCCCGATTTGGCCGCTTGTTCCAGGGGCTCGTTGGTGGCGGCGATAAAGCGCAGATGGATCGGGATGGATTTTTCCGCGCCCACGGGTTTGACCTGGCGTTCCTGCAAAACCCGCAGCAATTTGGCCTGAAGCCCCACCGGCAGGTTCCCCACCTCATCCAGAAAAAGCGTGCCGCCCTGGGCCAGGACGAGCTGGCCTTCCTTTTTCCGGTCCGCGCCCGTAAAGGCGCCCTTCTCGTGGCCGAAAAGTTCGGATTCCAAAAGATTTTCCGCCAGGGCCCCGCAGTCCACCGCCACGAAAGGCTTGTTCCGGCGGGAGCTTTCATCATGCAAGGCCCGGGCGATCAGTTCCTTGCCGGTTCCGGTTTCGCCCTGAATAAGAACGGTTAAGGCGGAATCCGCCACTTTCCGGATCTGGTTTAGCACGACTTGAAGGGCGTCGCTGGAACCCAGGATGCGGCTGAGAGCCGGACCCTTTCCGGCCCTTTGACGCAGTTCTTCCATTTGGGCGAGGAGCTCGTTTTTTTCCAAAGCGTGCCGGACGGTCAACAGCAGGTGGTCATTTTCAAAAGGCTTGGTGAGATAGGTGTAAGCCCCCGTCTGGATGGCTTCCACCGCCCGGGCCACATCGGTGACGCCGGTGAGCATAATCACGGGAAGCTGGGGGCGTTTTTCTTTGAGTTTTTTCAACACGTCCATACCGCTCATGTCGGGAAGCTGCAGATCCAGAATCACCACCCCGACCGAGTCCACGGCCCGTTCCAGGCCCAGCGTACCGTTTTCCGCCGTCAAAACTTCATAACCCCCGACCTTCCCCAAAAGGGCGGTCAAAAGCCGGCGTTCAATGGCGTCGTCATCAATCACAAGAATTTTGCTCATGAAAAAAACCGTCTTTCACCGCGGAGACGCGGAAGTCGCAGAGAACAGCAAACCTTAAAACAAATTCTACGGAAACAAGCTGTGGTTTAAAACCAAATTCACCCTTTAGCGGAACCTAAAACCTATTCACCACAAGCCCCTTTGTGGCCCCGAAAGGACTTGTGGTGAATAGGGGTTTTGTTAAAAGTTTTAAAGTTCAGATTTTTTTAAATATTCCTTAATGATTCCCGGCAGGGCCTGGGTGTCGATCGGTTTGGTGATATAACCGTCGCAACCGGCGACCTTCGCCTTGAGATCGTCGCCCTTCATGGCATAGGCCGTCATGGCCACAATCAGGATATCCTTCGTGGCCGGTTCTTTCTTTAAGCGGTAGGTCAATTCCAAGCCGTTCATCCCGGGAAGCTGGATATCCATGAGAATGAGGCGCGGTTTGGAAGTTTCCAAGGCCGCCAGGACTTCGTCCGCGTCGCCGGCGGTGATAATGTCATAACCTTCCTTGAGCAGTAAAATCTTGACCAGCTTCAGGTTGATGGCGTTATCGTCCACGATCAAAATCAATTCACCCGCCATGGGAATCCTCTTTCATTTCCCGCGGAAAGGTGGCGAAGAAGATACTGCCCTTGCCCAATTGGCTGGTGACGCCCACCTGGCCGCCTTGCGCCTCCACAATGCGTTTCGTCAGGGCTAATCCCAAACCGGTTCCGGCGTATTTTTTGGCGATGCTGGAATCCAGCTGTTGGAACTCAATGAATAAGCGGTGGATATCCTCCGGTTTAATTCCGATGCCGGTATCCTCGACTTCCAGCCGAAACATTCCTTCCGGCTCGGAAGAAAGCCGCACCGACACCTTGCCCTCGTCCGGGGTGAACTTAATGGCGTTGGACATGTAGTTATAGAGAACTTGTTTGAATTTCGAGCTGTCCAAAAGAACCCGGGAAAGGGATGGGTCCACGCCGGCTTCCACTTGGATTCGTTTAGGCGAGGATATACCCCGCAGAATGTCTTTGACTTCCAGAACCACTTTGGAAAGATCCAAAATTTCGGGGCGGAATTCCATCTTCCCCGCCTCCACCTTGGTCAAATCCAGCACATCATTAATTAATTGAAGCAGATGCCGGGCGCTGGTAAGAATGTCGCCCAGATATTCCCGGTGTTCGTCAGAGACAGGCCCCACCTTGCCGTTATACATGAGCTCGGAAAAGCCGATGATGGCGTTCATCGGGGTGCGCAGTTCGTGGGACATATTGGCCAGGAATTCGCTCTTGAGGCGGTTAGCTTCCTGCATCCGGCGGTTCTGCTCCTCCAAAAGGCGTTTACGGTCGGTCGTGTCCCGGACGGCCGCCGTGACAAAGGTGCCTTCGGGTGTCGCGATCGGACTCAGGCTGATCTCGGCGGGAAATTCGGTGCCATCTTTGCGCAAAGCGAACAAGTCGAGCGCCGCTCCCATAGGCCTGGCCTTGGGCGAGGCGAAATAACCGTCCCGGTGGCCGGGGTGATGATGCCGAAACCGCTGGGGAACCAAAACCTCAATGCGTTGTCCGTACAACTCTTCCCTTTGATAGCCGAAGAGTTTCTCCGCCTGGCCGTTGATGAGTTCAATCACTCCCTTTTGGTTCACGATAACCATGGCATCCGGGGCGGATTCCAAAAGCCCGCGGAATTTGTCCTCCGCTTTCTTTTTCTCCGTGATATTCCGGAAGATCGCCACCCCGTGGCCCTTCTTATCTTTCAGGGGTCTGCCGGAAGCGGTCACCAGCACTCCCTCGGGATGGCCCGGGTTTCTTAAAAAGAGTTCCACGTCATTCGTCTCTTCCCCGCGAATAGCTCTCGCCAGGGGATTGTCAAAATCAGGAAAGGGAGTTACTCCATCCGCCCGGAAAACGCCGAACTTTTCCGACCAGCGGCCGTACTGGGCGCCCTCCGCCGTCCGGCCTGAGATTTTCTGGGCCGCCGTGTTGAAAACAAGAAACTCGCCTTTCTCATTGCCGACCACAACCCCGTCGTTGATATTTTCCAAGACCGAGCCGAGCAGTTCGGTCTTTTCCTGCAGTTCCCTTTGGTTTTTTCGTATCTCCGTCACATCCCGGGTCACCTTAATAAAACCCCTCAGTTTTCCCTTTTTGTCCTTGAGCGCCGTGATCACCACATCGGCCAGGAACCGGGAACCGTCTTTACGCACACGCCAGCCCTCGTCCTCGACCCGGCCCTTCTTCGCCGCGATTTTCAGCAGTTTTTCCGGATGGTGCCTTTTCTTGTCCTCAGGCGTGTAAAAAACCGAGGTGTGCTTTCCCATAATTTCCCGGAGTTGATATCCCTTAATTCTCGCGGCTCCCTCATTCCAAGTGAGCACGTTCCCCTGGGAGTTCAGCATGATAATGGCGTAGTCCTTGATGCTTTCGATGGCCCGTTTTTCGTCCAGGAGCGACCCAGGCTCAATCCCTTTTTCCATGGGGACTTTCCGGGCCAAGGACGGGGCTTTGGGTTTACGGCTTTTGGGGGCGCCGCCGCTTGGGGTCCGCGTTTTTTTTATTTTTCTTTTTTTCACCGTCATTCCCCTGATAAACCGCGGTAAAAACCCGGCGGTTTAAACTCGCTTTTGCCCGATCGAGAAAAAGCGGTTCTCTATGACCCACATCATAAACCGAAACCGTCGCCCGCCTTACCCTAAACTGAACAAAACTAGTCAGAGAGGACCGGGGCAAAGGAACTTAACGGATCGTTTAACAACAGATCGTTTATGGACAAATTCCCGCGCCCCGGCTGTAATCGATGAAATGGACCAGAAAAACCTGAAAAAATTGGGCAAAAACGTCCGGGCGATCCGGCTCAAACGCCGCTGGACCCAGGAAAAGCTCGCCGGGGTCGCTGAAATACATCCGGTCTATATCAGTTACATTGAGAAGGGTTCCCGCAATCCCTCCGTGACCAAAATTTTACAAATCGCCTTCGCTTTGGAATGCAGCGCTTCGGAGATTTTCAGGGGAATTTTCTAAAATTCAACCCTAACTTCCGGTCCTTTAACGGTTTGCGGCGGCAATCAGGCTTATCTTAACTATTCCGTGGCCCGACGGATTCGGCTTCGCTTGGAACGCCTCTCCACTTTCGATCCCTTCCCCCGAAACGGCAGCGGCGCTTTCCGTGGATGACGGGTTCGAACCTCGCGGCGGGAATAGGCGCCCCGGTGATAAAACTCCTCGATCAATTTGCTTCCCTTCTTGGAGGCTTTCTTTCGCGGAGGGGACAATTTACGGACTTGGACAATCACCGGTTTTCCGGCAAGATTGATCCATTGAGCGTATTTTTTATCGGAAAAAGGCATGTCGCCCGGAGGCGCCCAAAGCCATTTCGCCATGCGCCACTCAAAGTTTTTCACGAATGAATCTCCCATGACTAGCCTCCTTTTTAAAAAAACGCCGGATTAATCATTCCGGGACGGAACGATATTATCCTGCCACTTATTCTCCTCGGCGAACCAGTCCTCGAGGTCGTCTCCCCGCGGCTTTCCTCGCTTCACCCAGCGGTAATAGGCCGCCATGCGCCGTTCCTCCTCGGTCGGTTGTCCCAAAACCCATTCGGGGAATTCCATTTCTTTTTTCGGCTCATTTTTTTCCATAATTACCTCCCCCCGCGATAGTTCAGAGGATGTCTTGATATCCGGCTCCCTTTCAAATCCCGGTCCGTCTCCGGCGTCATCCGCCAAGGAAGGCCCAGTGGAAGAAAAGAGTTTTCCAGACAGCCAAAAGACGCTTCCCCTATCCATTTCCAAATTTGTTTTCCCCATCTCTTCGCAAAATGAGTTTTCATGATTTCCTCCTCTTCCTCATCTCTTTGATTTCATCGAATGGAGCATTCTTCTCAACTCCCCTATTCGAGAAAATCCCGCTTAACCCCATCATGCCAGTAAACGCCGGAGGCCCTATGATCTGACTCATAGTTGAAGGGATATTTTTTTAAAGAGACTTTTCAAAAGTTTTGGTTTCTTTTCTTCCGGTCTGTCACGATCACCATGGCGCTGACGCCATAGCACCCCACTTGGGACCTTCCCGCCTGTTTTAAAATCCCTTGTTTTCCATCATTCCTAGTTGGCACCAGCCTTGCTCTAGCAGTTGATGTCGAACGGTACGGATTAAAAAGGCTTCCTTATGACCTGAATCATAAGGAAAAAACCGAATCCTCGGCATGATGCGGAAATGGAAGTCAACTAACGATCAAAACGAGATTGGATTCAATCAAAAGGAGAAACGACGATGAAAAAGTTCACGCAAACCATAATCGCGGCGATGGGTCTGATCACCGGCACGGCGCTGATGGTGTTGACCAATACGAAGCCGGCTACTGCCGATGGCGGCGGCAACCAGCTCATGAAAGGATCAACCCATTGGTACGAAAAAGCCGCCGATGCTGTCAAACCGGCCCCGGAAGTCACGGCAAAATCGGGCACCTTAATGGTTCTTCAAGCGGGCAGCTACCTCTATATGGAGGGCGACTCAACCCTTCATAAATATCAGATGCACGCCAATACTCTCCTGGGCTCGGCGGTTCTCAAGGCCGCGGCGGGCGGGGATGTCTCAAAAGCCCTGAAGGCGGGCGAAATCGGCTCCATGGTTTTAACCGTTCCCGTGAACGACTTTAAATCGCGGGAATCCGGTTTGGACAATAACGCCTATAAGGCACTGGGCGCTAAGGACAACCCCGTAATCAAGTTCGTCCTGCTAAGCGAAACCCTTGAGGGCGGCCAAATGACCGCCAAAGGAAACCTGACTATCGCGGGCGTTACGGTCCCGGTCGTCTTGTCCGGTGTCGCGACCGTTACTGGAAACAAAGTGGAGTTTAAGGGGGTTCAAGCCCTGAAGATGACGGACTTCAAAGTCACTCCACCCTCCATTTCCGTAATCGTGACTTCCATCACTTGCACGGACGCGATCGCCATTCATTACGACGTTATTTTCGCTCCCGCCGCCAAATAGGCGGAAAGGGATGTGAAGGTTGAAGTCCGGGAAACCGGTGGCTGTGATTGAAAGTTTAAGAGAGCTGAAGCTGGTCAAATAAAAGGAGGAGCTGTCATGGAAAAGTTTAAAAAAATAATGTTAGCGCTGGTGATGCTTCTGGGCTTCACGGCTCAGGGAAAGGCGGCCGAAATCTTTCAGAACGACGATTTGACTCTGAACGTTGGCGGGCGGTTTCAAGAATTGGGCCAATTGGAATATGTCCAAGATGACCCAACCCGGGATAACTTACGGGTTTATTTGTTTAATGTCGAAAATCGGCTGATGTTTTCGGGCAACTTTAAAGGTTACCTGTTCCATTTCGAGGAAGCCTTAGGCGGCGAGGACATCAACAGCGGAAACAACAACCTCGGCTTGCTGGAATACAACGCCGATGTTCCTTTGATTCCCGACATGATTTACGTCAAAGTGGGACAGTTCAAGGTCCCAACGAATCTGGAAAGCGCGGACTACGAGGGGAATCTTCTTTTTACCTCCCACTCCGACTTGATGGGTTTGTTCTTTAACCAGGGGTACGATAACGGCTTGTCCCTGTGGGGCCATTTAGGCCAGCTGGATTTCGCCGGCGGCGTTTTAAGCGCCTGCCCGGACCTGCCGCAGCGGTACTTGCCGGAAATTTTCAATTTCCCGCCGGAAACCTTCCTGCGCATCGGTCTGGATGACGGGATCAAGGACGATCCTTTCCACCCGTTACAAACCGGTTTTGTCAAACCGACCCAAAGCGAGTTTTCCCTTCACTTAAACGGTCAATACATCAACGACAGTAACGCCGGTCACTCGGATGACTTAGCCTTGGAATCGGGCTACTTGACGACCTTTTCGTCGACGGGTCCCTTCGGCAACGCCATGCTGTCTTCCTTGTTCAATCCCTTCTTAGGGGCGAACGGAATCTTTCCGGCGAATGATCAATATTGGAATTCCAGCGTGGACTTCGTCTACCGCGCTCCGATGGGCGATACGGTCTTCACGCTGCAGGGCGAGGCCATCGTGGCTCAATACACGTCGCAATTGCCGGTTGAAAACGGCACTCAAGCGGTCGTGAAAGAACTATTACCGGGCAACGAAGCCATTAACGGTGTTCCAGTGGCCGGAAGCTCGTACCATCTGGTCAGCAAAGAACAATTGAATATCGGCGGCGCGGAATTGCAGGCGTCTATCGGCGACAATCCTTGGATTATCGCGGCCCGCGCGGCAATGGTGATTCCAGACAGCAATATGGTGGGAACCTATTCCTACACTATCGGCGCGAAGACTTACGCCTTTGGCGAAGGCCTGGGTAGTTCACCCATCTTCGAGATCACCTTTCCCTCGATCACTTGGAAAATGAACTCGGACGTGAAATTGGTGGCGGAGGCCCAATGGCTGATCAACGAGCCGGAAGCCACCTCGAACGTTCACGCGACACCGGGATCGAACACCTACTCAGCCACGGGTGATGGAACCTATTTATTAACCCAAATGCCGTCGCAGTTCGCCGCGGCAAACGTGTCTTCCTCGGGCTCGATCATCCCTGTCGGAAACATGGAATTTCAATTCAGCTTCTAACCTGTATAGGATTTGGCCCTCACCCGACCCTTAAGCTCCGGGTGAGGGCTCTTTAAAAAGAACTTCCAGAAAGAAGTTCTTTTTAAAGAGATTTACATAGTTAAGTCCATCTCTGTCATTAGCGGCTAGACTCTAAAGCTTTTAAAACAATCTCCCCGCTTTGAAAAAGGGCGGACGGGGGGATTTAGGGGTAGCGTCTGACGGCAAATCCCCCTTTTCCAAAGTGGGAAACAAGCCATCTTTTATCACTTCTCGTAACAGGACTTAAGGATACAAATATAAGTCACTGCCTAGAAAACCATGGAGAAGGCAAAACAATGAAAAGCATTCAGAAACTTTTAATTCAAACCACCTTCGCGATAATCCTCACCTCTCTTTCCCGCGGGGCGGTCTTTGCCGCGGACGCGGTTTCCCTCGCTTTCCAGGAAAAAGACCATGTCTATAACATCAATGGATCCTTTGATGTGGCCGCCGAACCCTCGGTCGTGTGGGATGTGCTCACGGGCTATGAACATCTTCCCCAATTCGTGGGAAGTCTCAAAAAAAGCGAAGTCACGCGGGACCTGGGGCCCTACCATTATCTTTTGGAACAAGAGTTCGAAGGCGGGTTCTTGTTCTTAACCAAACGCGTTCGGGTTCTGCTGGATGTCCACGAGACCTGGTACCAAACGATTCTTTTTACCGACATCAGCCATAAGGATTTTGAGTTTTATGAAGGTTCTTGGACCCTCTCGCCCGACGCCGAAAAGGGCTTAAAAATTATTTATACTTTAAAAGCCAAACAAAATTTCGACGCCCCCTTCGCCGGCGACTATATGAGGGGGGGCGTCAAGGATTTGCTGGACGCGGTGCGGCGTGAAATTGTGCGCTGCCAAGCCGAAGAAGCGAAGGAAAAAGCCAAGTCCGCCGCTATGGCGAAACAAACCGCGGCCACCCTTGTTCCAGAATCGAATGGCAATTCGGAATCCGATTGAATCAAAACGATAGTGTTTAAAGGCTCGTTAAATAGTTTAAATAAACCTTGTTTTCTTCCATGCAGTCGTATAACTATACAGATGTATAGAATAAAACCACCCAAACCCAAGGAGAGTTTCTCCCATGCCAAGGCCTTCCGCGAATACGGACCAACGGCTGATTGAGGCCGCCCGGGACCTTCTTTATCAGTCCGGCATGACCGGCATGAACCTCCGCCAGGTGGCGAAAAAAGCGGGGGTTAACCTGGGCATGTTTCATTACCACTTCAAGACCAAAGACCAGTTCACCCGCTCGGTCCTGCAGGACACTTATGAGAAATTTTTCCAGGAATTCACTCTGGAAACCTCCGGGGACGGCCCCGCCCTCAAAAAACTCCAGGCCGCCCTGTTCACCTTAAGCCGCTTTATCGGGAAAAACCGCCGGATGCTTTTGGGAATATTGCACGACGTGTTGAATAAGGACCGTGTGGTACTGGACTTTATCAAGGCCAACTTGCCCCGCCACGGCCTGGTCATCGTGGGGCTGGTTCGGCAATGCCAGAAGGAAGGCTCGCTGCGCAAGATGGCCCTGCCCTCCATCATGCCGGTGCTGATGGGGGCCTGTCTTTTCCCCCTGGTCATGGTGGCCATCCTGGAACATTTGGAAGTGAAGCGCCTGAGCTTTATTCCCTTCGCGGTCGTTAAGGCCGCGGTCGCCTCGGACCGGGCCATGAAGTCGCGGATCGACCTGATGCTGGAATCGCTGGCGCCGCTGAAGAAAGGAACAAGGATATGAAAATAAAACTGGGTTTTCTGATCGGTATTCTAGCGGTTCAGGCTTGGGGCCAAACCTCTTCCAGCCCGGCGGCGGTGACCACCCCCGCCCCTCTGATTCCCCTGGGGCAAGCGGGGATGGCCGCGCCCCAAGATAAATCAAGCCAAACCCCTGTACCCCATTTGGCCCTGTCCCTTTCGGATTTAATTGAGGCCGCTTTTAAGAATTCAGCCAAGCTTCAGTCGGCGAATTTCAGTTATGAATCCGCCCGAAGCGAGGCTGGATCCATGGGCGCGGCGGAGTTTCCGAAGCTGGGGTTAAGCGGTAATTATTTTTACCAAACCTATGTTCCCGAGTTTTCGATTTTCCCCAAAACCCCCGAAGTGGCTTTTGGCGAAGCCAATAACTGGAGCGCTTAAGCCGCCCTCAACTGGAACCTTTGGGACTTCCGTTCCCAGCACAACCTGGCCAATAGTTCCACGGCTCTTTCCCAATCACAGGAACAACAATACCTGGCCGCCCAGCGGCAACTGCGACTGGCGGTCCGGCTGGCTTATTTCCAATTGAAGATCAATTTGGAGCAGATGCGGCTTTTAGGGGATTCCCTCAAGGTGGCCCAGGCCCAATACGCGGACATCGGCCATCAAGCCCGTTTTGGCACGGCCAGCCGCCTGGACCAATTGTCTTCCCATCAAGAAGTGTTGAACTATCAACGGCAGTTTGTCCAGGCCCAAGCCAATCTCGCCCAATCCCTCCGGGATCTTTTCGATTTGGTGGGGGACAAGGAACCCGCGGATTTAACCCATCCCCTGGACATCCATATGGAAGGGAGTCTCCCCGAGGGCGTGCCCACCCCCACGGTTTGGTTTTCCACCGAACCAGCGAAGGATTCCCTGGAGATTCTCGAAAAAGAAGCCGCGATTCCTCCGGATGATACCGTTCCCCAGCTCAAGACCTACGCCTTCCTGGCCGACTCCGCCCGCTTCGCCGCGGGCGCCGTGAGTTCGGAACTTTTGCCTAAAATTACCCTTTCGGCCCAAGCCGGTTATGAAAATCCGGACGGACCCATCTTGGAAACCATTCAACAGAACATCGTGTCGCTTTCGGCCAGCATGCCCCTCTTCGACTGGGGCTCTATCGTGAAAGATTCAGATTCCAAGCATCAACAAGCCCAAGCCTACCTGTCCGACCTGGACCAGGCCAAAGCCGATCTTTGGAGGGACTGGAACAAAGCGGGGGACTCTTTAAGGTCCATGGAATACCAGCAAGGTTTAAATGAAACCGCGGTGGCTGAAACCCAGGAATTGGCCAAACTGACTTATGGGGCCTATCGGGCGGGAACAGTTCGTTTTCTGGAAGTCCAAACGGCCAACTTTCAGGCTTTGACAGCGAATATTGAGTCCGCCTCCAATAACGTTCAAATCCTAATGCAGTTATCGATTCTTTCGTCCCTCGCGGGAAAGGAGTAACTCGAATGCTAAATCCAATTGAAAACGGTTCGGATGATCAAAAAACTTTTATGAGGAGAGCGTTATGAAAAAACGGCTGAAGTTCATCATTCCCCTGGTGGCCTTAGGTTTGGGAGCCCTGATTTATTGGAGAATTCAAAACAATAAGTTCGCTTACGCCGGAACGGTGGAAGCCACCGAGGTCGACGTGGCTTCCCAGGTCGCTTCCACCGTCAATTCCCTTCAGGCCGATGAGGGACAAGCCGTCACCCTGGGGCAGCCGCTGGTCACCCTGGACGGCCCGGATTACAAGCTGGCCCAAGAGAGCGCCAACGACGATTACAACCGGGGATTGAAACTTTATCAGGCCGGCTCCATGCCCGTTGAAACCTTCAACCATTTAAAGACCCAAAAGCAGACGGCCGACCTGCATGTGCAATGGTGTTCCGTCACTTCACCCCTGAGCGCCACCATCCTTACCAAATACCACGAGCCGGGCGATTGGGTCGGTCCCGGGACCAAGCTTTTTACCCTGGCCGATCTGCGCCAGGTTTGGTGTTACTTTTATGTTCCCCAGCCGGTTTTGGTGAAACTTTCTTATGGGCAAAAAGTAAAGGCCTCCCTGCCGGAGATGAAAGGAAAAAGTTTTTGAGGGAACCATTACCCATATCAATGATGAGGCGGAATTCACACCCAAGAATGTGCAAACTGAGGCGGAGAGAACCAACCTGGTCTACGCCGTGAAGATCACCTTTGACAATCCGGAAGGCCTGTTCAAGCCCGGCATGACCCTTGAGGCGGATTTGCCGAAAAAATAAAAGCGGCCGAAAAGAGTTTTTATGAATCGTCCCGAAATCAGCATCCAAGTGGAGAACCTCATCAAAGAGATGCTCACCCATCATGCCCTAATCGATGTAAGCCTTTCCCTCAAACCCGCCCTTTTACACGGCCTCATCGGCCCCGAGGGTTCGGGCAAGACTACCCTTTTGCGCCATCTCATCGGCCTTTTAAAACCAACCAAAGGCCGGGTGGATTTACCAGGATCACGGAAAAACCACAACCTTCGCCAAGGTCCGTCCCCTCATGGCCTACATGCCCCAACTGCAAAGCCTTTACGCGGACCTCTCCGTGTCCGAACACTTGGACTTCTTCCGGGACCTCTACCAAATCCCTGAAAAAGAACTACCAGGAACGCCGCAAAGAACTGCTTCATATCACCCGGCTGGAACCCTTTCAGGACAGGCCCGCGGGCCAGCTTTCCGGCGGCATGTACAAAAAACTCGGCCTCATGTGCGCCCTTTTGCAATCGCCCAACCTGGTGCTTTTGGACGAACCCACCACGGGGGTGGACCCCATCAGCCGCCGGGAATTTTGGGAACTCCTCTATCGGTTACGGGAGGAAGGAATCCTGATCGTCATTACCACCGCTTATATGGACGAGGCCGAGCGATGCGACCGGGTTCATGTCCTGGAACACGGCAAACTCCTGGCCACCGGCGAACCCAAGGAAATACTGGACAAGGAAAAAGTGGAAAGCTTCGACAAATTATTTTTAAAGTACGAAACCCAGGCGGCTCAAAAATGAAAACAAGAACAAACGGCCAACACGAAGCCGCAAAGCCCCAAAGGAAAACAAAAAAGGATCTGAATTTCATTAGCTCGAAAACTAAGAAATTCTTATTTTCTTCATTTTTCTTAGAGTCTTCGCGGCTTCGTGTTGGATTTTAGTTTTAGGAGTCTTATGCCTTACTCGGTTGAGGTTGAAAATTTAACCGTCAAGTTCGGCGCTTTCACGGCGGTGGATAACATTTCCTTTTCCGTCAACCAGGGGGAAATATTCGGTTTTCTGGGCGCTAACGGCGCGGGCAAAACGACCACCATCCGGGTTCTCTGCGGACTGCTGATTCCCACCGGCGGCGAGGTGAGGGTGGCGGGACTCAACCCTAAAAAGGGGCTGGAAAAGGTCAAAGCCCGGGTCGGCTACATGTCCCAGCGTTTTACGCTGTACCAGGATATGACAGTGGACGAGAACCTGGACTTTACCGCGGCCCTGCACAAAATCCCCAAGGCGGTTTATCTGAAACGCCGGAAGGAACTGCTGGAATTTATCGCCTTCCGGGAGAGCGAAGACAAGATGGTGCGGGAGCTTTCCGGCGGTACCAAACAAGAGGTTTCCCTGGTGGCGGCCCTTTTGCACGATCCCGACATTGTTTTTCTCGACGAGCCTACCGCCGGGGTTTCCCCTGTTTCCCGCAGCCGGTTTTGGGCCATCATCCAACAGCTGTCCAAAAGAGGCAAAACCGTCTTCGTGACCACCCATTACATGGACGAGGCCGAACAGTGCGGCCGCATCGCACTCATGCGGGACGGTAAAATTATCGCCGTCGGAAGCCCCGCTCAATTGAAGAAGAAAGCCTTTCCCGAACCCCTCTACGAACTCACGCCCAAAACCAATTCACGCCGCTGGATTAAGAAACTTCAAAAAGAAGCTTCCGTGGAGGAAGTGAACCCTTACGGCATGCGTTATCACGTGATCGCGCGGAACGCCGCCGCCTGGCGCCGCACCGCGGCCCGTTCCACGGCGGACTTCAAAAGCCGGCCTATCGCGCCTTCCCTGGAGGACGTCTTCATCCGCCTGGTGGAGGGGAAAAAGTGAAAATCCTAATCAAAACCAAAAACCAACACGAAGCCACGAAGACACAAAGAAAAGCGAAAAAACGAAATTCTTCGATTTTTAGTTTTAAACGGAAGTTTAATTTTCTTTTTCCGTCCTTTGAGTCTTTGCGGCTTCGTGTCGGCTTTGGGTTTGGGGGTGCGAAGTGAACGGTTTCTTCAATTTTAGAAGATCCTTTTCGATTGCCCGCAAGGAAGTGCGCCATGTCCTCCGGGACCCCTTCACCTTAGGGCTGGCCATTGGGCTTCCGCTTCTGATGGTGCTTTTCTTCGGCTACGCCATGGACTTTAACGTGCATGATATCGACCTCACCGTTTATGACCAGGATCACAGCCGGGCTTCCCGCCAATTGGCCGAGGCCTTCCAATCCTCCGGCTACTTTAATATCCATTACCGGGACTTGGACACCAATCCCGCCGCGACCCTGGATTCCCAGACCGCCAAAGCGGCCCTTTTTATCCAGCCTCATTTCGCCCGGGATATCGACCGGCGGGGCACCGCCGCCACCCAGGTTCTCATCGACGGTTCGGATAATTCCACCGCCGGGGTCATCGGCGGCTACCTTTCGGGGATTCAGATGGCGGCCGCCCAAAGAATCACGGGCCAAACCATGACCCAGCCGGTCACGGTGGTGACCCGTTATCTCTTCAATGGCGAACTGAACAGCCGCTGGTTTACCGTACCCGGATTGTCGGTGGTGGTTCTGGCCATTCTGGGCATTATGCTCACCGCCCTCACGGTGGCCCGGGAATGGGAAAACGGCTCGATGGAAATGCTTCTTTCCACCCCCGTGACCCCGTTGGAAATTATCATCGGCAAATTGGCCCCTTATCTGGTGATGGGTTTCATCGGCCAGGCCATCATTTACCTGGCGGCCCGGCTGCTTTTCGGCGTTCCTTTTATGGGAAGCCATCTGCTTTTTATCCTGGCGACTTTTCTTTTTTTAGCCGCCTGTATGGCCCAAGGCCTGCTCATTTCCATTGTCACGCGCCAGCAGATGGCGGCCATCCAGTTTTCCCAGATGATGGGCCAGCTCCCCTCCCTGATGCTGTCGGGCTTCATTTTCCCGATTGAGAGCATGCCGGTGTTCTTCCAGTATTTCACCATGATCTTCCCCGCCCGGTGGTTCATGATCATCGTGCGGGGAGTGTTCTTAAGAGGAGCCGGTTTCGCTGAACTATCCGGCCCCCTGCTGGTGCTTTTGGCCATGGACATCTTTTTCATCACCCTCGCCGTACGGCGTTTCAAGCGGGATGTGGAACCATGAAAACCAACCGGCTCCAAGCTTTTCTAATGAAATTAAAGATCAACCCCATCCTCATCGGGTTCATGAGGAAGGAAATGGTTCAAACCTTACGCGATCCCCGCATGCGCATCCTTCTTTTGGTGGCGCCCGTCATTCAATTGACTCTCTTTGGTTTGGCGATCTCCACGGAGGTAAAAAACATCAAACTGTCCTTCGTGTATAAGCCTGACGATGTTTTAATGCGGAAAATC
Source organism: candidate division FCPU426 bacterium (assembly GCA_963849245.1). Lineage (GTDB taxonomy): Bacteria > Oederibacteriota > Muellerivitia > Muellerivitales > Muellerivitaceae > CAWKIY01. The sequence continues at coordinate 7,571 of CAWKIY010000126.1, read as the reverse complement.
GAGGACCGCAGTTACGCGTCCGGCTGGTTCATCCCCGCGCCCCGGGAGGACAACGACCCCTTTCACCTCATCCAGTCGGGCCGGGCCGACGCGGTTCTGCTGGCGCCCGAGGGCGGCTTGACCCGGGCCCTCCAGGACGGCAAAGGCCGGGTCCAGCTTTTGGTGGACGCGGAAAATATTGTTAAGGCCCAGAGCGCCGAGGCCTATACGCAGGCGGTGGTCAATGAGGCGGTCCTCGATCAAACCCACATGACTCCTCCAGCGGTGCCTGTCCAATTTTCGATCCGGTACCTCTATAACCCCGAAATGGAAACCTCGATCTACATGGTGCCGGGTGTGCTTTGCATGATCCTGGTTCTGGTCACCATCATCCTGACCAGTTCTTCCATCGCGCGGGAAAAGGAATTAGGAACTTTCGAGGCACTCATCGCGTCCCCCGCCAGGCCTTACGAAATACTATTAGGAAAAACCGTGCCCTACGTGGTTTTAGGAATGGTCGATATGTTTCTGGTTCTGGCGGTAGCGGTTTTCGGATTCCAAGTTCCGATGAGGGGCCCCTTGTGGATGCTATTTATATCGGCGCTGGTTTTCGTGGCTACCACAGTCAGCTTAGGGGTACTTCTTTCTAGTTTTGTGAAAAACATGCAGCAATCCGCCATGTTCGGCTTTCTCTTCATCTTCCCCGCTATCCAGCTCTCCGGCCTCATCTACCCCATTGAGAATATGCCATGGGTTCTCAAACCCTTCGCTTACTTAGACCCAGTTCAGTATTTTGTCTCGCTGTTGAGAAACATTATGCTCAAGGGCGGTGACCCCGTGCTGGTGGCCGAATATACGGGAATCCTGGCGATCATGGCGGTCTTCGCCATTTGGGTCAGCGCCAAGCGTTTCCGTCAAACCTTGAATTAAGAAATTCGGCGAAAGCTGACGCGTCAAACCTTCAAAAGCCAAACAGATGATTTCAAAAACAATCCCTCATACAAAAAAAGGCCGCCCCCTGTTGACGCGGGGCGGCCTCAGGGCCTTTTAAGCCATAAAGCTGGATCAGTTTATTTGTGGACAATCACCGCCGAGCCGATTTCGATGATCGAATAGGGTGTCGTTGATACCGAGCCTGCGGTCGCGCTTTGATCATAGTTGCCGGCCTTGAAATAGAACTGGTTGCCGCTCACCGCGGAACTGACGGTTTTAGTGAAGACCACCGAGCCGTTAATCGTCACCTTCGCCACACCTCCTGTCAGTGAAAGCTGGTAGGTGTAGGGCGTGTTCATTCCCACATAAGCCGTCGTCTGCGTGGGATAGCTTCCCTCGCCTTTGGCTTCCTCATAAAAGACCTGAAAACCGCCCAGGCTCTTGGAGTACTGCAGTTCAACCAAGGTGATGGAATCGTTGTTATTAAAGATTTGGCCGACCGTCGTGGTGTCCCCGTCAATAAGCGTAGCTTTTCCGGTAACGGTCAAGGTGTTGGTGCCGCTGGAGGCCCAAGTGCTTTCCTCGTGCATCTCACAGCGCGGATGCGCCGAACCCGATGTGGTGATCCCCGTCTTGGGGTCCATGTAGGCCTGCCATCCATCTGAGGCGATATAGAAGTAAGGGCTCGAGTAGCCTTTTTCCAGTGTCGTGTTCGAAACCGTATTCGGGTCTGTTCCGGAACCGCTGGGAAGTTGAAGGTACCAATCGGCGAAATCAATATTGAGCGATTGGGGCGTGGGCGTCGCTGTCGGCGGCACCGGGGTATGGGTGGGTGTGGCGGTCGGAGGCGCGGTCGACTGGGGAATAATCTGAATGGAGCTGACCATGGCGTTATTCACCGCGGCCGGACCGAAAGTGATCGTAATCGTCCCGCCCGAAGGCGCGATATTGTTGAACAGCTCATCGACGGCCTTATTCTGTCCTCCCGCGGCCGTGAAAATATCAAAGTTGGTCAGAACCGTACTCCCGTTGATGGACACGTTGAATTCCCGGTCCCCCGCCGCCGTGAAGTAGGTTTCGGCGAACTTCAAGTCCACCTGGTAAGAACCGGCTGGAATGTTGAAGACATAGCTGAACGAACCATAGCGCTGATCCTGGTAAAGGGCGCCGTCGGTGGAGCAAGGCAAGGCGCCTGTAATGGCGTTGGTTGAGGTCGCCGCTGTGCCGCCGCTGTAATTCTCATCCGCCGCCCAGACATTGCCCTGGCAGTCCGTATGAGCCGGGCCTCCCGCCACCACCCGCCAGGTCGAAACCGTAATCGGCGTCGCCGTCGGCGGCACCTTCGTCGGCGTATTCGTCATGGTAAAGGTCGGGGTAAAGGTTGATGTGAAAGTCGAGGTGAAGGTATTCGTGGGCGTCGAGGTGAAGGTGGGGGTCGCCGTGGGACCGCTGACCACCGGGGTTACTGTAAAACCATTCACGGTTAAGGTGCCGCTGCCGCCATCAGAGCTGACATAAGCGCCGTAGTTGTTCAGGCTCGCCGCAGAGGCGCGGAACTTAAAGCCCGTTCCAATAATCTGCGAAGCGCCTCCCGCAGAGCTGACGGAGATGTCATAGGTTTGGGCGGCCATATGAACTACAACCGTAAAGCTATAAGCGGTTCCTACTTTATAAGGGACCGCCGTGGAGGGACCGGCGTATGCGGTTCCGTTATAGGCATCAATGTCGCCGGAGGGGTTGAACCGGACCAGGCTGGCGAAATCGGCGTAGGCCGTTTGGGCCCCGTTTGAAAGCGCGATGATGGCGTTGGCGGGCTCTGCCGAAACGGAGGCGGTAAAGGCCGCTGTAAAGTCGCTGGTTTGGGCGGCGAAAGCGGTGTTGACCCAGGCATCCCCGGCAGTCGCCGTGACGGAAGAGGTCGCCGCGTTGGCGGTAACCTTACTGGTGGTCATGGAGGAGCTATTGGCGCTGGTTGGAGCCAGGCTCGACTGACCGCATCCCCAAATGAGGGGAATAAAGGCCAAAAGACTGGCCAATTTCATCCAAGCCCCGTTACTGAAAATAGTTTTTTTCATGATTCCAACTCCTATCCCAAATTGAACGTTTCAAACTCTCAAGCCCTCAACGACATAAAACGTTATGAGTTGATACCAAAAGTTCAAACGTTTGAATTATTTAGAATTCTAAACTTTATTTATTTAAAACTCAGAATTTTTGTATGACTAAAATTGATATTACGTGTTGAAACTTGATCTTGAGGGGTGAAAACGGATTTCCTGGCTTTTCGGGCACCCGCGAGGCTGGATCGTCAGGATTTTCAAACTTAATGAATCAGAATCACCCGTTTGAGTTTTCGGCTGAAGGGTTCAACCAGGTAAAAAATATAAACGCCGCTGGCGCACTTATCCCCGAACTTGTTCTTTCCATCCCAGGTGTAGCTTTGGTTTACCGGTGAGTTGAGGGTGCGGGAATCCAGGCTCTTGATAAGCTCCCCCGCTGAATTGTAGACGGTCAAGGAATAAAGCCCCGGGTACTGGGTGTACTCCACCTGAATGGAAACCGGCCCCTGATCCGGGAAAAAGCTGTTGTGATCGACGTAAAAAACATCGGCACTGACGATCGTCGGCGTAAAGCTGGGGGTCGCGGTGGGAGTACAGGTGTTTCCGGGAAAACCACAGGGAGTGTCGGTAGGAGTCAGCGTGGGAGTGAAGGTAGGCGTCAAAGTCACCGTGGGACTCGGGGTAAAAGTCAGCGTAACCACCGGAACCACCACGGTGACCGCGGCCTGTTGGACGCCGTTCCAAGTTACCGCGGCGGAATTGGTGACCGGCGAACCATTGAGAGTGTTGATTCCCGCGACGGGAGCCAGCAGGGTCACGCAGGCCCCATCCCCGGCGAAGCCCAAGGGGAACGCGAAATAAAAAGGATTGGACCCCCCGGTGGAATAAAGCTGGTTCGGCGGATTGTAGTTATAGGCGGCGCCGCTGTAAGAGCCTCCGGAGAGGAGGCTGTCCCATACCGTCACCGGTGAATTCACCGGCGCCCCGCTGTTGCAAACCACCAAAGCGTAAGGCTCGGAGGCGGTACTGGCGGAAGGCGGATAAGTGGAAAAGCCCGCCGCTTTCGCCAGGCTGAATGTGGGGGGTGTATAAGGCACCGCGTTCAAATTGAAACTTCCCCGGTAATAAAGGTCGGGGGCGTTTGACAGCGTGGTATAGCCCGTGGAGTTAAGCGAAGTATAAGGCTGGATCTGGCCCGTCTGAGGATTGTACATGGCCTGCAGGTAAGGGTTATTGCTGGTGCTGACATTGTTGGTAGGCGTGCCGGTGAAATAGAGGGCGCTGACCGCCGCGGAATAATTGACCGAATACCAGGGATTGTTCGACCCATCCGCCGGCGGAGGGGTGGTGCCGGTATTATCCACGTACATCCCATAGCCCGCGTCCGTGTTGGAAAAATAAGCCTGGTCGCCGTTGGAACAGGTCACCTCGATGACCCAGGAAGCCATCACTTCGGTGGGGGTCTGGTTGAGATTTTCCACCGCGATGATATTGGCTCCCGGCACGAAATCCGAGGGAGTGATGGAATAGGTGGGCAAGGTTCCCGGGGCGGTCACATAATTCACCGTGACGGGCTGTCCGCCGAAACTCACGGCGTTGCCGTTCACAAAGACCACCAGTTGATCGTCCGCCGCGGCGTAAAGAGTGGCCGAGGTAGGCGTGCACTGCGCCCCCGCGGTAATAAAAGCGGAAGCCGTAAACCAAAGGAACAACCAGCTAAGGATTGAAAAGAGCTTGCCCAAAGGGAATCTTCTTCGGTGTGAAATGAAAGCGAGACCTTTAAAAATATAACTGATTTTCAATGGGAATGAAGGAGGGCCGCTGTTATTTTTCGGCGTTTCTTGGGAAGCCGTTTCACCCCGAAAGAGGCCTCCGGAGGCGGCTCCGGACGGGTGATTTTATTTATCCCAGTTTTTTTCGTAATTCCTCGATAAAAGCGTCCGGTTCTTCAATCCCCATCGTAATATTCGAGTTAAAGCCTTTTCGGAAAATAACGACCCATTGCCCGGGATTCCGATTGGTGCCCAAATTGAGGGGACGCCACTTGTCTAATTGGCGGTCATACTTACGAACCGTTTCAATCGACGCGTATTTGATTCCATACATCCGAAACGATAGGTACTTAAAAACACGAAGCCTCAGAACCACCCGGTCGAATAAAAAAACCACCTCGGTTTTCGAGAAAAAAATAAGGCGAACCACGAAAAAATATAAAAGCCCTATGAAAGCGACTACCAAACAAACGATCAAGAGGTGCATCAGAAAAACCTCCTTCGTCTCCGGTTAAAAAGCCGGTCTTCTTCCGCGCTCCATCATAATAAACAGAAAAACCCATATGAAGAATCATATGGGTTTTGTTTGGAAACAATAGGTTCGCTGTTTAATTACAGAAGACTTAAACGTCCCCCAAAGTTCAGCACAATTCCGGGATTCAAATAGTAATTGTAATACTGGGAATTCAACAGATTATCCACCCCCACCGACAGAGTGATATCACTGACCTTGTAGCGAATCTTCAAGTTCAGCGTGGAATAAGCGTCGAAACTGCCCTGCACCCCATGAACGGTGTCCACGTTGTTCGCGGTCTGGAATTCCGCCGAATGATAACTATCCCAAGCCGAGATAGACCAGCGGTCCAGATCAAAATCCGCGCCCAGGTTATAAATCACGGGCGAGACATAAGGCAGCTGCTTCCCCACGGCCGAAGGCGTCGCGCTATTTTGAATAAACTTCGGATCGACGATGGTGGTATTGCCGTAAATCTTCAGGAACGAGAAGACTTTTTGTTTGATCTCAGCGTCAAAGCCCTGAATATCCGCCACACCGGCGTTTTCATACTTCGTCGTGGTGAGACCGGGGGTGATAACGCTGTCGGCGTAGATCAAGTTGGTAAAGTAATTATCAAAAAAGGTCGTCGACAAGGTCGTTCCGGTTGGCAGTTGATACTCTCCCCCCACTTCCGTGCCCAGATCCTGCTCCGGCACCAGGGACGGATTGGCGAGATTCACCGTGGTCAAGGTGGTGCTCACACTGGTCAATTCCTGGGGCGTAGGCGGATTGAAAGCTGTTCCAATGGAGGCTCTCAAGCTTCCGTTTGTGTCAAACTTAAACACCAAACTGGCCTTCGGGTTAAAACTCACGAAAGTATCCTGGGTATAGGTGCTGGAAGTGGCCGTACTGGAGTTATAAATCTGGATATTGGTAGGATCCCAATAATCCACCCTCGCTCCTAACACCGCGGTGAGCGCCGGAAATAACTTCCACTGGTCCTGGGCGTAGACGCCCGCGATGGCTTCCTGCAAACCCGTATCCGAGTTGGCGACCTGGGTACCCACATTGATATTGGTCCAATTGGGGTAATCCACCGTATAAAGGTCGGTCGTCACATGTTCCAGGGACAGACCCGCGATCAGCTCATGGTTGTCCAGTTTCCAATCGAATTTGCCTTCCCCAAAACCCTGCCAATTGCCGAACCAAGTTCCCAGGATTTGTCCCGTGACCGGTCCCCCAAAAACCGTGGTAGTGGAAGCGGGAAGCGCGTTTTCCGATTGCAGATGAGGCCCGTCGGTGTAATCAAAATCCGCCGTGAAATTCAGGTCCTTATTGAGGTTCAACTTGTACTCCAGATAAGCCGCCGCGAAGGAATTTTGCCCCGGCGTGGTAAGGAATTGGGACTGGGTTAACTTAATAATTTTCCCTGTTCCCGCCAAAGACACCGCCCCACTGGAACTGGAAACCGTATTGTTGGTAGTGGTGTCAGTTAGATAGGAAGTTCCAATCTCTCCTTGCTCGTTAGCCGTAGGCTGATCCCAATACGAATAATTCAATAAAAGGCTGAACGAGTTATCCTGATCAGGTGTCCAATAAAGCTTCGAGGACAAGTTGTCGTTTTCCAAAACCGTGGGAGCCGTTAGACCGATGTTATAAATCGGCGTCCCAAGGGTATTAGTGGTTTGAGTGAAACCTTTGACCGTATTCGTGACCACCAACGGCCCTGTCGCGGCCGTGGCTTGGATATATTGCTCGTCCGTATAACCAGCCACATTGGTGTTTTCCACTCCAAAGAAAACCGCGAAGTGCTTGTCGATTCGCTTTTGATAATCGATATCGGTAGTGCGCAGATTGGTGCTGTCCCAGTCTTCGCTGAAATCAAATTGTTCCCCCACCGGCTCTTTGGTAATAACGTTGATAACCCCGCCCACCGCGTCTTTGCCATAGAGGGAGGAAAAGGGCCCTTCGGCCACTTCCACATGATCCACGAGAGGGGTTGGAATGCGGTTCCAGAAAACCCGTTCGTTATACGCCTGATTGAAGGGAAATCCGTCCACTGCCACCAGGTTGTTGTCATAACCGGAAATACCCCGTTGAATGACCGTGACCGACTGGCCGCCTTCCGCGACTCGGGAGACCTCGACACCCGAAACTGTCCCGAGAGCGTCGTCAAAATAATCCACGTCCTTGTCCTGGATATCGCTTTGATTAATAACCTCCACCTGGGCGGGCGAGTCCAAAACTTTCAGTTTGGTCTTCGTCCCCGTCACGACTAGAGCGTTTAGCTCAAAATCAACCGGCTTCGCCGCCTGATCACCCGGAGTGGGA
>CAWKIY010000125.1:0-33499 GCA_963849245.1 candidate division FCPU426 bacterium | reverse complement strand
GTTATGTACGTGCCTACGCTTCGGTACCGTTGCGTATTGCTGACCCGGTGATGTTTAGCCGCTTCCACCGCTAAAGCCGGAAGTTCATCCCGGTGCTTCGCCCGGTCGCCAAAAGCCCCCGCCTCGAAAACGAAATATTTTTCCAACCCATGGGTGGCCAGTTTCAACCGGGCCGCTCCTTGGCAGTTGCCCGTCAAAAGCGAAAGTACCACATCTTCTTGTTTGTAAAGTTCTTCTAACAATTGAATGACACCCGGCTTCAAATCGGCGCTTTGGGGACCGTGAATAATTTGGGAGAGGCGTTTGAGATATTCCGCCAGCAGTTTCGGCAGCCAATCGTAGATTTCTTCTTCCGCCATGCAGATACCCTCGAACAGCTCAAAAACCACCTGGGCATCGGTTTTGCCGCTGGGGCGGTAGCGGTAAGGATCGACTTTGATCTGGGTCAGGTCGTAGATGACCTGCCGCATCAGGTCGACTTCGCCCATCAGAACCTCGTCACCGGTTTGGGCTGCGCCGATTTTCCAAGCCTCTTCCCGGGCGCTTAAAAGGGTTCCGTCAATATCGAAGAGTATAAGGTGGGTGGGTTTCATTACCCGTCAACACCGAATTCTTCCTTTGAATGCTCGGCTAAATAAATTTCAAAAAAATTATCTGTTGTTAATTTTTTGTTACCATGCAACAGATTTTGATTCCATTTATCGACTTCTTTTTGAATGTCTTTTTCAGTTCCATATATCTTAAAAAGTTTGGATCCATTATCTGTACGAGCCGTAAGCATATGTTTTTTACTTACAGTGTCGTATGCCATAGTGAATTCCCGTATTCTTGTGCCTTCGCTAATATTTAAAATCACTAGCACTAAAATGATCCCGATAACTATTATCACGGCCATAAAATCTTCCGCTCCAGTTAAATCACCCTTTGATATTCATTAAGATCCTTCTTCCAAACCACCACGCCACAAAAGCGGTCGCCCTCGGGGCAGGTCGGTTTCGTTCCGGCCCGGCTGCGAAGCCCGCAGGGTGGCAATAGCCATTGGCCGATGCGCGGATGGGTCTGGCGGATTTGCTGGGCTTCATCCACCGAGGCTTTCCAAATTTCTTCCTGGGCGTTATAGCAAAGGCGCATGGCGTGCTTGTGATGCAGGTTTAAAAGGTCCGCGGACTCCGTAAAACGAACCGCTACTGCGTTAGGGAGAAGGTAAGAAGCGAACTCGTCGGAGACGCCTAACCGGCGCAATTTACCAATGTTTTCCCAGGTTTTAGCCATAATTTCGCCGAATTCTTTTACCAAAGCCGGATCTTGTTCCAGCAATACCGGAACGAGGTAGTCCGGCTCATCCAGTGTCAAAGCATGCAGAGTCGGCCGGGAAGCCGGGGTCATGCGGTGGCGCTGATCTTGGGAATCACCCGCGTGAGAGAGTTTTTTGCGAAAAGTGTAATGGGCGTGAAAAAGCGCCCGGGTCAGTTTGCTATGGGTAGAAACGTTCATGGTCTCGCCCAAATACTTGTTCTTGGAAGGGTCGAGGGCCAAACCAATGGCCTCATCATCGGATAGAGCCGACGCCGGCAAGCCAAAAACTTCCCGCACGGCGCAGGCCAAGATCCGTTCCCCCTCTTTGGAATAATCCACCAGCTTCGACATGCGTCCGTCCAGGGAAGCGTCAAACTCTTCCCGGAAAGCTTTATGGGCGGAGGCCGTCGTCTGGAATTGCTCAATCATCCTCGCTTCAGTCGTCGACTCGAAATCAATCGGCTGTTCTAAGATGGCCTGGTATTCCGGCGCCTGATTCAAAACCGCCTCGACCATCTTGCCGATCACGATGCGCTGTTCCAGCGGCGCGTCAAAGGTTTGGCAAAGACGCCAGTAGCGCATCAGGGTTAATCCCGAGACCGTGTGGTAAAGATAAGCGAAAGTCGCGACCGGCAAAACATAGCGGGCCACTTCCTGGGATTTCTTCTGAACCGCCGTTTGAACCTTCTTGCTGTTCACGTCAGTGTTTCGAAACCGGGCCTGATATTCCTTCGTGACAAGACCTTTCAGCTTTTCAGTCAAGGATAAATAAGACTGCGTTTGAAAAGCCACGGTCTCCCGATAAATCTTGGCGGCTTCCCCTGTTAAAGGCGGCATGGCGACTTGGGAAGTGTCTACCGTCACATAGCGCTGGGAAACCTGTTCCGAGTTATAAAAAGGATGGCTGTGAAGAAAGCTCCAAATAAATTGCCGCGAGACATTTTCCAGCGCGAATTGGAAATGGGCGTGCTGCAAAGTCGTGTGATGTCCCGCCTTGTAGATGGACTTGGCCAGATCGTCGCGCTTTTGATGCTTTTCTTCTTTTTTGAGATCGTCCAGTCCGTCCCCGGCCACCTGTTCGGCCGTAATGACGCCTTTACTGGAATAGCAGGTACGGGCAGTCGCCACCGCGTTATCAAAAGGCTTGAGGAAACTGTTGACGAGCGTGACTTTAGGTTCAGCGGACAAAAAGGATTGAATTGGGGTTTCGATCAACTGAGGCATGCGTTCTCTTTAATTGGAGTGATGGGAATCGTTGGCAAGGAGTAGGAAGTCATTTTAGCCGAAAACGGTTTGGGTTTCACAAAAGATTTCAAATGCCGTCTGAACCCCGGCGGAGCTTATAATAGGACAATCCTTCGTTTTAAATAAGGGTCCTCTTTGAACCGCGTTTTCAAAACACACTTTAAAAAGACTGATCTTTCCCGCGATACCGGCTTTCCGCTGGGGGGAGCCCTTTTTATTTTTTTCACCTGCTTCATTCTTTATCTTTTCACTTTAAACCCCGTCTTTTTAGATGACGACTCCGCGGAAACTATTACAGCCGCCGCCACTCTGGGTCTCCAGCATCCGCCCGGATACGCTTTAGCCGCTCTTTTAGGCCGTTGCTTCAGCCTTTTACCTTTGGGAAGTCCTTGTTTTCGACTGAATACCGGTTCGGCCTTGTTCGCCTCGCTGGCCGTCGTCTTATTCGCCGCTTTTCTCCATCGGGCGCTTCAAACTTTTGAACCGGCCGAGCATCGGGCCGCCACGCCTTTCGGCTCCCGCTTTATCCTCTTTTATTCGGCTTTAAGCGGCGCGCTTCTTCTGGCCTTCTCAAAAACCTATTGGGAGAAATCCGGGGGCGCCAAAGGATTCGTTTATATCCTGGGGACTTTACTGATTTTTCTCCTGCTGCACTGCGCTTTGGAAAAAAGACCTTCTTCTAAGTCCTTTTCGTGGCAGCCCTTTTTGGCCTTCTTTATCTTTGGCCTGGGATTTTCCAATCATTGGGAAACCCACCTTCTCTTTTTCCCGCTCTTAGCGGTTATTTTTATCAAAATTTCCCTGGCAAAAGTTTCTTTGAACCTTCCTTCCCCGAAAAGGGCTCCTCTTTTACTGGGCCTCTTTTTAATCGGCGCTTCGCCGCTCCTTTACCTGCCCTTAAGAGCGCACTTGGAGCCCATTCTTAATCTGGGCAACCCCGACACCCATTCTTATTTTCTCGCTGATTTTTTCCGGCATTACACTTCAGAACGGGAAACCAGCCTGGCGGGAGCCTTCTTTGAAGCGCTTCGAGGAGCCTCTTCCTGGAAACCTTTTCAAGATGCCTTTCAACAGATCATGGAAATTCAAGGACGCCAAATCTCAGCCCATTTATGGGAAGAAATAAAGCTCCCAGGCCTTCTCTTGTCGGGTCTTGGCCTCTTCGTTTGGGCCCGTTCCAATCTAAGAAAAGAGCTCTTAGCGGTTCTTTTTTCTTTCGCTCTTCTTCTTTTGGCTCTTTGTTCCGCCGCCTGGATTCCCACTGGCCCTTCCGCCCTGTGGTATGTCGATAATTTCCTTATCCCGGCGAACTGGACGGCCGGATTTCTTGCTGCGGGGGGTCTTTATGGCCTCTATCAGTCCTGGCCCCAGTCCAAATTAAAAATATTTACGCTAACTTTGATGAGTGCCACCCTGCTTTTCAGCTTGGCTTTTTCCAATTTTGAAAACGAAAACCAAAAATACCAAATGATGCGATATGACTATGGCGTCAACCTTCTCAAATCCACACCCCGCGGCGCGATTCTTTTCGCGGAAGCGGATGAGGATTATTTCCCGTTGTATTATCTCCAGGCCGTCGGACACCAAAGACCGGATGTGCGGATGATTCCCGCTTTTATTCTTTTTGAACCCTGGGGCGTTTCCCAGATTGAGAAGCGTTATCCCGAATTGGGCTTAACCGCTTCCTCTGTTTCTTTCCCCGATCACTTCGCCCAGATCATTTACGCCGTATCCGAAATCGTAGTAAAAAACAGGGGCAAAAGGCCCATTGGCTTTTCTTTCTTTAACGGCGCTTTTCATCACTATTACGAAGCTCTTCATCCCCAGCTGCCCACCCAAAGATCAGGCATGATTCTGGAATTAAAAAATCCTCTCACCCAAGCGCTTCCCCCTTTGCCTCTGGAAAAACTGCGCACCCGGCACTGGCTGGATTGCCCCTCAAATCAACATCCTTCCCTCCATGAAATTCGGCTGGTTTATAAAATTCTGGGCCTCTCTCCCGACTAAGGTTAAAAATAGTTATTCTTTAGGGGGAAATCCCCTCCAACCCTTGCAACTGCCTTTTATCCCGTCCTAAGATGTCTTTCATCAATCTTTTTCAAAGGAATCCCATGTCTTCCAAACCCTCTACTTTGGGCGAGCTCAAAGCGGCCCAATATCCCGACTTCACCGTGAAAGAGGAGTTAGAACGCAACCTTCTTAAAAAACTGCGTTCCGGCGAGCCTCTTTTTTCCCAGATTCACGGCTTCGAGGAAACCGTCCTACCCCAGCTCACCAACGCGGTGCTTTCCCATCACGACATCGTTCTGCTGGGGGAAAAGGGTCAGGCCAAAAGCCGGTTGATGCGCTCTTTGATTCAGTTTTTAGACGAGGAAATCCCCGTCGTCAAAGGCTGTGAGATTCACGACCATCCTTACCGCCCTATTTGCGGGGCTTGTCGCAAAAAGCTGGCCCAAAAAGGCGATAGCCTGGAAATTGAGTGGATCGGGCGGGAAAGCCGCTATGGCGAACGCTTAGCTCCTGGAACCAAAATCGCCGACCTGATCGGTGATTTGGACCCGGCTAAGGTCGCCGCAGGAAATCCCCTCGCCAGCGAGGAAGCCATCCACTTCGGCCTGATTCCCCGTATGAACCGGGGCATCTTCGCCGTGAACGAACTGCCCGATTTGGAATATCTGGTACAGGTCGCCCTCTTTAACATTTTGGAAGAGCGGGACATTCAAGTCCGCGGCTACCCTATCCGGTTTGATTTGGACCTGATTCTTCTTTTCACAGCGAACCCGGAGGAATACACCCGGGCGGGCAAAATCATTACCCAATTAAAGGACCGTATCGGCGCAGAAATCCGCACCCATTACCCCTTAACCCGGGATTTGGGAATTAAGATTATTTTGCAGGAAGCCAGCGTGCCGAAAAATGACGAGGTGAAACTAACGGTTCCCTCTTTCATGACCGAAATTATTGAGCAGATCACTCTGGAGGCCCGCAAGAGCCCCTATGTGAACCAGAAATCCGGCGTCTCCGCCCGGCTTTCTATCGCCAACTACGAAACCATGATCGCCAATTCCCGCCGCCGGGCTTATATCCTTGGTGAGACCGAAGCGGTACCCCGTATGTCCGATTTGAACTATCTCTATACTTCCTCTTCAGGCAAAATTGAGCTCGATCCCTTCCGTGAAGAGACGGTAAATGAATTCCAGGTTTTCAGCAAAATTATGGACAAGGCCATTGCCCAGGTTTTCAAGGAACATATGGAGCAGGAGCATCAGGATATCAGCATCCCGGATCTTTCCGGCGACAAGCATATCCGCATTTCCGAATTAACCCCCTCCTCGGAATACAAAAACGTCATTTCCCAACTGCCTCAAATATGGGAACCCGTTCATCATTTGAACGGCAAAAATTCTGAGGCTTATCAGGCTTCCTGTGTGGAGTTTGTTTTAGAAGGCCTTCACCTGACTGGCAAGCTTTCCCGCAGCAAAGTGGGGGAAATGATGGATTATCAAACTTCGAGCACACCGAAGAAAAAGAAAGAATAGACAAACTTCCAACACAAAAGCTCAAAGAACACAAAGAAAGGCGAAAAGGCTTAATTTTTGAAATCTTTGGTCATTCTTAGTGTCTTTAAACCTTCGTGTTGGATTTTGTTTTCGAGGTCCAAATGATTACCCATGATTATTCCGAATGGCATGAGCCCGAAAAACCCCCCTTCACGGTGGAAGAGCTGATCAACGCCGTGAAAGAGCTAATGATGCAGTACCACGTCTCCTTTGACGAGGCTCTCAAACATCTTCAGGAAAAAGGCATCCCCTACAACGAATTCCTGAAAGTCGGCGGCTTGGATGAGTTGATTCAGGGCTATTTGGATGAACTTGACCGGCAAAAACAGGAAATTCTCGGCCAGCACCGCCTGGATGATCTTCTCTCGAAAATGGAAGAGGAAATCCGCCGCAAGTCCGCCGAGTTGGAGCAAATGGTCTCCAAACTGAAAGATAAAAATCTCTCCCAGCGCCTGGAAGAAGGCCTCAAACAGCGAAACCCTTCGCTTCTTTACACCCTCGACTGGCAGTTATCCCGGCAAAAAGATAAAAAAACGGAGGAGGCCCGCCAGCAGTTGCAGGAACTCATCCAGCTCATTCAAAAAATGAATTCTCTCTCGGATCTTTACAAGAACCATACCTTTACGGGGCAAAAAAGCGTCACCCCCGCCGAGGCCGAGCGCCTCAAGGAAAAATTAGAGATGCTGGAAAACCTCCAGGACAAACTGACCGACGCGGTAGAGTACGGCGACCTCTTTAACATGGATATTGAGCAGCTAAAAGAAATGCTGGGCGAGAAAGCCGCCCAGTCCTTTGAGGCCAAAAGGGACGAACTCCGCCAGAAATTCGCGGAGGCCCTCCAGGCTACCGGCGACGTGGATTATGACGAGGACACAGATATTTACAAAATCACTCCCGGCGCCGCCCGCAAAATCGGTGAGAAAGCTTTGAAAGAAGTCTTCTCCCGCCTCTTCACCGATGGGATCGGCCGCCACCACGCCACTTTTGTCGGCGACGGCAATGTGGAAATGACCACCACCCAGCCCTATGAGTTCGGCGACTCCCTCACCTCGCTGGATCTGCCCTCCAGCCTTTTAAACTCCGCCATCCGCCAAATAGGTTCCCCGGAGAATTTGAGGGACGGACGCATCCGCATCGACAGCCGGGATTTTATGGTTCATCAAACCAAAGGCGCCGCTTCCAGCGCCATTGTGATGCTCATCGACCAAAGCGGCTCCATGTCCCGCTATGGCCGCTTTTATAACGCGAAAAAGCTGGCCCTGGCCCTAGACGCGCTCATCCGCACCGAATACCCCGAGGACAAGCTCCACTTCATTTGTTTCTCCACCTTTGCCAAGCAAATCCCCATCGGCTCCATCCCCGAGCTCGCGCCGAAGCCTGTCACCATCATGGGCGGAGCGGTGAACATGCGCATCGACTTTTCCAAAGATGTGAACCAACGCAGCCGGGACTTGATCCCCGAGCACTTCACGAACTTACAAAAAGGACTGGAACTTGCCCGGGTGCTTTTGTCTAACTCCGACACGAAGAATAAAAGCATTCTGCTCATTACGGACGGTGCCCCCACGGCCTTTTACGAGGACTCCTTTCTCTATCTCACCTATCCCCCCAACGAACGCACTTATGAAAGAACCTTGCGGGAAGTCAAAGCCGTGACGGATGAGAATATCACCATCAACACCTTCATGATGGGCAACGACTATGACATGGGCTATTTCGGCGAAGGCGAGTTTCTGGAAAAAATGCACCGGGTCAACAAAGGCCGCCTTATTTTCCCAGCCCCGGAAAAGCTGACTCAGTATGTTTTAAAAGACTATCTAGACGGTAAAAATAAGATTATTCAAATATAAACCCCGCCTCCCTTGAAAGACCGTGAGATTCTTCTTTCTCGGCGATAAAATGATTTTGAAACCCCTTTGCTATAATGAAACTGTTCCTTGTTATTCCTGGTAAAGGGTTCCCGTTGGCTTCATCAAAACCTAAAAAAACCATCCTCCCCTCTTCTTGGAACTCCTACGCAATGGTGCCCCTCTTTCTAATGATAGTGGACTTAATACTCTTCGGAAGCCTATTGCTAGCGGGAAATCGGAAAGTCATTTCTGAACTCAACGGGGATTTATCTTCTTATTTTCTTCCCGCCTATTCCTTTGGTTTTCATCAGTTAAAAACTGGCCATCTGCCCCTCTGGAATCCCAATACTTTTTGCGGCATGCCTTTTTTCGGCAACTTTCAGTCCGCTTTACTTTATCCCCCAAACTTAATTTTTTTAATCCTGCCTCTTGGATGGGCTTTTAACCTTTCATTTTTACTTCATGTTTGGCTATGTGGTTTTTTCGCTTCTTTATGGGCCTTTCGAAGACAGGCCCGGCCTTCTGCCTGCGCCCTAACCGGGCTCATTTATATGCTGGGCGGCGGGGTGACGCCACACTTGTTACCCGGCCATCTTAGTTATCTTGCTACCATCACCTGGGCCCCTCTTTTATTTCTCGTCATCGACGAAATACTGGCCGACAAAAGTTGGAAGTGGGTCTGGACCGGTATGGGTGTTGTCGCCTTGCAAATATTCGCCGGTTATCCCCAATGCGCTTACTTTACCGCCTTGGCGGCCTTTATTTATCTGAGCCTCCGGATATTGAGTGAGTCCAGAGGGTGGCAAAAACTCGGGAGGTTGATTCTGATCTATCTTGGCGGGATAGCCTTGTCCGCTATTCAATGGACCGCCGGAGCTGCCGCCGTTCAAGCTTGCTTAAGAGGATTGAAGCTTCCTACGTCTTTTACCGGGGATTCTTCTTTTCCCCCGGATCACTGGCTTACCCTTTTATTTCCAACCTTATTCGAAAAAGGAACCCTCTTTAAAATAGGGTCATCGCCCGGCGGGGATTTATCCGTTTTTTGGGAAACTTCACTTTATATCGGAGCGGGCGCTTTTCTTTTCGCGGTCTACTTTCTAGTTCAAAAGCCTTTCAAGGATTATTACGCAATCCTCGGAACATTTCTTTTCTCTTGGATCATGGCCTTGGGAACTTATAGTCCTCTCTATCGTTTTTTTTACCTCTACTTACCCGGATGGAGCCATCTAAGGGGGCCTACCAAGTTCTTATTTCTCATCTGTCTTTTTCTCAGTTTAGCGGCTGGTCTGGGTTTTGAAAAATGGACGCAGAAATCTGAAAAACAACCTTCTCTGATTTTCAACTTATTCGCGGCCACGGGCATTCTATTATTGGCCGCAGGAATAGAAATTTCGCTTTCAGACAATCACCCGATCTTAACCTTCTTGATGAAGGAAATGGATTTCAGGATCTATCAAGGGTCTTTATCCGCCGTTGCCGCCGCGATTGAAATTAATTTTTTGTGTGTAGGCGTGGTTTGGCTGAGCCTATCGTTGATAGGAAGTAAAATTAAAAACCCTCAAATCAAAATCGGATTGGCTCTTTTGCTTTGCGGACTTGAGCTATTGGGGTTTGCCCGTCAAAACATAACGTCTTTTGACCTCTTGAAACTTGAGTCCCGGGTTCAATCTATCGAGAAATACGCCGCGCAGACCTCTCCAGGAACAAGGGTTTTAACCAATTTTTGCGGCGGAAACAATCCTTCAGGATTGGAAGACATGGGATGTCGGGACTCCTTTATTCCGCTTCGTTGTTTTCGTTTTCTGGCTTCAAGCCAGGATATTCCCGAGGAATCCTTTCTTCAGAGAATTAGTGGTCATGTTCCTTTTTTAAGGTCCAAAACCGGCTTATTTTTCCAAATGACCGGATGCCGAAATATTATTTTAGATGGGGAAACCGGGTTTGATGTCCAAAATTACAAAGGTAAGATCATGCCCCGATATAGCTTGTATACGGATTGGCAAACCTGTGCTTCCGGCGAAGAAGCGTTGAACACCCTCAAGCGTTCCTCGTTTGATTGGCAAAAAATTCTGCTCGTGGAAGGCCCCCTTTTCTCTCCCGCTAAAAATCCAAAATTCGGCCGGTTTCAAGAAAAAGACCTTTCAACCGATGAAAGAGAAGTCTGGGCTGAAACACCCCAATCGACCGTATTTGTTTCGGACGAAAACCTGGCGGAAGGCTGGGAAACCCTGGCTTTCCCGGATAGCTCCCAAAAAGACTATAAAATAATCCCTGTCGATTATTTTCTTCAGGGCGTTCCCTTGGAAGCTGGGAAACATCATTTTCTCATGCGTTACCGGCCTCAGGTTTATGAGCTCGGTAAATGGATTTCCATCATTTCCCTCCTCTTATTTTGTTGGGGAGGATGGCATATCTTTAAAAAAGCCTTCCTCCGTTGAACTCTTTTTGGGGAGCGATAAATGACAGAGAAACTGATGCTCTTTCAAGAATCCCATATTGACTTATAAAGACACGGAAGCTTATTGTTTCTTCCACGGCGAGGTTTTACACCCAATTGCCCCGGCCGGGCGTCCGCTTTTGGGACGCGAACAGGGAGCTAAAGCGGTAGCCGAGTCCGAACTTTTCGAACCCGCGCCGCTTGAAAAAGGGGCGCGGGTTTTTTATTTCCCGCACTTTTTCAAAAACTTAAGGAGGCTGTCATGAGTTTACGATTAGGCGATGCCGCTCCGGATTTCACACAGGATTCCAGCGAAGGTTCAATCCATTTTTACGATTGGGCGGGTAAGTCCTGGGTCGTGCTTTTTTCCCATCCCGCGGATTTCACCCCCGTTTGCACCACTGAATTGGGCGCGACCGCGAAGTTGAAGGACGAGTTCGCCAAGCGCGGCGTCAAGGCCCTGGCCCTCTCGGTGGATACCACCGAATCCCACACGAAGTGGATTCCCGATATCAACGAAACCCAGAATACAACCGTCAATTTCCCGATCCTGGCCGACGCGGACCGCAAGGTGGCCACCCTCTATGACATGCTGCACCCCAACTCGCTGGCGAATATGACCGTTCGCTCGGTTTTCATTATCGACCCGGAAAAGAAAATCCGGGCCACCATCACCTATCCGGCCAGTACCGGCCGTAATTTCAACGAGATCTTGCGGGTGATTGATTCCCTGCAATTGACCGATAATTACAAGGTCGCCACTCCGGTGAATTGGAAAGACGGGGAAGATGTGGTCATCGTGCCGGCGGTAAAGGACGAGAAGGAATTGGCCGAGCGTTTCCCCAAGGGTTTCAAGGCCATCAAGCCTTATCTGCGGTTAACGCCCCAGCCCAACAAATAATCACCGTTAAAAGCTTTAAAAGAAGCTCCAAGGGCCCTCACAAGGGGCCCTTTTTTATTTGTGAAAATCAATATAATGAGGTCGTCCAATTTTAAATAAGGGAGTTTCCATGAACCACAATATGACCACCACTACCTTTGAGCTCGAGGGCTATAAAACCACCCAGAATATGGGCGTAGTGCGCGGCATCACCGTGCGCTCCCGCTCCATCGTCGGTAATTTCGCCGCAGGAATCCAATCGATCTTTGGTGGAAACATTTCTATTTATACCAACCTTTGCGAACAGGCCCGGGAAGAGGCTTTTGACATGATGATGAAACACGCGGAGGAATTGGGCGCCAACGCGGTAGTTGGAGTGCGCTACGACGCCACCGAAATTATGCAGGGTATTACGGAAGTGTTGTGCTACGGAACCGCCGTCGTCGTAAAAAAATAATCAAACTAGGAAAAAAATTGTCCGTTAAACATCCGGCATTAAAAGTCCATCCCTGGACTTTTTTTATCCTCTTTTTGATTTCAAACGCCTTATTGGCTTACTCCTCTATCCTCCTGCCTATCAAAATAGGGATTGGAATCGCGGGTCTCGCCGTGCCTTTTCTCTTGGCGCTGTTTGTGTTAAAGGAAAAGAAAACATCCCCCCCTCTATGATTCCCGACACCTTAGCGCCGCCGCCCCTTTGGGTCTGGGGAATTGGAATTTTCCTGCTCATCTTCACTCGTTTTTATCATTTAGACTCCCTGCCCTATTGGCCCATCTGGGATGAAGCCCGGATGGCCTACAATGCGATCGAGTTTATCCATCAATGGGACTCCCGCCTCCTCTTCACCGAAAGTCACAATGAGCCCCTGATTGTTTGGACATTGACCCCCTTTTTTAAAATTTTTGGGCCGTCGATTTTTTCCCTTCGTCTCTATGGCGCCGTGCTTTCGCTTTTAACCGTAATTGGCGGTTACTTGGCCGCCCGCCAATTCTTTTCCAAAGCAACCGCCTTTCTAATCGCCTGGCTTCTGGCCTTTACCTTTTGGCCCTATCTCCTGGATCGCATCAGTCTCATGGCCTGTCTGTTAGCCCCTATCTCAGCTTGGTTGTTTTGGATTTTGGGACTCTATTTAAAAAACTCATCAAAAACTTTTTCAAAAAAAAACCTGTTGATCCTTTGTCTTTTAAATGGGCTAGGTTTTTACAGTTACACTGCTTGGCCGGTCGTCACTTTAGCCGTTGGAGCCGCCTTGTTCTTCCAAACACGCGGTCAAAAATCTAGGGATTGGCGTCCCCTTCTTTATTTCGCGGGATCAACCCTTCTGCTCGCCTTTCCCATAATACAAGCTCGTCTCAGCCCCCACGGGTTGGACCATATCCATCAGGAATGGGATCCGATGCGGCTTTGGGAAGCGCCTTTTCGTTACATCGGCAACTTTTTTTGGAATGACTGCGGCATTACCCCCTTTGGGCCCAATTGGGGGGGACTGCTCAATCCGATTCTCGCCAGTTTAGGAATGGTAGGACTTCTGGAGTGTTACGCTTACCGGCGCTCCCGTTTAATCCAATGGTTCCTGTTCGGATTGATTGTTCTGAGTCTGCCAGGAATGTTAAGCCGGAATTTCGAGGTGCACCGTTTCACTCCCTTATTGATACCCGTTTTGTGCGTAGGCGCTTTAGGACTGCGCAAGGAAGGCCTGGAATGGAAGAAACCTTACCGCTGGGCCGCCATCATGATCCTTCTCGCCGGGTCACTAGTTTTGGATTCCTATCATTTCCTGAATTACTACGCGAGAATTCAGCTTCCGACCCAAGATTCCGCGAATTGGCGGCCAGTCGAGAACTATAAGGCCTACGCAAAATTAAAAGACATCTCCGAAAAAGAAGGCCCCCTGGTATTTCTTCAAAATCTGACCGCGAATATTTATGACTCGACTCTCAGGTTGGCCTGTTATCCTTTCAATGCGGCGGATAATCCCAACCTCGATCCCCAAAAGTGTTGTCTCTTCGCATTTTTGATTGAACAGGATGAGGCCAGCGTTCTTCAATCCCGTTTTCCCGGCCTTCAAGTCATTCCTTTAGCGGACGGAGATGCCCGACAATCCCATTTTTTTCTCCATTTGATCCCCATCACGCCCCAAAATCAGGCAACCTTGCAAAAATGGCTCCGCGCGGACGAAGCCCTGAAACCGATTAATACCGAATGGAACGATACGGTATCCAAAACATTCGCCCAAAAGATCATTCCTCAGTTGATGGAAATTCATCCCTTGTTTGAAGGCGATCCTTTTTTAGAGACCGTCTTTTGGGAAAAAGCAGGCTTTGCTTACGAAAAAGCCGAGGACAACGCTGGAAAACTTAAAGCCTATGAGGAAACCGTTAAAACCGGATACGCGACCCCGATTGAATATAAACTTTGGGCCTCCGAGTTGGCGAAACAGCATCAACGTCAGGCAATGGATAAGGTCCTTGAACAACTTCACCGGGTGGAGCGGGCCGCCCGCCTGAAAAAAACTTCATGAAGCAAAAATCCCTTTCATCCCCGGTGTTTTGGGCCGTTTTCGTGGCGGCGCTGGGCTATTTCGTGGACGCCTACGACATCGTCCTTTTCACCATCGTGCGCACCAAAAGCCTTCAGGGCATCGGCGTGCCGGATGACCGCCTCTTCACTGTGGGGGTGAACCTTTTAAACTGGCAATTGGCGGGACTACTTCTGGGCGGCATCTTCTGGGGGATTTTGGGCGATAAAAAAGGCCGTCTTTCGGTCCTCTTCGGTTCCATCTTCATCTATTCCCTTTCCAATATTCTCAACGGATTCGTCCATTCGGTGGAGCTCTACCGGCTCCTGCGTTTCACCACTGGCCTGGGGCTGGCGGGCGAGTTGGGCGCGGGCATCACTCTAGTCGCGGAGATCATGTCCAAAACCGGGCGGGGTTGGGGCACCACATTGGTCGCCTCCATCGGAGTTTTGGGCGTCCTGGTGGCTTCAATGGTGGGACAGGCATTTGATTGGCGCACCTCTTACTGGGTGGGCGGAGGCATGGGGATGGTTTTGCTTTTCCTGCGGTTAGGCGTTTACGAATCCGGGATGTATCAATCCATCCAAAAGAAAAAGGTGGCGCGGGGGGACTTTTTCGCCTTTTTCACCTCCCGGGCCAAGTTCACGAAATACCTCTGTTCTGTTTTAATAGGGCTCCCTGTTTGGTATCTGGTCAGCGTTCTTTTGACTTTCGCCCCTGAAATTGGCAAAGGAATGGGGATGACCCAGCTTCCGGATTCGGGCCGGGCGGTCTTTTTCGCTTATGTCGGTTTAACCAGCGGCGACATTGTCAGCGGCTCTTTAAGCCAGATATTCCGAACCCGCAAAAAAGTGATTTTAGGGTTTCTTCTTTTAGCGTCTTTCTTCATCATCCTTTTTCTTTTAGTAGGCGGAAGTTCTCTGCCTGTCTTTTACGGCCTTTGCGGGGCCATCGGATTCGGTATGGGCTTTTGGGCCGTCTTCGTGGTGGTTACCTCAGAGCAATTCGGGACCAATCTACGGGCTACCGCCACGACCACCGTGCCGAACTTCGTAAGGGGTTCAGCGATTCTGCTCACAATGACTTTTCAATGGCTGATCCCCTTGGCGGGAACACTCTTAAGCGCCGCCCTTGTCGGCCTAGTCACCATGTCCCTTTCTTTTTGGGCCTTGAGCCGTTTAGAAGAAACTTATGGAAAGAACCTGGATTACACCGAGCCCCTCTAATAAACTCAGTAGTCTATGAACCCAGTCGAAAACCTTCAACAAACCGAGGTCTCCAACGCTGGCCTTCCCCCTTTAAAAGGCTGGCACAAAACTTTTTCCGCTTTCCAAAACGCCAATTACCGTTATTTCTATTCAGGCCAAACTGTTTCGCTTATCGGCACTTGGACACGTACGGCCGCGCTGGGCTGGGTTTCGTTTCAGGTAACACATTCGGAATTTTTGTTGGGTCTTGTTTTCATGCTGAACTCTCTTCCTATTTTTCTTTTCGCCGTCTATGCCGGCTCATTGGCTGATCGCATTCCTAAAATCAGAATCTTCACTTTCACCAGCTGGTTTTCCCTGCTTTCCTCCCTGATTTTGTCGCTCATGCTGTTCCATGGGCCAGTCCATATCGCTTATCTGATGATTTTCTCTGCTCTTTGGGGAACCGCCACTGCCTTTGAAATGCCGGCCCGCCAAACCCTGATGGTGGAGCTGGTAGGTAAAAAAGACCTGGTGAACGCCATCGCTCTCAACAGCGCCATGGTCAATTCCACTCGGGTTATCGGGCCCGCCGTTGGGGGTTTGTTACTGGCTTCCGTTGGATCAGCCTGGTGTTTTCTTTTGGATGCCTTCAGCTATTTGGCCGTCCTTTATGCCATATACAGGATTCAACTTCCCGCTTCGCATTACTCTCCCCCTAAAGTGAAGGCTGATTTGAAATATACTTTGGAGGGTTTTAAATATTTAAAAACCCATCCCACCATGGCCCAATCCGTGGCTCTTTTGTTCATCATGGGCCTGGGCGGTTGGGCCTACCAATCCCAGTTATCCGCTTTTGTGGTAACACAATTAAATATGGATGCCCAAGGCTACGGCTGGCTTTTGGCGATGAACGGCCTAGGCGCTTGTACCGCCGCGTTATTGGTGGCTTTTCAAGGCGTTCACCTCGTTCGCGTCAAAACGCTTTATACCGGCGCGGGCATTTACGGTGTCTTTATTATCTTGCTTGGGTTCATGCGCCATCCCATCGGGGCGGCCTTCCTCATTTTTTTCGCCGGATTCGGCATCATTTTGTTTTTTTCCATCGGCAACAGCCTGATGCAGACGCATTCTCCGGACCATCTGCGGGGCCGCCTGATGGGTATTTGGGCTTTGGTGTTCGGCGGTGGAATGCCTATCGGCAGTTTCTGGATGGGTTTGGTGGCTTCCCATACCTCTTCAGGCTTTTCCCTTCAAATGGGAGGCCTCTTTTGCATTTTGGGAGCTTTGACCGTTTATTATTTTTTCAAAAAGACTCCATCCATGGCGTTGAAAACACCCTGACATTGACGGTCTCTTTTAAAACCGATATCTTAATCCTCGCTCACCAACCGCTTTGAAGGAGCCTTTATGAACGTTCTCCCCCTGATTCTCGGCGCCCTTTGTGTCATGGCCCTCGCTTACCGCTATTACAGCGCCTTCCTGGCCGCTAAAGTGGTGGTCCTAGATGACCGCCGTAAAACCCCAGCCCACCTTCATAACGACGGACATAATTATCAGCCGACGAATAAATGGGTTCTTTTCGGCCATCATTTCGCGGCCATCGCGGGCTCCGGCCCGCTAATTGGCCCGGTCTTAGCGGCCCAATTCGGTTATGCCCCCGGTTTTCTTTGGCTTCTCATCGGCGTTTGTCTGGCCGGTGCCGTGCAGG
Organism: candidate division FCPU426 bacterium; assembly: GCA_963849245.1. Classification (GTDB taxonomy): domain Bacteria; phylum Oederibacteriota; class Muellerivitia; order Muellerivitales; family Muellerivitaceae; genus CAWKIY01. The sequence continues at coordinate 16,814 of CAWKIY010000125.1, read as the reverse complement.
ATTTCATGATTTTGGTGGCCTCGGTTCGCCGGAAGGGCCGCTCTTTGGCGGATATCGCCCGGCATGAAATCAGCCCCCTGGCCGGTACAGTGGGTTCTATCGCCATCTTCTTCATTGTGGTTATTGCCCTCGCCGGGTTAGGCCTGGCAGTGGTCAATGCCCTTAAAAACAGTCCTTGGGGCGTCTTTTCTATCGGCGCCACCATTCCTATCGCCTTTCTGGTGGGCTTTTGGATGTACCGCTGGCGGGTAGGGAAAGTGGTGGAAGCCAGCGTTATCGGGGTTAGTTTGGTTCTGGCCGCGGTCATCTTTGGAGCCTGGGTTCCCGGGTCGCCCTTGGCTTCCTGGTTTACCCTGAATCCCAACCAAGTTACCGTTTCCATGGCGATTTATGGTTTCTTCGCCTCCGCGCTTCCCATCTGGATGCTCCTAGCCCCCCGGGATTATTTAAGCTCGTACATGAAGATCGGCACGATCGCGGCCCTGGTCATCGGCATTATCTGGGTTCACCCTGATTTAAAAATGCCAGCTTTCACCCAGTTCGTGGATGGCGGCGGCCCGATTGTACCGGGAAAGTTGTTCCCCTTCGTTTTTATCACCATCGCCTGCGGGGCCATTTCAGGTTTTCACGCGCTGGTCGCTTCCGGCACCACACCCAAAATGTTGGATAAAGAAACGGACTCTCGGTTTATTGGTTATGGTGCCATGCTGACGGAGGGCTTGGTCGGGATTGTAGCTCTCTTGGCTTCCTGCTCCCTCTTTCCCGCTGATTATTTCGCCATCAACGTTTCTGCTGAAAAATTCGCGGCCTTAGGATTGACCCCGGTCAATTTGCAGGCCCTTTCCCAGGCGGTCGGCGAGAACGTGGCGGGACGCCCCGGCGGAGCGGTTTCCTTGGCCGTTGGTTTCGCCCAGATTTTCTCGGGCATGCCGGGCTTACAGGGCCTGATGGCTTACTTTTATCACTTCATGATTCTCTTTGAGGCTCTTTTTATTCTTACCACTATTGACGCCGGAACCCGGGTGGGGCGTTTTCTGGTTCAGGAATTTGGCGGCCGTTTTTGGAAACCCTTTGAAAACTCAAACTGGATTCCAGGCACTCTTATTTCAACGGGAATCGTGGTTGTGCTATGGGCTTATTTTATTTGGACGGGCAGCGTCAGCACTATTTGGCCCATGTTCGGCACCGCTAACCAGCTTTTAGCAGCGGTCGCTTTGGCTGTAGCCACCAGCGCCATTATTAACACGGGAAAAGCCAAATATGCCTGGGTCACTTTTATTCCCATGCTTTTCGTATCCGTAACCACTTTGACGGCCTGTTATCTCAACATTGTGAATAATTTTCTGCCCCTGGCTGCGGCCCACCCCGAAAAAATCTTTCAGGCTTATTTGAATATAGCCGTTACCCTGGTCATTATGGCGAGCGCGGCGGTGATTTTGTGGGAGTCTTTCCATCGGTGGTTCATGATTTTAGTCCTGAAGAAACACCCGAAAAAAATCCACGATAAGTCCCACAAGGGCCCTGAGATGCCCGAATACGGGTGTTGTTAACCGGCCAGACGTTTAAGGTTTAAAGTCGTTGAAATATTCGGGATGACCATGAAATACCGGCGAAAGATCCACTAAATCGACTTTGGTTTCGGCCGCCACCAGCGCAATCTTATTCCGGAACATTCCCCATATTTTAAGCTCGTTCGGCCATCCCCAGCGATTCCAGCCTTTGCTATCCGTCGGATCGTATAGATTCAATAAGATCACCTGCCGGGGACCAGTTGCCTGAACCCCCTGGATGAGCTTTCTTAAGCTGGCTTCAAAAATATCCGCCTTTTTGGAACCCTCATAAAGAGAGCTGTTTCGGCAGAACATCACGTCATTAAGTCCGATAAAAACAGTAACCAGACCGACCTTAGGCGGAACTTCCGGCAGTTCACCCTTGATGGCGTCTTGAGTCGTCCATCCCAAGCGGGCTAGATTTAAATGAGGAGTCCGGACCTCGTCGACATAGGTGGTTGAGGCGCCGCCGAGGCCTTTACCAATCGCAATACTGTCCCCTAAAGACACATAGGTTGTTACTGGAGTTTTCATAACCCGCTTAATCGCCGCCGCGATCGCCGACTGCCCAGCGTCATTGGGATGGATATCCCGGTGAGAGGAAATGCCGCAGCCTGCCAAATAAACAAAAACTAAGATCAGTGATTTATTCATGCGTGCTAGTCGGCTGCCCAATTATTTGACCAAAGTTTTTTCAATTCGCTGATCCGGCACAAGCCAGATAAACGCTACGAGACCGTAAAAGGAATAAGCGATCCAAGGATCGATGAAAGCCAAAGGGATAGCCGCCGCATAAAAGGCGAGAGAAATTTTTCCTTTGAAGTCGTCTCCAATCGCGTTGGCCAAGGTTGAATTTTTACCGTCGTGGGCAATAAGAACCCAGGTTAGGATAGTAAAAGCGATCGCCGAAAAGAGAAGCACTACACCGTAAACCGCCACAGGCCAAGCCGCGAAACTGTTTTCTCCCATCCAACGGGTCACAAAAGGAACCAAGGACAGCCAGAACAATAGATGTAAATTAGCCCAAAGAATAGGGCCATTCACGGTTTTAATTGCGTGCATAAGATGATGGTGGTTATTCCAATAGATGCCCACGAACACAAAACTGAGCACGTAACTGACAAAGGTAGGAAGCAATGGCCGTAATGCGGAGAGATCTGTCCCGCTCGGCGCTCTCAGTTCCAAAACCATAATGGTGATAATGATCGCGAGAACGCCGTCACTGAAGGCTTCTAATCGTCCCTTATTCATGAACGGAGCCTTTCAAAGTAAGCCTTAAACTAAAAATCCCATGATGAAGAAAACGAGTCCAATGGCTCCAAAACCCAGGCTGACGAACCAAAACATCCTGCGCCGGGTCAACGCCGAGATGGCCCCAACCGCGATAGCGACCTGGAAAAGAGTCACGCTATGCGCAAGAGTTTCATGATGCTTCAAGTGTGCTTCCGAATCCTCGTCGTCTTTTTTCGCTTCCTCGTTAATCTTGTCTTGGTCTTCCTTATATTGCTCGATCTTCTTCTCATCCGATTCACTCACCGGGCGTTTGAGGCTCTTGAGCAATTCGATTTTAGAACTCAAGACCGCGGACTTGATCCCTTTGGCCTGATAATAGCTCCATTGATCCGAGGACTTGATCCGGGAGATCATCGCTTCATTCGCGTGAAACCCCGCCATTAAGGCGGCGACCGCGGCCAGAGCGGCTAAAAAGGCGGAGCTTAACGCCACACCCAAAACCCACTTTTCCTTACTTTCTTCGGCCCCGTGTTCCATATGTTCATGTAGATGTTCGGTCGGTACTTCAATTTCTTCCATGAGTTTGACTCCTTTTCATTTTTGGGATTTGAACCACCGCTAATCGGAAGTCGCCAAAGTTTTTATCAATAACCCCTCAAACTGGCAACCATGAAATCATAGCGTCCAGCATGAGGGCTAATATACCGCTGAAAATTTTAATAAAATAGCCGAACACTCCTAAAAAAACTCAACCCAAAAAGTCCTTCCGCCAGAATCCCAAGAAGCTCTGTAACCACACTAGCGGTCATATCCCTCCCAGTCAGGGCCCACCATATCGGTAAAGGAATATCCAGCTTATATCGGATTTCGTGGTTAGTTTTGGGGCCAATACTATCTGAAAAACTCTTTGCCAAAAACATTGAATAAGATATTTAAGTACGGGGATTTAAAATGAATTCAGGAGAACTCTTCTCGTTAAAATAAAAAAGGAGAGGCAAGATTATCTCGCCTCTCCTTGAGTAGCATTCTTTTAAAACTCAAAAATTACGCCGCAACTTCTTTTTTAATACCTCGGGCTTCCTCATAAATCTCTTCGGGATGAAGTTTGATATCCCAAACTAAACCAAACCATGAAAAAATTCGAAGAATATAATGCGACATATCGATCTCATACCAGTAGATCCCCTGGCGCTCCGAATAGGGATACCGGTGGTGATTGTTGTGCCATCCTTCCCCCATGGTGATGAGGGATAAAATCAGGCTATTCTTGCTTTCTTCCCCAGTGTCAAAGCGCCGCTTGCCGATTAAATGGGCAAGCGAATTAATGCAGAAGGTCCCGTGATAAAGAATAGTCGTGCTGGTAAAGAAGCCCCAAGCCAGCATCTGCAGGCCGTTGGTATGCAGCCCCGGAGCCACATGCTCCAGTAATACACCGAAGAAGAAAATCGCCACCGCGAGAATAAAGGGCGGCAATCCATGGTTCTTATTGATCCAACGCAGTTCGGGATATTTCGTTAAATCTTTTACCGCTTCCTCGTTGGTATCGGCATATCGCTTGCAAATAATCCAGCCTACATGAGACCACCAAAGGCCCCGTAGCTTCGCCGAATGAATATCCTGCTCCGTATCCGAGAATTTATGGTGATGACGGTGATGCGCCGCCCACCAAAGCGGGCCCTGCTGAGCGCAGGAAGCGCCCCACCAAGCCAGTACAAATTGGAAGAACCGGCTCGTTTTATAGGTTCGGTGGGAGAAATAGCGGTGATAGGCCCCGGTAATGGCGAACATGCGGGCGTAATACATGAAAAGGCACATGCCTACTGCGGCCCAACTGATGCCGGTAAAAATTGCCAAAATTCCCACCAGATGCACCAAGGCAAAAGGAATAGTACCAATCCAATCAATCTGCTCATCCCGGGTAAATGTTCGAAGAAGACGTTTAGTGTCTAGGTTAGTTTGATCGTTCATCGTTTTAACTTCCATTTGTGACATAACTTAAAGCACCTCATGAATTAATTTTTTCACTCGGACAAGTAAATACCATTTCTCGAGCATGCTAAAGCTGGGTCGAAAACCCGCTTCGCAATACGAAAAGTGGTTTCCCACATCCGTTGAAACTTCTCGTCAAATCCGAGATTTTGGACCCGTTCGCGTTCCGTCAAGAACTTCCCACGCCATTCACGCGAGGTCCGGGCTAATGGACACCGATATTATCGGCATTTCCCACCATAAAGGAAGGGTGCTAAGTCATTACCGTTGAGACTACCTACCTCAACGAAAAAACCGCCCCCGGAAAGTTGTACCTCTGAATAAAGTCGCATACTTTCCTTTTGATCATTATACCTCCTAATTAACCATAGTAATAACTGGTAAAACAAACAACCCGTATTTTTTTGAAAGTCTGTCAGAGGCGTCAAAAAAACCCCCAAATACTTATGAAGTAGCGCTTTCAGCATCTCAATCAATTTGGCAGTCATCACAAAACTTCACGGTAATTTTACCCTCCAGGCTCTTTTTCTTAATTTATCTTCGAAGAAAACATCCACCTGTATATGGTACTGGATAGTTTTAACTACCCCATTCGTGATTTTTGTACTTTATAAATCCAGTCCAAAACATTGGGCCACAGCCACACCCGACTTCACCGCATCTTCATGAAGTCCATAGCCAAAATAGCTGCCGCAAAAATACGTGTTGTTCACGCCATTGAGTTTGGGCAGTTCTTTCTGCGTCGCGATAGCATCCTGGGTGTAAGTTGGATGCATATAAAAGAACTCTTTCAAAATATACTTTTCAGGAATAGGCCTCATGCGGTTTAGGGTAACAAAATAGTCGGTCCGAGTAGTCAGCCCCTGTAATCGGTTCATGTGATACGTCACGGATACCGGTTGGATCTTGGTAGTTTCTTTTTCCCGGATGTAATTCCAGGAAGCCCAGGCTCTTTTCAGGGGCGGCATCACATCCGTATCGGTATGCAGAACCGTGTTATTTTTTTGGTACTTCCAGGGAGACAAGAGCCTTTGTTCTTCTTCCGAAGGATCCGCCAAAAAACCCAAGGACTCGTCAGCGTGACTCGCCAGAATAACTTTATCAAAGAAATGTTCTTGGTTATCCCGGGTTTGAATCATAACCCGGTCAGGTTTACGTTTAATCTGTTCCACCGGGCTGTTGAGTAAAATTTTACCCTTAAAAATTTTTAAAAAAGCCTTAACATAGCTGTGGCTTCCGCCTTCCACGGTTTGCCATTGGGGCCGGTTCTTAAAATGGAAAAGCCCCTGGTTATGGAAAAAGCGACCCAAAGTCGCGGCCGGAAAATCCATCATTTCCATAAGCGATGTGGACCAAATAGCGGCTCCAATAGGAATCACATAATCTTGAATGAATTCTTTGGAATAATTTCCATCCGCTAAATACATACCCAAAGTCGTGTCGTTGAGCTTGTCCATCTTCAAATCCCGAAGCACCTCCCGGTTAAACCGGGTTATATCCCATAACATCTGATAAAACGAAGGCCTCCAGATGTTGGAACGTTTAGCGAAAAGTCCGTTTATATTCGTCCCAGCGTATTGCAATCCGGTTTTCTCGTCATAGTAGCTAAACGACATATCGCTGTTTCGGACCGGCACGTTTAATTGGTTTAAAAAATTTTTAAATGTGGGATAAGTCCGGTCATTGAGAACAATGAATCCGGTATCCACCGGAGTTCCTTTATCGGGACCATTGTCGATGACGATTGTATGAGTGTGGCCGCCCACATAACCGTTCTTTTCAAAAAAAGTCACCTCGTGTTGGCGTTGAAGAATATAGGCGGCGGTAAGACCCGCGACACCTGACCCCACAACGGCAATTTTGAGTGATTTTTCATTCATCGTTTATTTTCCTGCTGTTCGAATTACATTTGATTTTTTCAAAAAAGTACAAAGTTCGATAAGTCATTTTGACAGAAATAGGGAATTTTGTCCTATAAGCGTGCCGAAAAACAAAACGGCCTCGAAAGAAGCAAAAAGAGACGAGAAACCCTCACTCCTGGTAATGGGCGCTTATTTACTGACGGACATAAGCGATAAAATCCGTCACAGGCGGAACTGTTCCCGCCTTTTTTATTAAAGAGGCGATTTGACCGCGATGATAGGTCGAATGGTTTACCAAATGGGCCAAAATGTCCGAAAGGTTGTTTTCAAAAGCCACTCCCTTTGTGTTTTGATAGTCCTTTTTTTTCATTAAATCTTCTTCGCTCAAACCTTCTAAATAATTTTTCCAATTCTTTTTTAAACTCTCGAAAAGCTCCCGGCATTCCACCAGGGTTAAACTTTTGGACATATCCATCGGAGGTACCACCATTAATCGGCTTAACCAGGTTTGACTCGCCGTTAAAATGTGGCTTGTCACTTTTAAAAGAGACTCATCAACTTGTTTTGGATCCATCGCTTCTAAAGTTGCGAGAACCTTTTCTTGCGCCCAAGCGTTGTATGCGAATAATCTTTTAAAGTAATCGAGCATCCTAGCCCCTCCGTTAGGTTTTATGAGAAGCGATTGTAATAAGAACCACCGCCGCCACAATAAATCCAGCGGCAAAAAAGAGAGGCGGAGTGACCGCCTCCCCCGCTAAAATCCATCCCAAAAAAACGGCGATCACCGGGTTTACAAAAGCATAGGTGGAAGCTAAAGCCGGAGTGGCTTTTTGAAGAACCCAAATATAAGAAGTAAAACCTACCAAGGAACCGATCAGAGTCAAATAAATCCAGGCGTTCAGCGAATGGAGGGTAATGGCGGAAAAATGAAATTCTTTCTGTTCTCCTAACAAAAAGCCAACGCCTATTTGCATCAAACCGCCCGCGATCATTTCCATAGAGGTGGCTAAAAGAGGAGAAGGCGGTAGGGGAACCTCGCGGGATAGAAGTGAGCCATAAGCCCAAGATAAAGAAGTTCCCACTAAAAAAAGAGACGACCAAAGATCAACCGGCTTAGGTCCCAGCGAATCTCTCGAAAAAACCAGCAAGGTAATTCCAGCGAGACCTAAAACAATTCCCCATCCGATTTTCCAGTCGGGAAGACCTTTTTTTTTCCAACCCCATTGAAGGAGAACCACCCAAAGAGGAACCGTTCCTACTAAAAGAGCGGTAATGCCGGAAGGAACTTTTTGTTCCGCCCAGCTGACGCCCCCATTCGCGACAACTAAAAGAAAAAAGCCGACGAAAAACGCCGACTTCCAATAGACCAATCGAGGCCGAACCTTAAACCCGGTGAAAGTGTATAAAATCACCCCGGAGAGGAGAAACCGGGTTCCAGCCATAAAATAAGGCGGAATGGTTTCAATGGAAAAACGAATGGCAAGATAGGTGGATCCCCAAACCAAATAAACCGAAATGAGAGCCAGCCATACGCTCAGGGGATAAATGGTCTTTTGACTTCTCACGAGCCAACCCCTGTTTTATGATATTTTAACCCGGCGTTGAACGAAGCCCGTAAAGCTCATAAAGGATTTAAAGGTTATCATGAACGAACTTCAGCAGGCTACACCTCATGTCAAAAAAAATGTATTTCTTATCCGAACTCTCTTGGCCCTGCTGCTGCTAAGCTTCGCTTTCTTTTTTCTGCAAGATCATCCTGAACAAAAGATGGTTTCTTTGGTTTATGCGGTTGTCCTTTTACTCAGTTTTGTCCCTTTTTATTTCATCACGGAACCAAAATTTGAAAAAGTTCGTTTTCAATATATTGTATTCTCAATGGATTTTGTCTTTCTCCTGGCAGGCCTTTTCCTTTTCAACTATTTCGATACAAATCTTCTGATCATTATTTTTCTGACTTTCTTTATTTCAGCTCTGAGCCAATCCGTAGGACGCAGTGTTATCGTAGGTTTAATCGTGACTGGTCTTTATGTTTACCTGATTTATTACAAAAATCAGGATTTCAATTATTTTGACCCTTTCCTCTTACTGTCCTGCGCTTTGCTTTTTGTGGTGGCGATACACTCGGGGTATCTGGCTTACCGTACCGTCCAAGAAGAAAAAGAAATTATGGAGTTAGCCAGAAAGACAGTGCTTTTAACCGAAAAAGTCCGGGAAGGCGATCAACAATCCATTAATTACGCCGCGACTTTAAAGAATGTATTGGACAGCCTTCCCATTGGAGCGATCGCGGTTTCAACTCAAGGTTACATTATTTTCGTAAACGCGAAGGTGGGAAAAATCTTGGATATCAATCCTAAAAGTCTGACAAATCTTTATCTTTTTATGAAGGACTCGCCTTTAGGCGATTTGGGCGATCTCATGGCTCAATCCTTGAAAAATCGTCAGGAATTAAAAAAAGAATACTTGGATACAAACTGGAAAAACGAGAAAAAACGCTTTCGTCTGGATAGCGCTTCCGGAAGCGGGCCCAATGGCAACGCCTGGGGAACCCTTTTTGTTCTTCAAGAAACGACTGTCCCTAATCCCTCCGCTCCTGCGGAGTCAGCTTCTTAGCCCCTCTAGTTATCCACAAAACTGAATTCATTAATTCCCCTATTGTTATCGATTTACTCTTTTCATCCCGACGAAACAAGCCTCGGTACGCTTTATGCGTTAAAAAATATCTTCAAATGATAAATTTTGATTGAGTCCAATCGCGATCAGAGAAAAAATGGAGTCGGTCGCACAACCAATCAGAGTACGGGCCACTTGCACAAAAAAGCTGGGTGAGCCCCTGATATCCGGGATTCCGGAGCGTGCGGCCTTTTTTTTGCCTATTTCTTTCTCAGGCAAGACATTCGACTCGTCGTTATTTAAAGATTACCCTCCCAAGTTATATTTAACCCAAACATTGGGTTCCTCATAAATACCGATATTCTTCTTACGGCTAATTGAAACAGGAACTAAAGCTCCAGATACAATAAATTTTCCGCTTCGTTTAAATTCCATTCCCGTCCATTCCTCCCAATCCGAAATCGTTCCCGTAATTACTAGAAATCGATGAGCGATAGAAATAAACTGCGCCCCTAGCTTCAAATGGGTCCGAACCCAAGGATCAAATGGAAGACCATCCCTTTGAAATTTACCCAGATAGTCGGTCATAGAAATCTGGGGATATTTGCTTTTAAAAAGTGGTCTTACCGGCATGATCAAGAGAGGAATTTCTTGCCTCAAAGCTGTGTCTTTAAGGGTACACAAAAGCATCCGGCTGAGGTTTTTACCTTGGTATTCGGGGATGATAACCACCGAAAGCCCAACCAAAGTCGTTGGGCGAAGGGCTTGTTGATTGTCCTCAAAGCCTTTCTCTAAGGCGCTATCCCATCCCCCGGGTAAATCTTCCAGCGCCCCCACCCATTTGATAGGAATGGAGTGAGCAGCGCCAATAACCCGGCCGCCTTCCAAAAGAACCAATTGGTAGGAAGGAAAAATCAAAAGGAGATTATTCCAATAACGCTTGGAAATAGGGCTTTGAAGAAGGAATTTCGGCCATATTTTCTGGTGAATCCGGCTCACCTCGGGGCCTAAATCAGGCCGCTCTTGAAGGGAGAGAATCTCGTATGCCATAGTCCACCTTGGTTCCGACGAAAACTTCAGGCTGTCCGTTCTTATTTTCTCTCAAAGAATTTGGAAGTGGTATGAAAATAAAAAAAGACTCTTCGGAATGAAAAAGTCGAGACGAAAGACTATCCTCAACTTCGAACCCCAAAAAGGTTTTTGGTCAAGAACCATTCGCACAAAAGTGAATCTGGTAAAAAAAATTGCAATCATTTTTGTCACATCATGATAGAATAAATCCCAGTTAGGTTTCTCTGTTAAAAGGAGGTTAACCTTGGCTACTAAGAAAAAAGCGAAGAAGGCTGCAAAGAAAAAGAAGAAATAAGTAGTTTCTTTTAGATGCTGTAATTAAAGCCTGGACAACCTGTTCAGGCTTTTTTATTACCCTCAGACTCTCCAGGATGAAGACCCCAGCGATTTCAGAAACTTTCTTACCCGTTTCTTAGACCATTCTTCAACCACCTTCAGAGCTTCTATGGTGGTCATCGAAAGTTCCTGGAGAATCTCTTCTTCAGTCGTGATTTCAAATAAAATCCCACTTGGATCATGAAAATAAAAATGCTCTCCGTTGCCATAATTTTCGACATAAACCGAAATTCCATGAGTATTTAGCTTTTTCTTCCATAGCTCAATATCATTGAAGGATTCGGCCGCCAACCCAACATGATAGATATCTTCAGGCAGACTGTTTTTCGAATGTTCTTGAATTCCATCGAATTCAAAAAAACGATGGTCCGCCCATCCGCAATGGCATAAGAAGTAAGTAGATATTCTTTACCCCAAGTTGCGCTCTGACTCGACCGAGCGTGGATTAATGGAAACCCAATAACTTGAGTATAAAAAACATGGGTTTTCGACACATTAAAACTGGGAAACGCGGTATGGTTGGTTCTTAAGGCGTCATGTCCCTCATTTTATCATTCCAGCTTTAATAAAATAGTTTCCTTTTCTGACATTATTCTCGACAACCGTTTTAAGCTAAAGTCCTATTTAGGTACATCGAATTCCTTCAAAGAATATTCCATTTCTCAATCGCTTCCTTACTCGAGTGAAATGCTCTTAAGTCCCTTGCAAATAAAAACGAACTGGATTTTTTATGTCCACTACCTTTAATAATTAAGGATCGGAGCCCGCTGAATGAGTCTTCTTGTACGCAAAGATCCTTATGCTTACCTAAAACATCTTCATTGGTTCAAATAAAAGCAGAAGTGCTTCTGTTGATAGATAAATATGGAGCTGTAAATCCGATTATTGGCAGAACATATTTTAATAAAAAAATAAAAACCAGTATCACATTTGAAATGTGTTTTCCGTTAATTTTTCTTAACTAATTCGCCGGCGGTTTTCCATCTTTTCGGACATAAAGTAAAAAAACAGGCCATCTTCCGTTAGTCAGATAGGGTTTATAATTTGCTTCTAGCCAAAATCGGAGAGGATTTTTTAACCACAACCCCGAAGTCATCGTAAAATCTATTTTGTTGATGATGAATAATTCCGGCTTGGCTTTCTCTAAATCAAAAAGAACTTTTTGATTGTACTCATTTGAATGCGGACCCATAACAAGCGGATAAAAATAAAAGATTCCGCTAGGTGGATTCCTCTGCGCATAATAATAAAGTCCGGTTTCCGCGCCCCACTCATAAAAAGTCTGATTTGAACCTAAAATTCTGTTCAAATAAATTCCCAATTCTTTCGATTCAGTAAAGGCTTCTCCATCTTGAGTGCCGTATTGGTGAAAAGGCCATGTGTTAAGAGGTAATCCATAAGCGGAAGCCTGCTTTAAAAAAAGTCCCAAAATGATAAGCAATCCAGGGAGAAATCTAAAATTTTTCAACCGGGAAACATCCAGCCTATTAAAAAAATAAGCCGATATCCAAGAAAGTCCAATTACAAAGGGAAGCAATAAAAGCTGAAAATAATGGGGGGAATCGAAGCCGCTTAAAATGATCATAAAGTGACAAGAAAACCAAAAAGATAGCCAAACAACAATATGGAAACGAAGTGACGGATTTATTAATCCATAAAAACAAGATACAAAAATTAAACCCCATAACGGCCATCCAAGTGTTTGGTAAGGAACAAAAATTCTTTGCCAGGTAAAGGCGGACGGTGTTAATTGGGTCAAGGAGAGATAAAATCGATTATAATCGACAACCGCCCACTTAAAATATTTCCACGTTCCTTGAATGTTGAGGCAAAGGAAAACAAACACCCAAAGAGCAATAACAGTTAAGATTTGCAAGCCCATCTGAAATAAAGTAACTTTTCGTTTTTCTTTATTTGAAAGAAAAACCGGCATTAATCCAAAAAACGGCAATAAGGCAATCGGTTTGAAAAGTGTGGCGATTCCGTATAAAAAGCCGATCCCAATACAAAACCACGGTTGAACGAAGTCTCTTGAAATTTTTAACTGACCCGCAAAAGCCCAAATCAGAAAAAGATTTATAAAAACTTCAGCGTTAGGACGGTTCCCAAGAAGGAGGGGATCAACTGCTAGAAAAGCCCAAAAAAAAGTAGCCCAATAAATTCCTGTTGTTCCAAATCTTCCAAAAGAACAAGTCCAACTCAACCCAACAAGGATTCCGGTACAAGCTAATAAGTTGAGAAGCAAAATCGAGAAAGTTCCATATCCCGCAATCGCCTGAACTGCGGCATAAGCCCAATGAATGCCCGGGGGTTTATGATCCCAAAGATCCGCGTAAAGCTGGTGTCCATTTAAGAGCTCATGAGCAATAATCGAATAAGTGGTAATGTCCCGATCAAGCGGCTCGGAATAGGTAAGAATTTGCAGAAAAAGGATGAAAAAAAAGGCCACTATTAAAGCCGAATATAATCGATATTTTTTTGATTTTTCCCCAGCGATCATGAACCCTCGATTAATAAAATCGGCTTAGAAATCTTGCCCGTTTTTGATAAGGGCTATTCTAGCCGAGCCGAGGGAAACTTAATCTTAGATAAAGTATCGAGAAATTTAACCTTTAGGCCGTTGAAGAGGCATATATTTGGCCAAGCGCGCCACGATCCAAAAGGCGAATCCAATGATCAGCATCATCCATCCAACTAAAGTAATGACAAAAGCCGTTTCTACTAGCCAGCTTATTTTATCCCACCAACCGATGGCGAAAATAGCCGCACCGACAGCCATGATCTTAGATCCAGCACTCATTAATGCTCTGGCGATTTCCTTTTCTCTCAAGAAACTAGCGCCATAAGGTAATTGCTCCAAGGTTGAAATTAAACGAACGGATTGGGCCCAAACAGGACAGTTTATCCCTTCGTCAACTTTCCTCTGTTTTTTAATTTGAGTCAACGATGTTTTTTCTTACTTCAACCCAAAAAAGTTCAAGACAATATTTAACGTAAAGGCGAATATCCCGCCGCCTAACAGCATGCAAACTGGCAAAGTCAGAACCCATGCCATCACAATGTTACGCAAAGTTTGCATCTGAAGACCTGACTTATTAGCCGCCATCGTGCCGGCGATGCCGGAGGATAAAACGTGAGTCGTACTAACGGGCAGACCTAGTATATCCGCGGCCTCAATGGTGGCCATGGTCACCAACTCCGCCGAAGCGCCTTGAGCGTAGGTCAAATGAGACTTCCCAATTTTCTCTCCGACTGTGACCACAATACGTTTCCAACCCACCATGGTGCCTAAACCTAAAGCCAAGGCTACCGCCACCTTAACCCAAACCGGGATAAACTTAGTGAGTTTATCCATGTGCTTTTTCAAGTCGCCCGCGTTTTTCTTCTCACCCGCGTCTGTTAAAAGATTTTGCTTCGACGCCTTCCCCAAACCTTCCGAGACGAGGTAAAGGTCATTGCGCAAAGTCCGGCGCTGATCATCATTTAACTCATTCAAGCTTTTTTTACCGTCTAATTCGGCCGAAATTTCACGGCACTTCGTTCCGATCGCGGCGAAAGTATCCGCCGAAACCTGGCCTGAAGGCTTTAAATAGTCGGAAATATTCTCGTCCGCCGCTTTGCCCGCAGCCATCGCCGCGCCGGGAGAGTGGCGGTCCATTTGAAAGGAAATGGACTGAGTGGTCGCCGAAAGTTCTTGAATGGCCTGCTGGCTGGTGCCCATATCCACCGCGAAAGTAGCGGGGACAATGCCGATGAGAATCAGCATAATCAACCCCATTCCTTTTTGCCCGTCATTGGAACCATGCGCGAAGCTGACACCCGTACAAGTCAAAACCAATAAGCCGCGAATCCAAAGCGGGGGGGCTTTATTGGGTTCCGGCGCTTCATAGAGGTCTTTGCGCTTGATAAGAGCCTTACAAAGCAAAAGAAGAAGCCCCGCGCAAACAAAACCAACCACCGGTGAAACCACAAGCGCCATGCCGATATCCTTGGCTTTGGCCCAATTGATGCCTTCACCAAAGGAATGGGCCTTGGACAACATCGCATTAGCCAATCCCACACCCATAATGGAGCCGAATAAAGTATGCGAGCTGGAGGCGGGCAATCCAAAATACCAGGTACCGACGTTCCAGATAATGGCGGAAATGAGCAGGGAGAAAACCATGGCGAATCCGGCGGCCGAACCTACGTGAATCACTAACTCCACCGGAAGCAGGGATATGACTCCAAAAGCCACCGCTCCCGTGGAAGTCAGAACCCCAATCAAGTTCCACATACCCGACCAAACCACCGCGATCCAAGGTTTAAGGGAATGGGTATAGATAACCGTGGCGCAAGCGTTCGCCGTATCATGAAAACCGTTCACAAACTCAAAACTTAAAGCCAGCCCCAGCGCTAACAAAAGGAAAAAAATCTGCCCTAACGAAAGCATCTGTCCAAATAATTCCACAAGCGTCCTCCGGCGAGAAATAGATTCAATGTGCCGAAGGGGTATACCGTTTAGAGGTTAACTATTTGTTACAGGAAAGGTCGTGAGGAGTTAAAAGTTCCAAAGAATGTCAAAATTTTGGAGGTGTCATTTTTCGAGAAGAAGGCTATTTTCGATCTTTTACCGGAATCACGAATTTTAAACCGGACCAAGTCTCATCGACTGCGCAAACCTTGATGTCGACTAAACCCTTTTTCAATCCGATTTGACGAATGACCCGATCATTTAAGTCAGTAGGAAGCTCCGAGGAGCCTTTCGGCCAAGAAACCCAAATCATTCCGGTAGCGGCGAGAGTTTTTTTAAGGCCTATTAAGCCTTTTTCGTATTCGCTTCGTTCTTTGACAAACCAGTGGATAAAATCCATGGGACTTTGCGGCTTGGATAAAAATCGAAAACCCTCGAGAGTTTTCCCAAGCATTTGGTGATATCCCAGCGGGGAATTCAAATGACAGGCCCTAAAATGAGGCTTCAGTCCCAGCTTATCTATCAGCGATCGTTGGGAATACCCTGCCATGGAAACTTATTATTTCCCGGTTACCTTGCTCCACAAGATGCGCAGAGGATCGTAGTACTTGTCGACCACGCGTTCCTTCAAAGGAATAATCGCGTTATCCGTAATATGAATATCCTCAGGGCAGACTTCGCTGCAGCACTTGGTAATGTTGCAAAGACCCAAACCATGCTGGTCCTTGAGCATTCCCGTGCGGTCTAATCCATCAATGGGATGCATTTCCAGGCTGGCGATCCGGGCGAAAAAGCGCGGACCCGCAAAGCTGGTCTTCTTATCGTGCTCGCGCAAAACATGGCAGGTATCCTGACAAAGGAAGCATTCGATGCATTTGCGGAATTCTTGCACCCGATCCACGTCTCTTTGTTCCCAATGCCAATCCGCTCCCTCTTTGGGGGTAAACGGCGGAATGCGTTTGTTGACTTCATAGTTCCAGGAAACGTCAGTGGCTAAATCTTTCATAATGGGGAAAGTTTTCATGGGAGCGACCGTAATGGTTTCTCCCTCGGCAAACTCGTTTAAACGGGTCATGCACATCAAACGGGGCCGGCCGTTGACTTCCGCTGAGCAGGAACCGCACTTACCGGCTTTACAGTTCCAGCGACAGGCTAAATCCGAGGCCTGGGTAGCCTGCAGGTTATGGATGGCGTCCAGCACCACCATGCCCTCGGCGACCTCGACGTCGTAATCTTTGAGCTGCCCGCTTTCGGAATTTCCACGGTAAACCCGCATATGAATTTTAGACATGTCCGTTTCTCCTTATCGCTTCATTAATGAGCGGGGGCTTCACCGCGCAGCTGTTTTAAAATCTCCGGCTTTAATAAGCCTTCTTTGATCAATTCGGCTTCCAAATCCGCCGGCAATTGCGGCAGGTCTTCTTGAATCACTTCCATTTGGTCGCCCTTCTTATGCACTACCACGCGCTTTTTGGCGAAATCTTTCGAATAGGTGGTGTAATCGGTGCGGGTGTGGCCTCCGCGGGACTCCTTGCGTTCTTTCGCGGCCTTGGCCAAAGCCTCGCCCACAATCAGCATGTTGCGCAGGTCCAAAGCCACATGCCAGCCCGGATTAAACAACCGGTTGCCTTCGGCGGAAACTTTTTTAAGGCGTTCTTTTAACGCTTCCAAATCTTTCAAACAGCCGTCCAAAAGGGATTCTTCCCG
>CAWKIY010000124.1:0-13901 GCA_963849245.1 candidate division FCPU426 bacterium | reverse complement strand
TAATAAATAATACATATGGGCGTTGTGAATACACCCTTCTGGAATAAACGGACGCCTCACTTTTCCAGACTTTTCCAATTCTAAAAAAGCCTGATGGTAAACATTCCATAAATCAAGGCGACGACGGGTGATTTCTTCCGCTTTTTCCATTTGGGCGAATAAAAAGGCACCCGTTAGTTCACTCGGTAAAAAAGAGGATCCCAAATCAACCCATGTGTATTTATCCACTTCTCCTCGAAAAAACTTTTTACGATTGGTTCCTTTTTCCCAGATGATTTCCGCCCGTTCAACGAACCCAGCTTCATTCAATAACAGCGCCCCGCCTTCGCCAGAAATAATATTTTTAGTATCGTGAAAACTAAAAGCAGCCATGTGACCCCAGGATCCAAGAGGTTTATTTTTATAATAGGCCATCGCTCCGTGGGCGGCATCTTCAACAACGATAAGATTATGCCGGGCGGCGATTTGATTAAGAACTTCCATCTCACAACCTACTCCCGCGTAATGGACAGGCACAATCGCCTTGGTCCGAGAAGTCACCGCTCCTTCCACAAGAGTTTCATCTAAATTTAAAGTATCTGGACGAATATCCACGAAAACCGGAACGCCGCCCCTGAGAACAAAAGCGTTAGCAGTAGAAACAAAAGTATAGGAGGGCATAATCACTTCATCGCCGGGTTGTATATCTAAAAGCAGAGCCGCCATTTCTAATGCCGCAGTACCGGAATGGGTTAAAAGAGCTTTTGAACAATTTGAATATTTCTCGAGCCATTGATGACATTGTTGGCTAAAGGGGCCATTACCTGATAGTTTCCCCGTATCGCAAGCTTGACGAATATAGTCCAATTCTCGGCCGGTAAGATAAGGTTTATTAAAACCAATCGGGATCAAAACGCCTGACCTTTCTTAATAAAAAATTAAAAAAGTTGAAAAACGAAAATAAAAAAAGCTTTATGCCAAAGAAATCAGCCTAATGAAAAAAATATTATTCCTGACAGCTAATGACGATTCCGCCAATTATTAAAACTAAACCAATAATACGAGTACGGGTTACCGGCTCGTGAAAGAAAAAAACACTTAAAGAGAAAACTAAAACAAAAGACAAACTAGTAAAAGGATAAGCATAACTTAAAGGAAGCCTAGTTAGAGCTAACATCCACGCTAAAGAAGCCAAAAACGCTGCGATAAATCCGCTTAAAACCCAGGGTGTTAAGAAAAGTCTTAAAATGAAAAGTAATTTTTCGCCTAATCCGTGAGGAATAATACCCGCTTCGCTAATTCTCCACTTGAGAATTAACTGGCCATAAACCGTAAGTAAAATCATTAAAAAAATAGACCCCAAAGCCTGTAGACGAGTCACTCTTAATCCTCCAAAACTGCCAATCCAAAACCAGTTTTGCCGTACCCATTTCCGTTATACAACATGTATTTTCGTCCTTCATGTACAAAAACGTGAGGGTACTCAATCATTTCGCTATCCCATCCAGACAGGGATGTTTCAATCCCAGCTTGTTCATCCTTACGAATCCATTTTAGACCATCTACAGATTCGGCATAACCAATTTGATAGCAATCACCCCTGTAAGAATACCACATTTTGTAAAGACCCTCCTCCTTCAGCACGCTGGGTCGAGAAATAGCATATTCATCTTCATTTTTGAAGTCGATACACACCTTACCGTTTCTTTCCCAATAAATTCCATCTTTTGATTCCGCATATTTAATGTGATAACGGTGCCGAAGTTTATCATTTCTCGTTTTTTCCCATCGAAGGCAGGAAAGATACCACATTCTCCATTTGTCTCCCTCTTTGAGAACACAACAACTCGCGACGAAACAAGGGTCAAAAATACTCCGATCAACAATAGGACCCTCGAATTGCTTTCGAAATGATCCAAAAGAATCATCCGCAAAAGCTAAGCCGATTGAATTGCGGAAAGGAACGCCATGGGCCAGGTTCCAACCAATATAATAAATTAGTTTTTCGCCCTTGTTTCGTTCTATCCACGAAAGCATAGCCCCATCCGCGTCAAAAAAGCCCATACCGCCCGGACCCAAAATAGGCTCCGATGAAAGATTAATGATTCTTTGAGGTTGTTTTATATTCAATTCAAGAAAACCAACTTGAGACCGATTTTGACCGTCTCGGGTACTAAAATAAATTCGAAATAAATCATCGCTAATAAATTCAGCGAAAGGAACCGAAGCGTGACTTTTCATCCATTCTTGTTGTCCGTGCGCATTAAAGATCAACCCCAGCTTTTTCCATTTCATACTGGACCCCGTAATTTTAATTTTATCAAAAGAGCCGTCGCAAGCGTCCCTCCGATAGCATTCCGTTTTTTTACTTAACCCTTCCCACAACTGGGTGTATATTCTTTCAGAGTAAGGTTCATTTATAGGAGTAATCCTCAGTAATATATTATCGTATCGCTGTTATGCTTAGAGGTTTTTAGGGGAGAAAAATGATTCAAAATATTTCACCGGAAAAATTTTTGGATCTAGTGTATCGAGAAACCGAACTCTTCATGAATTCCATTAAAGACAACACGGTTTATGTGGTTAAAGATTTTTACTCTAAGAAGAAAATAAAAGAGTTTTTCTCGCTTTTGGAGTCATTTCGTCAAACCTTTGAACCTTCTTGGCATCCCTGCTTGGATGGCTGCCCCGATTATCATCGAATCAATGATGAATATCCGAATTCTTATGTTCGAGCTAAAATGCACTCCTACTATTTTCATCGTTGGAATCGCCACCGTGATGTTTTTGACGATTTTAAAGATGTATTTGAAATAAAAAACTATCTTGCAGGCCAACCTAAAGGATCTTTTTATGACACTATTCCATCCGAAGGGGTTATTTCACGCATCGTTTCCCATCAGTACCCCCGAGGGGGCGGCTATCTCAAAGAACATGTCGACCCCACCAGTTCCTTCGCTAAAATTCAAACAATTATCTTAGCCTCCGGTTTCGGTAAAGATTACCATCAAGGAGGTCTATACTTGCGAAAAAATGAGAAATCGGATCCGATTCCAATTGATCCGCATGCTGAAATAGGAGATTTGTTAGTTCTATCCCCCGATGTCCGCCACGGAGTTGCTGCTATAGATCCAAATGAACCATTAGACTGGTCCAAAACCGATGGGCGTTGGATGATTCTACCCATTATTATTCGTTCGGATTACAATCAGGATCCAAGTACAAAACCAAAGGAAGCATAATGCGTGTTAGTGTTGTGACTACCTTATATGAGTCAGCCGAGTACATTCCCGAATTTTACCGACGAGCAATAAAAGCGGTCTCTTCCATCACTTCTGATTTCGAATTGATTTTTGTTGATGATGGATCTCCAGACAATTCTCTCTCCGTCGCCAGGAGCTTCCTTAAAGATAAATATCCTTTAAAGGTCATCGCCTTATCTCGTAACTTCGGGCACCATAAGGCGATCATGAAGGGTTTGAGCTACGCTAAAGGGGATTTGGTTTTCTTAATCGATTGCGACTTGGAAGAAGCTCCTGAATTATTTTACGAACTTTATCAAAAAATGAAATCGGCGGGGAAAAAAGATCCTGCGGACATGGTTCAAGCAGTTCAAAAACGGCGTAAAGGAGGCGTGTTCGAAAAAATTACAGGGCACTTATTTTATAAGTTTTTTAACGCCTTATCCGATTCCAACGTTCCGGAAAATGCAATGATATCTAGACTCATGACACGCCGCTTTGTCAAAGCATTACTTTTGCACGACGAAAGAGAATTCTTCCTGTCAGGACTTTGTAGCTTAGCCGGATTCAAAATAGAAATATTAGAGGCAAATAAAACGTCAAAAGGAAAAACCTCTTATAACTTATCACGCAGATTTTTGAGTGCCCTTAACGCCGTTACCGCATTTAGCGATCGTCCGCTTTTTTTCATTTTTTATTCCGGAATTTTCCTCAGCCTACTTTCTTTTGGCGGAATTATTTTCCTCTTTTTTCGAGTGGCTTTTCTTGGAATGCGATTTTTGGCTGGTTGGTTTTCCATCATTTTATTGATTAGTTTTTTAGGCGGCTTCGGAATTGCGTCCATAGGTGTGGTGGGTCTTTATTTAGGTCGAATTTTTATCGAAGTTAAAAAGCGGCCTCTGATCGTCAAGGAAGTTTACAGTAATTATTAAATTTATCTGAAACAATCGGCTCTTCGCCATTTTTAAAACCCAAAATTTTTAAATCACTTCTTTTTTAAAGCTTTTTAATACGGTTACTGGGAACTGGGGAAAGCTCCGCCGGATTCCCGATGTAAACACCATAGTCCTGCGTATCCTTCAAGATAAGACTGGCCGCCCCGATAATGCAATGCTTTCCAATGGTTATGTGATCACGAAGCGTTGCGTTGACCCCAATAAAGCAGTTATCTCCGATTTTTACACCACCGGAAACAACTACATGTGAAGTAACGAAACAATTATTTCCTATTTCAGAATGATGCCCAATATGGTTTCCACTCCAAAGCGTGACACGATCCCCAATCTTCGAAAAAGGCTGTATCGTATTATCTTCTAAAATAAAGCAATTCTCGCCAAAAGGAACTCCTGGCCAAACAGTGGCTTTAGAACTGATATAAGAAACCAAAGTATAGCCCTTAGCCTTAGCCTCGCTGCATTTTTGTTCGCGAACTTGATTCATTTTGGCGTAGCTAACCGCTACAAAAAGATCATATTGATCCGGCGGATATTGAGATTCAACTTCCTCAAACGCAATAATAGGCAAGCCACAATATTGAGCTTCTTTAATATATTCTCGATTCACCGTGAAGGCAGCTACCTTTCGAGAAGTGTCATGATTAAAATAAAAATGGGCGACCGACGCTATATCACCCGCCCCGAAAATAATTATTGGTTTCATTGCCGCCTCCTTGAGCCTAAATGTCTTTCCGAATCAATATCGTAAACTCATACAATCCATAATCGTGCAAAAGCGCCACATTTTTCGAAAAATGCTTTTTACAATAATCGAAAAAAAATAAGGAGTCGGCATAATAAAGGTCTCTACGCATTCTCTCTTTGTCCGAATAAAGAGTAAGACAGTTGAATGAAAAACCTTTTTTGGTGCATCGGTTCATTTCATTGAGGGTATCCAGAATATATCTCTTCCATAGCTCCTTTTTAGCTTTTAAGCGAACATTGAAAATACCGCTAGCCACCGCGTAATCCGTTTTGCGGGAAGCCTTATTTCCGACTTTGAAATGGGCCGAAGCATTAGAAGAAAAACAGGTTTTGGCCTGTAGAATCATCTCAGCGGAGATATCAAAACCATAGTATTGAAAAGAAAATCCCTTTTTTTGAAGAAAATCGCACAACAAGCCGTAACCACAACCGAAATCGCTTAATGTAAACCGTTTGGATCCATCGATCATTTTGGTCAATTGCTCAAACCTTAAAACCTGAGACTCAGGACTTTTCCAATCCACTCCTAAAGCGGTTCTTCCATGAAGCCGAATTTTCTGGGTATAGTATTCGTTAATAGGAATGAGAATATTTTTCATTTCGAGAGAACTCGTTTCCTTATTTCAATTATAAAAGGAAAGCTTGTTACTGCCTTAAAGTTTCATAAATTGAAAGGCTGAGGAACCCGTATTGAATAAGAGATCCAAGACCGAAACCCCATGTTCAAATCCACCATACAACTGCTCATATTCAGGATATCCACTGTAGTCGATATATTCCAGTTGGATACCCGCTTTTTCAAATATTTCATTGTCGATATAGTCCTTCGCAGCCGGTCCCGAAAGATAATGAGTGGCTCCGGCGGATTGGCAAAGCCCTACTAAACGTTCAGTTTTACCTTCAACTAAAGGATAATCCATGGACCAAGAGAGTTTGGTTCCAATCCCCATAATTTCACAAATGAGATGGATGAATTTAAAATTGACCTGGCTTAAAAACCGGATTTCCCCACAGTCAAAATAAGCCTGTTCAAATATTTTTTCATACTTTTTGAAAAAAGGCGCCTTGGAGTAAAACAATTTGATCGTTTTCCAGTGATCGATCGCCCAATGAGTTTCAGAAATCTCCGTTTCTTTTATCTTTTGGTCGAATTTCCCCTTCACAACGACCGGAATGGTCAACCATTTTAAACCTTGGGGTGTTTTTATCATGTTGCGATTCCGCCAATCCCGGCGCGTATATTGCATGTCATCATAGAGTATGAATTCGTCCACACCCCGAATCATGTCGAAATAACCTTTCCAAGGTATGTAATTGGATTGAAGAATAGCGATCTTTTTTTTCAAAGCACTCTTCCCGAGATTAATATTAATCCGCTTTTAGTACCAACCAATTCAATCCTGCATTTTCTCGATTTCAGTGAATTGAGTTAACCATAATTCAGAAATACTTTTCGAAGTACAATCAAAGAAAATGTTTTGTTCCAAAGATCGGAGTATCTTTTCTAATATTTCGGAGGAATAACCAGCTCTAGCTTCAACTTGATCCAAATGTGCTCTACAAACTCAGCTGAATCCTCTTAAACTTATGAATTTGTACAATAGCATCGGCAAAGAATTTCAGCCACCTTTTTAGAACTTTCTAAAATTTAACGAATTTACAGACAAAGTAGTATCATTAATGGAATATTCTAATTCATTAACGCTCAGGTGATCAAAATTGGAAACATTGGATCAACTCCTCCGTCAATCCAAAAAGCGCTTACTTCAAATGCATTTCGAAAGCGGTGTTGGTCACATTGGCGGAAATCTATCCTGCCTCGATTCTTTAATGGTTTTGCATCATCAAGTCCTAAAAAAAGACGATCTTTTTATTCTTTCTAAAGGTCATTCGGCTGGTGCTCTTTATGTCACTCTTTGGTCCATGGGAAAATTGAAAGATGAGGACCTAAAACTTTTTCATAAAGATCACACGAAACTGAGCGGCCATCCTCCACCGCGCTGGCGAGAAGAAATTATTTTTGCCACCGGCAGTTTGGGGCATGGTTTTTCCCTAGCATGCGGCGTGGCCTTAGCCAAAAAACTCAAAGACGAGCCCGGAAGAGTTTTTTGCTTGATGTCCGACGGCGAATGGCAAGAAGGTTCTAATTGGGAGGCTCTAATTTTTGCGTTACATCAAAAATTAGAATCCCTAACTTTAATTGTTGATTGCAATGGTCTACAGGGATTCGGAACAACCAAAGAAGTGGCGGGTTTAGATTCTTTAACAGAAAAATTTCGTTCCTTTGGAATGATCACTGAAGAAATTGACGGCCACGATCTGAAAGCCTTGGAAAAAAGTTTAAATAATAAAAAAAATGGTCCCCGGACCTTTATTGCTAATACCACAAAAGGTAAGAACGTTTCCTTTATGGAAAATAAAATGGAATGGCATTACCTACCCTTAAACGAAACCCAATACCATCAAGCCTTGGAAGATATTGAAAAATCATGAAAAATAGTTTTTGTGAAACTTTAGTTAAATATGCCGACCTCCCTGACTTTGTTTTTCTCACCGGCGATTTAGGGTTTATGGCTCTGGAGCCCTTAAAAAAAGCTGCGGGCCACCGTTTCATTAATGCAGGCGTGGCGGAACAAAATATGGTTTCAGTCGCGGCAGGTTTGGCCAATCGCGGTTTTTCTCCTTGGGCTTACAGTATTGCTCCTTTTATTTACGCCCGCTCATTAGAACAGGTTCGCAATGACGTTTGTATCCATGACTTACCGGTCAAACTAGTTGGCAACGGCGGCGGCTATGCCTATGGAGTAATGGGTGCCAGTCATCATGCTGTCGAGGATTACGGGATCCTTCTGTCACTTTTAAATATGCACGTTTTCGTCCCAGCTTTCAGTATGGATATTCCACCCATCGTTGAAAAACTTCTTTCTTTGAGCCATCCAGCTTATTTACGTTTAGCCAGGGATGAAAAACCCAAGGATTTGGAAATTCCTAGCTATGCTCCTTGGCGTAAAATCCTCAAAGGCTCAGGACCCGTTCTTTTGATAATAGGCCCCTTGGCTGGCAGCCTATTAGACGTTTTAAAAATACTTCCTGAAAATAAAAGACCTAACACTTGGGTATTATCAGAATTACCTTTTGAGAGAAAAACTATTCCCGAAGAATTCATGAGTGATCTCAAGCGTTTAAGCCGCTTGATCCTAGTAGAAGAACATATAGCTCATGGCGGGGTAGGTGAAATGATAAGCCGTTGCCTACTTTTAAGTGGGGAATCTCCCCGACGATTCTCTCATTTTTGCGCTCAAGGTTACCTTTCCGGCTACTATGGTTCTCAGAGTTTCCACCGAAGTGAAAGCGGTTTAACAGCCGAAAATATCTTGAAAGAGTTCGAATAATGCGATCAATTGAGGAAAAAATAAAAAAAATTCAGGGACCCATATTGGTTCTGGGTGCCAGCGGTTTTATTGGAGCCAATTTACTACGAATGATCCTTAAACATAGGGAAGATGTCTTCGGAACGTTTTTACATGCTCCAGCTTGGCGGTTGGAAAATCTTCCTTCTAAAAATATTATTCAAACCGATTTACTTGTTGATGCTAACCTCGATCTTCTTTTCGATAACCTCCAACCTAAAACAATATTTAATTGCGTCGCCTACGGCGGCTACTTTTTCCAAACTGATCATGATCTTATCTATGAAACAAACTTCAATCTGATTACCAAATTACTTCAACGTCTTGAACCTCGAGATATTGCTTGTTATGTTCACGCTGGAAGCTCCTCTGAATATGGGGACAATGTATCCGGCCCGGTGGAATCCGATCCGCCTTCTCCCAATAGTGATTATTCCGTCTCCAAGGCGGCGGCCGGCAATTTGCTTATGTACTATGGAAAAAAGAAAAGATTTCCCTGCGCTAATTTAAGGTTATATTCAATTTACGGCCCAATGGAAGATTCCAGCAGGCTTATCCCTAATATAATCAGTCTTGGATTACAGGGAAAATACCCCCAATTAGCAGATCCGGGTTTTTCAAAGGATTTTGTCTACATTGACGATGTTTGCGAATCTTTTTTTGATACAGCAATAAAGCTAAGACCAGATCAGTACGGGGAGTCCTTCAACATCGGAAGCGGTGAAAAAAAGACTATCCGAGAAATCGCTAAAATTGCCGAAGAGATTTTCAAAATCAAAGAATCTCCTGTCTTCAACTCACTTCCCGAACGAGCAAGAGATGTCGGAAATTGGTTCGCCGATACCCGCAAAACTAAAAAGGTTTTAGACTGGGAGGCGCACACTAAGTTTTCAGATGGTATCCACTTCACTGTTGAATGGTACAAAGGGCTAGAGGATAGTGAAAAATATAAAAAATCATCCAAACAATTTGAGCTGGACACCAAACATAGCATTTCCGCTGTGATCGCTTGTTATAAAGATAATGAAGCCATTCCGTTTATGTATGATCGCCTCAAACAAACCTTTGAGAAACTGAAAATCGATTATGAAATTATATTCGTAAATGACAATAGCCCTGATGCTAGCGAAGAGACCATCACTAAGCTCTCTCAGCAGAATCGCAGAGTTATCGGAATATCTCACTCTAGAAACTTTGGTTCACAAGCAGCTTTTCGAAGCGGTCTTGAAATAGCGACCAAAAACGCTTGCGTCCTTTTGGATGGCGACCTACAGGACCCTCCGGAATTAATTGAAAAATTTATTAAAAAATGGCGAGAGGGGTATGACGTCATCTATGGATGCCGCGTTAAACGACAGGCGCCTTTTTACATGCAATTGTTTTATAAGCTTTTTTACATAGTCTTCGACTATTTTTCTTATTTGAAAATCCCTCACGACGCAGGCGATTTTTCGCTCCTTGACCGGCGGGTGGTTAAGGCGATATTACAATTTCCTGAACGAGACTTTTTTTTGAGAGGGGTAAGGGCCTACGTTGGTTTTAAACAAATAGGAGTGGATTATCTGAGACCCGAAAGAGCCTTCGGCAGGTCAACCAATAGTTTTTTTAAGAATATTGACTGGGCTAAAAAAGGAATTTTATCCTATAGCTATACTCCTCTCACTATCCTTAGTTTTACAGGATCTATACTGTTTTTTTTTAGTGTCGCCGTAGGGATCTTGGAAATTTCCATTCGCCTTCTAATGCCGAACTTGGCCCCAAAAGGCGCCACAACAATAATTCTAGCAATCCTCTTTTTTGGTTCCATCAATTTGTTCGCATTAGCCATAATCGGGGAATATATCGCTAAGATATTCGAGGAAGTCAAACAGCGGCCTCACTTTGTCCGGCGAAATGTTATTAAAAACGGTAAAAGTCGCTCCATACTCGAAAACCCCTAACTGATATATTTCGTTTTTAAACAGTCTTTATCAAAAAAGGAACCCAAATGTTAGTGAGGAATTATTTTTTAACCGCTTTATTTTCCGTGGGCAAAAGATTAATAAGTATTTTTTTAAAAAAATTCAAAAAAAGAAAAGACGATTACATATTGGTGGCTTCTCAATCACATAACTATAAAGAACTTGTTATGGGAACAATAGCAGTACTTGAAGGCCGATGGGCCGAAGGAAGATTTTCCGACGATTTTTCGGAAAAACTCGCTCAAAAGTTCGGCTCGCGATTTTGTTTGCTCACAAACTCTGGCTCCTCAGCCAACCTACTAGCTCTTTCAGCTTTAACTTCACCTTTATTAAGAGAAAAAAGGCTTGTTCCCGGTGACGAAGTAATTGGAGTTGCCGCAGGGTTTCCGACAACGGTAAATCCGATTATTCAAAACGGAATGATACCCGTATTTGTCGATGTAGAGCTCGGAACTTATAACACCACTCCTGAACGGATCAAAAAAGCCGTTACCAATAAAACAAAAGCAATCATGCTAGCGCATACTCTTGGAAATCCTTACAAAGTTGAAGAGATAAAAAAAGTATGCGACGAGCATGGACTATTTTTGATTGAAGATTGCTGCGATGCTTTTGGCAGCACATACAAAGGTAACCCTGTTGGCACTTACGGAGACCTCGCTACATTAAGCATGTATCCTGCGCATCACATAACCACAGGTGAAGGCGGAGCTGTTTTCACGAACAACATCCTTCTCAAAAAAGCTGTGGATTCATTCAGAAACTGGGGCCGGGATTGCTGGTGCCTTCCAGCAACAGACAATACTTGTGGCAAAAGATTTAGCCAAAAACACGGTGAACTCCCTGATGGTTATGATCACAAATATGTTTATTCTCATGCTGGATATAACTTAAAAATGACTAATATTCAGGCCGCAATTGGTTTAGCACAACTCGAAAAATCAGACGATTTTATTGTCAAAAGAAAACGGAATTTTGAATTGCTGAAAAGAGGCCTAACTCCTCTAAAAGATCGGATTATATTACCGTACGCCACCGAAAATTCGGAACCTTCATGGTTTGGATTTCCAATCACAACCAAAAGCAATGAAAGAAATTCTCTTGTTGAACATTTAGAAAGAAACAAAATTGGAACAAGACTTCTCTTTGGCGGAAACCTTCTGAAACAACCTTATTTCTCCAATTCAAAAATCAACTATAGAATTGCGGAAGAACTTACCAATACAGACATCATTATGAAAAATACATTCTGGATAGGCGTTCACCCTAAAATAGGAACACGAGAAATTGAAAGAATCGTTGATTGCATGAACCATTTCTTTCAGACTTTCCCGAAGCACTAAAATGAGTTTCAACTCATAATTTTAAAAACTCAAGCCAAGTTCCATTCAGACGAGAACGTTCTTGGTCCCGAATAAGAACCGGAAATTTTGACTAAGGAAACCGTGGATTTAAACGGAGTAGTAAAGCCCTTCCCAAATATTTAAGTAAAGTCAATAAACCCAGTTTCGACTCCCCTTTGGTGCGATCAATAAACACAATTGGAACTTCTTGGATACGCAATCCCGCCCGATAACAGCGGAAAAGAATTTCAGAAACCGTAAAAGGATCCCGGGCAGTCAAGGTCTCCACACTTATTTTCCTTAAAGCGTTTTTGGAATAGGCCCGAAAACCCGATGTCGGATCGTCAGCCTTAAGACCCAAAACCAACTTCAAATATTGTTTGGCAAAATTACTTGTCATTTGGCGATAAAAAGGCCGATCAATGTCTTTTCCACCCCTTATATAGCGGCTTCCCAAAACCATGTCGGCTTTTCCCTGAATAATCGGCGCCAACATGGCGGGAATGAATTGCGGCTGATGAGATAAATCAGCGTCCATCTCAATCACAGTATCCGCACCCATAGCCAGGGCTTTCACGAAACCATCTCGGCCAGCCCAACCCCGCCCCTTCACCGAGCGATCCCTCTGTAAGAGATGTAAACGAGAGTTTTTCTTTTTAAGCTTTTTGACCACCTCGGAAGTTCCATCAGGAGAGGAATCATCCACAATCAAAACTTGCGCCTGGGGGATGTTTTTGTAGAGAAGCTTAACCAATTCAGACACGTTGGCGCTTTCGTTGTAAGTAGGAACCACAATAATGGTTTTCACGAGAGTTTTAACTGCCTTTCCACCGCGGCCAGCACGCTCTTTTCCGAAAGATTATCCATGCAAGAAACCTTTTGGCTGCATCGGCTCTGGTAATAGCATTCACAGGGTGAGGAAGGAAGCACTTTTTCTCCCCGGCCGTAAAGGTCGATTTCCACGTCTGAAGTCGGCCCAAAATAGGCCACCATTCTTTTACCTAAGGCAATGGCCACGTGCAAAGCCAAAGTATCTCCCGTAACGAGCACATCTGTCAGGTTCACCAGCGAGGCGAATTGTCGCATGGTATTTTCAGTTCCAGTCGGGACACAAATACCTTTCAGTTTCTTCGCCAAAGCGGGCATCAATTCCCTCTCTTCCGGCCCCCCATAAAGGAGTACAGCGTTCTTCGGGTACTTTTTCTTAAGTTGCCGAGCCAGCCAGGAAAAACCGTCCAATCGCCAGCGTTTCATTGGCCAACGGCCGCCCGAGCCGATATTAAACCCAACGATTTTTTTATATTTGGACAACTTATTTTTTTCGGCAAACCCCTGAGCCCAGTCGAGTTCTTTTTCAGTCAAAACTAGTTGGGGATTCTCCCCGGCGTATTTTAATCCGCCCAATTGAAACAAGTGGTCCTGATAAGTTCTTTGGTTTGCCCTTTTCACCGCGTCAAAAATACCCATCTCGAACCATTCCTCATCGACGCTTTCCAAGGGAACTACTACTCCTTCCTTCGAAAGGCCAAAACCCTTTTTGACGTTGGAATTAGCCATGTGGAGAATGGCCGCTGCTTTACGGCTCATATCAAAATTGAAAGCTTGACTGAAAGTGGTCGCACCCAAAAAACCCGGTAAAGCGGCTTCCACACCCAACAAAACATCGATATAGGGGTTCTTTTCCAGAAGGGGTTTGGAGGAGTTCTCTGTGACCCACCAAATAGAACATCCTGGATTATTCTTTTTAAAAGCCGGAAGAATCGAGGTCGATCTTAAGACATCTCCTGCGGCATCCAGCTTAATGATAAGGATACGTTCTTTGATAGGATCGTAACGGGGGCAATCCTTACAAACAACGCCTTCGGCTTTGTGGGGGGCACAGGGTTTTTCACCGGTAAAATACCGACAATCCGACCGATAGAAGAGCATGAATATCCTTTAGAACTTTGTTTGATTTTACTCAATTTTTAGGACGGGTGCCACCTTGTCCTTAGAAAAAACTCGGTTCTTACGCGATCATCGAGCAGGGGCGCATCGGGCAGATTCTCTCAACCAGCCCATGGAACGCCGCGCCATCATCGAAGAGGCTGCGGGCGTAACCAAATTCAAGAGCAAGAAGCGCCTGGCGGAAGCGAAGCTGGAATCCTCGAAACTAAATCTTTCCCGCGTGAACGATATTGTGGTGGAAGTGGAAAAGCAGCTGGGTTCACTGAAGCGGCAGGTGGCCAAGGAGCAATACACGTACTGGTCGAAGGCGAAGGGAACA